>JAQBFV010000034.1:0-42689 GCA_032123035.1 Betaproteobacteria bacterium | reverse complement strand
TCATCAGCAAAATCCAGAAACAGGCGTACGCGGTCGCGATGCGTATCCGGACATAGTCGTTGCAATATGGCCAGGTTGTCTTCATCCATGGCCAGCACGTAGTCAAAGCGCATGAAATCTTCACTGACCACTTGCCGCGCGCGCAACGAACTCAAGTCGTAGCCTCGATGCGCCGCAGCCCCTGCTGCACAAGAACGCGGGCACCGGCTCCGAGTTGCATTACCATCCGAACGAGCTCCTGATTTTCCCGATACGCGGTAACGTCAACGCGATCGTCGGCAAAGATCGCCGTATCGTGAGCCCCGGCACGTTCGTCCATGCGCCAGCCTACGCGCGGCATTCGATGAGGGCGACCGAGGACGGCAACTGCCAGTATCTCTATATCAAGGACAAGACCTGGACGGTCGTCGGGCTCGCCGAAGACGAGGCGGTGCCCGAAAAGGCGATGACTGTTGACGAGGTCAATCGCAAGTACCGGGTCGGGGACCGCGACAAGCACCAGAAGGCCCCAGGCAAGTCCCAGGCCATCATCGAAGACCTCAACGTGTGCTTCTACCCCGTCATCGAGTCGCTCGAAGCCCCGCGGCGCTCGGCGCGGCACATTGACTGGATCGAGGGCGAACGGCTGGCGTTCGGCTTCTGCGAGGTGCCGGGCGGCTACGATGAGCCGGAGACCACAAGTCAGCGCGAGATGTTCATCTACGTCCTGAACGGGCGGCTGCAGGCACAGGCTGGGGGCAAATCGAAGTCGGTCGGGAGCGGGGATATCATTTACGTGCCGCGCGGAGAATCCTATCGGCTGCAGGTGGAATCGCCGTTCGCGCGCTACGCCGTGGTGTGCTCGACGCCGTTCCTCGAGGAGCGGATCGACAACATGACACCCGAGGAGGCGGCGCAGGCGCGGGTGAACATGAAGCCGAACTGATACGGAACGCTATCGTGGCCGGAAAAGTTCGATCACAGCGCAGACGGCAACGCAGATCGGGCACGCCCGTTGGCGTCGTCGGTCTAGGGATTATGGGCGGCGCCTTTGCCCGCCATTTACTGGCGGCCGGCCACTCCGTGACGGGTTACGACGTCGCGGCGGCGCGGCGGCGGGAGTTCGCGGGACGGGGCGGGCGGGCGGCGCGTTCGTGCGCCGATGTGGCGAAATCGGCGCGGGTCATCATTAGCTCGCTGCCGTCGCCAGCTGCCATGGCCGAGGCTTTTTTCGGCAAGGACGGCATCGCGGCCGGAGCGGCCCGCGGCACGGTCGTCATCGAAGCGAGCACGATGCCGATCGAGCTGAAGGAGCGTTGCCGCAGGCGCTTCGCCCGCGCCGGGATCGAGATGCTCGACTGCCCGATCAGCGGCACCGGGGCGCAGGCGGCCGCCAAGGACATCGCGGTCTACGCGAGCGGCGAGCGCCGGGCATTCAACCGTTGCCGGAAGGTGTTTAACGGGTTTGCGCGCGCCACGTATTACTGCGGTGAATTCGGCATCGGCTCCAAGCTTAAATTTATTGCCAATCTCCTGGTGACGATTCACAACCTCTCCACCGCCGAAGCGATGGTGATGGGCGAGAAGGCAGGCCTCGATCTCGGTTTGGTCTACCGCGTGATCCGGGACGGCGCGGGGACGTCGAGAATGTTCGAGGTGCGCGGGCCGATGATGGTGAACGGACGCTACCTTCCGGCCACGATGAAGGCGGACGTCTATCAGAAGGATATTAATATCATTCACGCGTTTGCGCGGCGGTTGAGGTGCCCGACGCCGCTGTTCGATCGCAGCCTCGAGCTCTATACTGCAGCATTGCGGCAGGGACGCGCGAAGCAGGACACCGCCGCGATACACGCGATTCTGAGAAAACGCGCCAGATTGCGGGGATTCGCTCCGCGGCGCATTACGAGAAAGGGGAGATAGATGGCAGCCGAAGGAACAATGCGACCGGGGGCGCAAGCAACTCAGCTGGCTCTCAATATGAAGCTGATTGCCCACAACGAGCTGGCCGGCTTCGGCGGCATCGGCGAGGGTAGCAACATGCAAGCGACGAAAGACGGCCGGCGTATTCTGTGGCTTGCGCACGAGTCGGCACCCAAGAATTTCACCGCGGTCGATGTTACGGATCCCAAGAACCCGAAGATCGTGATCCAGACCGACCTGCCCCATGCGAAAGTGCGCTCGAACTCGCTCGATGTCGTGGGCGACATGATGGTCGTGGCGTACCAGACCAAGGAGTGGGGCCTCAAACCGGCTGGTTTCGACTTGTTCGATATCAGCAAGCCCGAGGCGCCGAAGCTGATTTCCCACTTTGATCGGTCAGGCCCGGGCTCGCGCGGCGCGCATTGCGTGTGGTTCACGGACGGCGAGTACGTGCATTTGACGTCAGGCGCCGCCGATTTCGAGCCGAGCCATCCCAAGGACGACCAGTTCTACCAGATCATCGACGTGCGCAATCCGGCGAAGCCGACCGAGGTGGGGCGCTGGTGGCTTCCGGGCACCCGCAAGGGAGATCCCGAGGGGCCGCTGCCGCGGCATCCTCGCTTCGACGGCGGGTATCGTCCGCACAATACCAACACGTACCCGCAGCGCCCTGACCGCGTCTATATCGGTTACATCGACGGCGGAACGGTCATCCTGGACATCGGTGACAAGTCAAAGCCCAAGCTGGTCACGCGCTGGCGACACTCGCCACCCTTCAATGGCTTCACCCATACCGTGCTGCCGCTGTTCAACAAGGACAACACGATTATCGTCTCGGATGAGTGCACGAGGGACAACGGCGAGGACTGGCCCAAGCTCGCGTGGGTCGTGAATGGAAGCGACGAGACGAACCTGGTTCCGGTCGCCACCCTGCCGCTGCCTCCGCCGGAGGTCTTCACCAAGCGGGGCGGGCGTTTCGGCGCGCACAATCTTCACGAGAACTATCCGGGCCCGTGCTCGATGCGCTCGGACCACATCGTGCTGGGCACATTCTTCAATGGGGGGGTGCGCGCATACGACGTGGCGAATCCGCTGCAGCCGCGCGAAATCGCTTATTTCGTGCCGGCTACGCCCGCGTTGACGCCAAAGGGCTCGTCGCAAATCAACGACGTGTTCTGGGACGACCGGGGTATCGTCTATGCGATGGACCGCTTCACAGGGGGGTTGTACTGCCTGGAGATGAATATCTAACACCGGTAAAAGGTAAGCGGTAAACGGAAGAGCAACGGGCAGAACCTGATTTGAGAGATGTTGTCTATTACTCACCGTTCACCGTTCACCGTTCACCGTTCACCGTTCACCGTTCACCGTTCACCGTTCACCGCTCACCTTGAAATGAAATGCTGACGCAGGACACGACCACGACGACGCGTGATGTCCTCGCCGGGCTCATCCCGGTTTCGATCATCACCGGCTTTCTCGGCAGCGGCAAGACGACGCTCATCAACCGGTTGCTCAAGCAACCCGAGATGAACCGTGTCGCAGTGATCGTGAACGAGCTGGGCGAGATCGGCGTGGATAACGATCTCGTGGAGGTTTCGTCCGAGCAGATGATGCTGCTCAACAACGGGTGCCTGTGCTGCGTGCTGCGCGGAGACCTGCAGGAAACACTGCGAGAGCTTTTCGTCCAGCGCCGCAACGGCGAGATCATCGACTTTAACCGCGTAATCATCGAGACAACGGGGCTGGCTGATCCCGCTCCGGTGATGCAGACCCTGCTTACGGACACGCTCCTGCTGGAGCAGTTTCGGCTCGACTGCGTAGTGACGGTGGTAGATGCCGTCAACGTCGTCGGACAGCTCGGCCAGTTCCAGGAACCAGTGAAGCAGGCAGCCCTGGCCGACCGCCTCGTAATCACCAAGACCGACCTCGTCACCGAGAAGCAGCTCGAGACGCTTAGGTCGCGCCTTCGCGAATTGAACACCCGTGCGCCCCAGCGAATCGCGATAAACGGCGAGATCGAGCTGGCATATTTAGTCGATGTGGGCCTGCGCCGCACGCGCGCCGATCTCGAGGAGGTCGAGCGCTGGCTGGGCGCGACCGATGACCACGAGGAGGGCCACGTCCACGATGAGGCGGTGCAGTCTTTCGTGCTGCGATTCGAACGACCCATGCCCTGGGAGTCGTTCACCCAGTGCCTCGATGTCCTGACGGCGTTGCGCGGGCCCGACCTGCTGCGCGTCAAAGGACTCGTCAACGTGGAAGGCAAGGCGGGGCCAATGGTCGTGCAGGGCGTGCAGCACCTGTTCCATCCGCCGCTCGAGCTGGCTGCCTGGCCCAGTGAAGACCGCAGCACGCGGCTCGTGTTCATCACCCGCGACATTCCACGGCAAACTGTCGATAATCTTTTTGCCGCTATCGGCGCAGTTGGGTCGCGGGCGAGCTAGGGGTTCCGGGTTTGCCGGGACCGGACCGGCCGGGCTGGCGTGTGACCGAATCGAAGTAACGCCTGAAAGGGAGCCTTGCCCGATGATACGTTTCGTTGCGATCGTGGTTGCATTTTGTGTTTTTGAGTTGGTCATGCCTCTCGAGGCAGCTGCGCAGCAGTCCTCACCCGGCGGGGCGCAGATGACCTTGAAGCAGCAGCTTGTGCAGACCGAGGCCCGTCGCCGGAACCGTATCGCGGGCAACATGTTGCTCTCGGCCCAGGAACAGAGCGATTTCTGGCCGGTCTACCAGGAATATCGGGGTGCCGTGGTCGGGGTGCGCGAGAAACAGCTCGACATCATCGTGGAATATGCCAACGCCTTTAATCGCGGCGGACTCGCGCCGGACAAAGCCGAGGTGCTGCTCGCCGAGGCCATGCGGCTCGAGGCGGAGCGCCAGCGCCTCAAACGCGAGTACCTGCGCAAGGCGGCCAGTGTACTGGGCCCGACCCGGCAACTACGGCTCTACCAGGTCGAAACTCGGCTCGATGCCGAAGCGCAAGCGGGAGTCCTCGCGCAGATTCCGCTCGCGCAATAAACGAAACGAGCCACCAAGCCAAGGCAAAGTTTGGTGCTTCACCTTCGGCGGTGGCGCCACGAACCATCGCGCTCATCAGTGCCGGCGTAGCCGGTCTCTCTAAGCCACCGCGCGGTCATTCCCAGGTCGCGACAATTCCGCGTGCACACTGGATAGACTCCTGACGCGTTTTGACACTCTGCACGAATATGATCGAACACACTAAAGAGGGCGTGTTTTGGTTCGGACGTGGCAAACGAAGAAGGCGCTGCGATCTTCTGGTTATCGAGCCGGAGCTAAAATTGCAGGATCGTGGAGAATTATCGAGTATGAAACGCTCCATTATCGTGTGTTGCATTCTCGCATTCTGGGGCGTCGGGATGGCCGACGCCAGCGTGCCACCGCAATCGCCGGAAAAAGCGACATTCAGGGCTGCGGCGGAAGCCGACAGGAAAGCCAGGGCACTGAGCGAGGCACAAGATCGCGCGGTCGCCAATTACACTCGCAACAAGAGCCGCATGGCCGCTGCAGAAAAAATGGAGCAAGCCAACAAAGCCGCAGCGACCGAGGTGAGAGACCAGCGAAACAAGGACCGCATGGCAGCTGGAGCAAAAAGAGAGCAAGCCAACGCCGCGGCTGCCGGGGCGACAGCTGCGCAAAAGGCCAAAAAGGCGGCCGAGGCGCTCGCCGAGGCGCAGGACCGGGTGGTCGTATACTACAAACGCAGTCTGGGCAAGGGCAGCGACACCCTGGTCGCAAAGGCGGTGAGAGGCGTCGAAAAGCTTAGCTGCTTCACCGGGGTCCGGGATCAACATGCGCGGATTGGCGTCCAGGTCGTCAACGGGAAGGTCGACTACTTCGCGTTCTACAGCAAGCGGAAGCCCCGTACCTGCTCGATCGATGTGGAGCGCAGCAGCTACTCCGGCCGGTGGGAGGATAACGGCAAGATCTCCAAGGTGACGCTATTGGAAGAGACGGGCGTGATGCTGATCGATCGCGAGAGCGGGGGCTACCGCTTCGTCTTCCGGAATGTCGACCGCATGACCTACTGCGGCATGTACGGAAAGATCAATGGCAGCATCACCGTCGTGCCCGGCAAGAGCAAATGCATCGTAAAGGGCATCATGAAAGGGCATTAAGGATGAGGTGACCGAAACGGAACTTAACTCAAAAATACTAAGACCAGATTTAGCAGCAGCTCTCACCCAAACCCCGCTTCGGCGGGGTTTTTGTTTTGGGGCAGGGGAGGAACTCCGGTAACGCTGGAAGACACGCGTCGCTACCCTAGAGCTCGCTGCGGGCTTCCTGCGTGCAGATTTCACGGTGACACATTACCGCCTGACGAAAATTCGATACCCCGACGAACTCGATGGCAGTCACGCTTGCCATCGAGTGCGAACCAGTTGGCATTCCGTTGGAGAGTTGTCCATTGCGCTCAATACAAAACAAGGAGTTGGCGGCGCGATCGGTTACCCGGCCGCTCTGGCATGGAACCTGCAATGGTTCAGGCAAGAACGAAACTGGAGCTGAAAGCAAGCCATGGTCATCTACCTGGACGACTACCGGAAAGCGAAAGCGGCGAAGCGCGTCGAAGTGGCAGAGCGCTGCGACGAGGAACTGCTCTGCGTGAACTGGAACCCTGCGGTCAGGCTGGTCGCAATGTCGTGTTTCCAGACCGAACAGGAACTGAGCCCGAAGCTGCCCGAGGACCTGTCGACAATTGACGTCGGCGCCTTCCTCGATCGCGTCTACGCGCTCGCGAGCCAGATTTAAACGAATCGTCTCCCCCGGAGCGGGCCGTGCCCTTGTGGCCGGTCCGCTTTTTCTTGTGCTGCCCCGCGCTGATGGGTGACGGCGAGCGGCCGATTCGTTAGACGCGGGCCAGGACCTGGCCCCAGCGCGGATCGGGACGGCGGTGCATGCGGTCACCCGCTGCATGGAGCGCTGCCCACGTCGTCGAGAGAATGTTGAGCAGCACTGGCCGGCCGTGCTCGGCCTCGAGCAGGGGCACGGCGTGGATGGCGAACCACAGGCCACCCGGCATCAGGAGCGCCTGGGCATCGGGTGTCTCGCTCAGAACCTGGCCGCCAAGCTCGAGTGCGAGCTGGTAATCGTCGGCCGCGCTGGACGCTTTATTCTGAGCGAGCGAGCGTCCGCGTGAGCGGCAGGCGAGGACCTCGACGCCGGCTTCGGCGAGGTAACGGGTCAGCGCGGTGTTAACTGCCTCGGGCCAGCGGGTCGCCAGCGCAATCCGGGTCGCTCCGAGGTGCTGCAGCGTCGCGATGTGCGCTTCTAAATCCGTGTCGCACGGCAGTCCGGTTCGCGCCCGGCCTTCGGCAAGAATTTCGAGCATTCTTTTCCGGCCGAGGGCCGAGGCCACCGGCACGCCGCTCAACGAGATACGGTCCACGTTTTTTCTGGCAAGAAGGTCAAAGCGTTCCCAAAGGGTTGGCAATTCCCGTTCGACGGCTTCGAGGCTGTACTCCGTCAGGTTGAGGCCGGTCGTGACCAGCATCATGCCCTCGGGGGCAATGCGGTAGAACTGGTAGGCATCGAGGTCGGTGTAGAGGTGAGGAATAACGTAGCCGAGCTGGTACCAAGGGGTGACGATGCTCATTACGAGAGTACTCCAGGGGTTGGGTTTGCGCGCAGATAGTACAACACTGGCTCGGCGGCCCGGGACCGAGTGGACGGACGTTGGCAGCCACAATGCCGCGATGTTCGCCAAGAACCGCTGAAGGCCCTCCAGACAGCTATCATATATAGCAGTGACAGGGACCGCGGTGTGGGCAGCCGCGCGTCCGTCGCCTAACGCGGAAGCACGCCGCTGCGGGAATACCGCAAACAACCGGAGGGAGAGGGCGCATGAAACTGGATTGGCCGACTGACCGTCTCGATTACGTCCCGATCATTGACCGCCCGCCGCTGCCGCTGCCGGGGGGCGCCAAGGTGGTGGTGTGGCCATGCATCAATGTCGAGAACTGGGTCATCAGTGAGCCCATGCCTCGCACGGTGGTCAATCCGCCGGGCGGGGTCGTCAAGAGCGTCCCCGACATACCGAACTGGGCGTGGCATGAATACGGAAACCGTGTTGCCTTCTGGCGGATAAAGAAAATTTTCGATGAATTCGGTGTCGCCGCTTCGTTGGTGCTGAATGGCTCGGTCTGCGACGTCTATCCTCAGATCGTCGACGCCTGCCTGGAATCGGACTGGGATCTCGTCGGCCACGGCTGGATCCAGCGCGCGCTGCCGGCCGTGCCCGACCAGCGCAAAATGATCCATCGCGTCTTCAAGCACCTCAAGGAGTATGCGGGAAAGCCGCCCAAGGGCTGGCTCGGCCCGGCGCTCGCCGAGACGCACGACACCGTGGACTGGCTCGCCGAAGCGGGATTCGAATACGTCGCGGA
Source organism: Betaproteobacteria bacterium (assembly GCA_032123035.1). Classification (GTDB taxonomy): domain Bacteria; phylum Pseudomonadota; class Gammaproteobacteria; order Burkholderiales; family SG8-41; genus SG8-41. The sequence continues at coordinate 34,377 of JAQBFV010000034.1, read as the reverse complement.
CTGGGTGCTCGACGACCAGCCGGTCGATCTGCGCACCAAGCACGGCACGCTGGTCAGCATCCCCTACACCCAGGAGCTGAACGACCTTGCGATGCTGTTGATCCAGGGACACCGGGCCACCGAGTACGCCGACCGCGCGATCGACCAGTTCGACCAGTTGATCGAGGATGCGGCCGACGGCTCCTCACGCGTCATGTGCTTTACCCTGCACCCTTACATCATGGGGGTCCCGCACCGGGTCAAGCATTTGCGACGCATTCTCGAGCACGTCTGCAACCGGCCCGATACGTTGGTATGGACTGGCGAGCGGATCCTCGAATGGTACAAGCGCGTGCGACCCAAGACTGGATGGCCGCCGGTCAAGACAAAGGGCGGAAGCAAGAAGGTCGCCGACCGGGCCAAAGGGGCGCGCCGGAAGTAACGACCACGATCTCGGCCCAGGGTTGGTACAGCGCTGCCCACGGCATCGAGTACGGCGAAAGCAATTTTCGCCCGGGACGCTAGGGAACGAGGGCGGATCGACCTAACCGCCCAGCCACCAGGGCGTGTCGAAAAACTGCAGCAGCACACCCCCCGGATATCGCAAGCTCAGGAAATGGGACATGACCCCAAGGAAGACGACAGCGGAAATTCCCATGACCGCGTGTTTCAGGGGCGCGCTGCCTACCTTGTTCTGGATGAAGAGGAAGATGAACAGGGCGCACCCGAACGGAAAACCGACCAGTCCAACCAGCGCAAACATGCCGAGAATCCAGCCGAGATAATGGTAATCGCTGAAATCGACGTTAAGGGTCCTTTCCCCGTCGTCGAGGACTCCCGCGGGCTTGTCGGCGCGGACCATGAAATAGATCAGCGGCGCGAATAGCAGCAAACCAATCACTGCGGTGATCTGCATGAAAATGCCGCCGTACCATGTGTAATTGAAGCTGTCGACCAGCGCGTAGACGACGAAGGCCAGCAAAACTGCGGCGAACGCAAGCTGCGGTTTTCGGTTAGATATACCGTGCGCACCCTCTTCCGTGTAGGTCTTGCCCTGGTTCGGCGAAAAGCGCCAGGCGGCATATATCGACAGCGCGGTCGCTATGGTCAGACCGATGACGATCGGCCGCTCGAAGAAGCTGAACCCGTAGACCTGATAGGCCTGATAAATCGTGGGCTCGAGGCGCGGGGCCAGGAAGTAACCGATCAAAAGTGCCGGCCGCGACCAACCGAAACGCTTCATGAACATGCCGAGCGTGCCCATGGTGAAGAGCGCGAACAGATCGGCCCATTCCCGCGTCGCCTGAAATGCCGCGAAGAAGATCAGCACGAACATGAACGGCGCCAGGTAGGCATAGCGGATCGTCGTGAGGCGCGCGACATAATTCGCGAGCAGCAGGCACAACGCCGTTGCCAGCACGTTGCCGATTGCCAGTGACCAGATCATTGTGAACGTCAGATCGAGATGCTGTGTCAGCATGGTGATGCCGGGCTCGATGCCAATCAGGATGAACCCGCCGAGAAGAATCGCCATGCTGCCCGATCCTGGAATGCCGAACAGCAGCGTCGGAATGAGCGCGCCGCCCTCTTTGGCGTTGTTGGCGGATTCCGGCGCCAGCACCCCGCGCACGTCGCCGGTGCCGTAGCGTTCCTTGTTCTTGGTCGTCTGGATTACGTGACCGTAAGCGATCCAGTCGACCACCGAGCCGCCCAGGCCCGGCAGCGCGCCGATGATGCAGCCGAGAACGCTGCAGCGCAGGACGATCCACCAGTGCTCAAAAACGTCCTTGAAGCCCTGCATCCACCCGTGGCCGAGTTGTGCCGTTTCCGAAATACGGCTGCTTCGACGCAAAACATCAATGATCTCGGGCATGGCGAACATTCCCAGGCCGACGATCACGATGGGGACCCCGTCGCTGAGGTAGATGGATTCGAAACCCAGCCGGAACTCACCGGTCGCCGGTGCCGTGCCCAGGCTTCCCAGCAAAAGACCCACGCAGCAGGTCGCGAGACCCTTCAACGCGCTGGTGCCCGTCAGCATGCCGATCATGCTCAACGCGAGGAGGACGAGTAGGAGCTGCTCGCCGAAGCCCATGGCGAGAATGAGCGGACGGGCCGCGAAGATAGCGACGGTCAGAACGAGGGCGCCGAATACCCCGCCGAACATCGAGGCTGTGAACGCGGCGCCGAGCGCGCGCGCGCCTTCGCCTTTCTTGGCCATTGGAAACCCATCGACCACGGTGGCCTGCGAGTTCGATGTCCCCGGAATGCCCATGAGGACGGACGGAAAGGTGTCGGAGGTGGCCAGCGGCGCGAGCAGGCCGATCATCATCGCCAGCGCATGCGATGGGTCCATCCCGAAGACGAAGGGCAGCAGGATCGACAGCCCCGCGATACCACCGAGCCCAGGCAGGATGCCGACCACGAGCCCGAGCATGACGCCGCCAAAAAGAAAGACGAGGTGCGTAGGCTCAATGAGCTGGTAAAACGCCGAGACAAAGACATCGACCATCGCTGTATCGATCATCGCTGGTATCTCGCTCTTATATTGTCGCCGGGCGGGGGGAGGTCTTTGAGATTTTCTGAACCAACGAAGGGCGCCCGGCGACTCATCGCCGGGCGCCCTCCCGTCAGCGCAACTATGATGCCGTTACGACGCGACCGTTGTTATCTGAGCTTTGCCGCGATGGCGATGTTGTAGCGGTCTTTCACGTACTTGGCGAGCCATTTGGCGGATGCCGGCTCGAGCGTGGTGCCGTGGTCGCGGATCTTGATCGCCGCATCGGTCATGATGTTTTTGTACGGACCAAAGACTTTTTGGCCCTTCGGAGTCTGCATGATCGCGGCGTAGGTCTTGCGCGCCGCCGTCCGCCATGCCGCGATAACGTCCGGGGGCGTTCCCTTCATCAGGTTCCACGATTTCGACAGCGGCACGCTCACGGACATGAGGGATTTCCATGCCTCGTAGGCAACGCCCGACGGATCCTTGCCGTGGACCGCTTTGTAGGCTTCATCGAAGGTTGGCACGTTCGGCACCGCGGGGTCGCGGCTGATCGAGCCGTCTTCATTGACCACGCCGAACGTGTACAGCGGAACGGCCATGCCGCTCTTGATCATGTGGGCGCGATTGTTCAGGAACGACAACGTGTTGTCGTAGCTGACCGTGAATTCGCCGCGCTCGAACGCGAGTGCCATCGGGCCATTGCCCCCGAGGCCCCAGACGCTGGTGACCTCGACGCCGAGAAGGCTGAGCGCCGTTCGCAGCGCCAACCCGCCCGAAGTCGGGGTCTTGCCGCCGAAGACCAGTTTTGACTTCGGAATGCTGCGGAGCTTCTCGATCTTCGCCTTGAGCGTGGTCTCGTTCTGGAGCCCCAGGTCGCTACGCGTGTACTGCATAATGCCACGCGGCGACAGGATGATTGGAATGAAGTCCGCCATGTTAAATTTCGCGCGCTTGTCGCCCAGCATGTAGTTCGATTGGGACGACGTCGACAGCGCGAGCACCCAGGTGCCGTTCTTCGCGGCCTTCGCAGCGTAATAGTTGACGCCCGTCAAGCCACCGCCGCCCGGGCGGTTAATGATGACGATCTTGGGATTTCCCGGCAGGAATTTCTCGAAATACGGCTGCATGAACCGACTGTAGCTATCCGTGCCGCCGCCTTCACTGAATGGAATGATCACGGCAATCCGCTTGCCGGAAAGGTCCACGGCTGCCGCGTTCGTGCTGACCGTCGCGACGAGCCCGAATGTCGCCGCCGAAACAGCCAGCGTTGCGACCGTTCGGAACAACCCCTGTCTGCTTAGCTTGATGAATCCGCTCATGTTGGCTTCTCCTCGTATGATGGCAATTTTGCGAGATATCGAGTCTGTCGTCCCACGATCAATCAGCGGCGCCGCTAGTCTATCAATTGCAACCGCCCGAGTGGGGATGATGCGCTGCACAAGATTTGTTCGCCGAATTCAACGGGGATCCTCCTACACCAGTGATTCACAAACACGGCGATCGGGTATTGGGATTACCCTTTGAAGTTCCAATGGCGCGCGCATAGTGCAACATATAGACGCTTAGGGGTCAACCCCCACGTTTCTCCCACTTTAGCCTAGGGGGTCGAGTGCGGAAAAATCAAAGGCGTCGGCTGATTGCTGGCCCCTTTCTCAGCAGTCCCGAGCTGCGCTCGAACCTCGAATTATGGCGATCGGCTCGGTTGCCCGTTTGCCAGGCCTGGTGGATTGCCGGGAACACTTGAATGCCAGACGCGGCAAACTTGCTCAATCTTGCGCTGGCGGACATAGCGCGGCCAAAAATCCGTCTCCACGAGGAAACCTCCTCGTAAAAGAGGCCAAGCTCGAACTATCATATATATCAAGCTTGGCTTCTTTGATGCCTTCAGACATTGCGAGCGACTACGAGAGCTCCATGGAAGGGGAGGAGAGATGAACGGAACGCTAGGAGCAGCGGCAGCGGCAAGGGTCGCACGCGTGGCCGACGCGGATTTTAAAGAAGCGATGTTACGCAGGCGCCTTTACGGGCGCTTTCAGCGTGAGCGTGAAGAAGAGGACGATGGCCTCACGCGCAATGAGACCGATCCGCTCGAAGAGTTGAAGGCGAGTATCACCAATCTGCTCGAAGCGCTGAAGCGGCTGCTTCGTCTATGGTAGTAGGTGCACGTACCATATCGCCATTTCTCCCGCTTTAAGGCGAGAGCCGGGAACGATAGCGACAAGGGAATCTAAGACGGTTCGGCTTCGTTCACTCCCCGACGAAACCACGTAGGACAGCGCGAAACAGGAGGCGCGGTTGCGCCTTTGGAGGCTAGGGGCGGATGATGCCCTATCCCCCCGGGGGAGTGGCGGCGTTACTGCTTACAGGGAAATGCCTCGCTGAGGGCGCTGGCGGTAAGGCTACTGCCGTAATAGTTAAGAAGCTCTGGGTGATCGCCAAGAAACTTCGTCACCACTCTCACAGCTTGGTCAATAGCAACCCCCGTGGTACACGCTTTCCAACCTGCGATCGAGTCTTCTTTCATCACGTCAACGACAGCCGCTACATAGCCCGAGCAATAGACACCTTCCGCAGAAGGTGACGTTTCGTATCTTTGGCAGAAAGTTAGCAGCTTCCTTCCGTCCATAAACACCGCTTGAGCATCAAATGCCAGCAGCATTCCGATCAGCAGCAGTAACAGCTTGTTCATAATCCCTCCGTGCATGGCCGACAGGGGACAAGATTACTCTCGCTTCCCTGGAAAGGGGAATGTCGTGCCGCGGGAGTGGCGGTCTCAAGGGGAATCAAAAAATCGCGTGCGATGGTAGACCGTTATGCAAGGTTTACTACTGACCATCTCGCTGTCGCCGCAGCGAGGATCGAGGCGAGCAGGGGCCGTGATGCGAAGGTCGTGTATTTGTCACGTTTTAGTCAGGTTGAGCCAAAAAAAGGACTAGCAGTCGGCTAGTCCCCGATTTGAATGGCTCCCCGAGTAGGGCTCGAACCTACGACCTGCGGATTAACAGTCCGTCGCTCTACCAACTGAGCTATCGGGGAATAAGACCGTGAACTATCTATCTGGCGGGGCTCCGGGAAGGCGCCTATATTAATCGCCAGTGCTTTTCCGGTCAACGCTTTTTGCCGAATTTCTTCTATTTATGAAGTGGTTAAAGGTTAGCGGTCTGGTCCTCGGAGGGTTGATTCTGCTGCTCGCCGTGGCGCCGCTATTCATCTCGCTCAACGACTACGTTTTGTTGGTCGAGGCACAGGTTTCCGCGACGCTCGGCGAGCCGGTCAAGATCGCTGGGCTGCGGGCAAGCGGGCTGCCGGTGCCGCACGTGACGGTGGACGGTATTTCGATCGGGAAGACTGGTGCGATTACGGCGGAACACGTCACGATTACACCTGATCTAGGGTCACTACTCGGATCGACGAGGGTGATTCGCAGCATCCGGATCGATCAGCTGGTATTGACTCAAAAGGCGATCGAGAAGATTCCTAAGTGGTTCAAAGCTGTGCCAGTCCCCGCTGGAAAGCCGGCTCCCGCTCCGATCGTCAGGGTGAAAAGCATTCAGCTCGACAACGCGATGGTAATGCTGCAAAACGTCCCCTTTGGCCCGTTTCACGGAAGTCTTACGCTGAATGACGACAACAGTCTCGATGTCGCTTCGATCGTCACGGTCGACGGGAAGCTGAAAGCATTGATCAAGCCGGAGCAATCGCATTATCGGGTGGACGCGAGGGCCAGGAACTGGAAGCTGCCAGTCGGACCGGCAATTCAATTCGATGAGCTGGTCGTCAAAGGCACTACGACGACGAAGAACGCGAACTTCAGCAACGTCCGCGGCAAACTCTATGGTGGGACGATTGTGGGCCGGATGACGCTGTCCTGGCAGAAGGGCATGCGGCTGAGGGGCAACGCCCGCATCGGCCGGGTGGAGCTCCGCTCGTTGCTGCGGGCGCTCGGCAAGCCGCCGAGCATGAGCGGGAAGCTGAACGCTAAGCCGGTGTTTCGCGCGAAGGCCGCCCGCGCGGGCCGGCTTCTGAAGGCGCTGCACCTGGAAACTCCCTTCGATGTGCGGAACGGCGTGCTGCGGAGTGTCGATATCAGCAAAGCGGCGACATCCATTTTTCGAGAGGAGAAGAAATCGGACGAGACACGCTTCGATCAATTATCGGGACATCTCGTCCTGGATCGCGGCACACGCCGCTTTACGCAGTTGAAGATCGCCGCAGGCTCGCTCTCGGGCGACGGCAGAGTGACGATCTCTCCCGAGGGCGAGCTGTCCGGGCGTATCAACACCAATATCGAGGGGAGCAAGATTGCTAGCATGCCACTCAACGTTTCGGGAACGGTCGAGTCCCCCACCCTCCTGCCGACCGCCGGCGCGGCGGCCGGTGCCGCCATCGGTACCGCTCTTCTCGGGCCGATTGGCACCGTAATCGGCACCACGATCGGAATGAAGATCGAACAGCTCTTCGGCGGCGACACTGCTCAGTGAACGGCGAATGGTAAACCGTTATCGGGTTTACCGATCCACAGTTCACCGTTCACAGCCTTTAGACGAGAACGCTAGTGATCGCGCGCGCGATGTAGTCGATATTGCGCGAGTTGATCGCGGCGACGCAAATGCGCCCGCTGTCGATCGCGTAGAGGGAGTACTCTTCGCGCAGCCGTTGTACTTGCGCCGTGGACAGGCCCGAATAGGAAAACAAACCGCGCTGGCGCACGACAAAACTGAAGTCGAAATCCGAGCGAATGACCCGAATTTTTGCCACCAGTTCGCTGCGCACCGCCTTGATGCGATCACGCATTTCGCCAAGCTCTTTTTCCCAAAGAGCGCGCAGCTCAGGCGTCGTCAGCACGATTTCGGCGGCTTTCCCACCATGGGTCGGCGGGTTCGAGTAATTGGTGCGGATCACGCGTTTAAGCTGGCTCAGAACACGGCTCGCTTCCTCAGCGCTCCCGGTCACGATGCTGAGCGCGCCGACGCGCTCGCCGTAGAGGGACAACGACTTCGAGAACGAGCTCGACACGAAAACCGTAGGGCACGTCTGCGCGAAGCGGCGCACTGCGTGCGCGTCCTGGGCGAGGCCATCGGCGAAGCCCTGGTAGGCGATGTCGAGGAACGGCATCAGGCCGCGGGCATTCACGACTTCGATCACCTTTTCCCACTGCTCGGGCGACAAGTCGACGCCGGTCGGGTTGTGGCAACAGGCGTGCAGTACCGCGATTGACCCGGCTGGGAGTTTCCGCAGGGTGTCGATCATCGCGTCGAATCTAACCCCTCGCGTGCCGGCATCGTAGTAGGGGTAGCTGTTGACCTTGAAGCCGGCGTAATCGAACAGCGCTTGGTGATTTTCCCAGCTCGGGTCGCTGATCCAGATCTGGGCGTCGGCATTCACCCGCCGCAAAAAATCGGCGCCGACCTTGAGTCCGCCGGTGCCGCCGAGCGTTTGCGCCGTAACCACACGCTGGTCCCGTAGAACGTCGCTGTCCGCGCCGAAGAGCAACTCCTGGACCGCGCGGCCATAAGTCTGCAGCCCATCAATGGGAAGGTAGCTGCGCGAGAAGGGCGTTTCCGCGAGCTTCTGCTCCGCGCGGCGCACGCATTCGAGGACGGGAACCTTGCCGCCGTCGTCGTAGTAGATGCCGACGCCGAGATTGATCTTGTTGGGGCGCGTGTCGGAATTGAAAGCTTCGGTGACGCCGAGAATCGGGTCACGTGGCGCCATGGCGACGCCAGCGAGAAGGGTAGAAGACATGGTTGCGGGGACCTTATGGAGCAGAGTCGCAGGCTGGAAAGCAGGTGACGCGATTGTAAAAGACTCCATTCTACCTGCTCAATCGCTGCGGGTGGGACGCCGGTAACCCGGGAACCAGGATGGGGTGGCGACGGCATTCATCAATATGGGAAAATGTAATGTTCAGCCGTGCCCACCCGTGTATGACCAACAGCCCTTCCTCGATGACCGCGCCAACGGGGCACCCGAAGCCCGGGCCGCTCGTGTTTCCGGACAGTCCCTATCGGTTGCATCAGACGTTCGAGCCGGCCGGTGACCAGCCCGAGGCGATAGAGAAGCTTCTCGCCGGCGTGCGCGATGGGCTCGCGTTCCAGACCCTTCTCGGCGTCACCGGGTCGGGCAAGACCTATACCATGGCGCATGTCATTGGGCGGCTGGGGTGCCCGGCGCTCATCATGGCGCCCAACAAGACGCTCGCCGCGCAGCTCTATTCCGAGATGCGGGAGTTCTTTCCGGAAAACGCCGTTGAGTACTTCGTCTCCTACTACGACTACTATCAGCCGGAGGCGTACGTTCCATCCAAGGATCTGTTCATCGAGAAGGACTCGAGCATCAACGAACACATCGAGCAGATGCGGCTCTCCGCCACTAAGTCACTGCTGGAGCGGCGCGATGCCATCATCGTGTGCACGGTCTCGGCCATCTACGGTATCGGTGATCCGGTCGACTATCACAGCATGATCCTGCACCTGCGGGAGAAGGAAAAGCTCACGCAGCGCGACGCCCTCAAGCGGCTCGTGGAGATGCAGTACGAGCGCAACGAATTCGAGTTCCGGCGCGGGGTGTTCCGGGTTCGCGGTGACGTGATAGACATCTTCCCCGCCGAGAACTCGGAAGATGCCGTGCGGGTGACCCTCTTCGACGATGAGGTCGAGTCAATCCACCTGTTCGATCCGCTGACCGGACACATCCTGCAGCGTATTCCGCGCTACACCGTGTATCCCTCGAGCCACTATGTGACGCCGCGGGCCTCGACGCTGCGCGCGATCGAGGCAATTAAGGAGGAGCTGCGGGAACGGATCGAGTGGTTCCAGAAGGAGGGGAAGTTGGTGGAGGCCCAGCGCATTGAGCAACGCACGCGCTTCGACCTCGAGATGCTGGCCGAGCTGGGTTTTTGTAAAGGCATCGAGAACTATTCGCGCCACGTGTCCGGGCGAGCGCCGGGGGAGCCGCCGCCAACGCTGATCGATTATCTTCCCCCGGATGCGCTCATGATCATCGATGAGAGCCACGTCACCATTCCGCAACTGGGCGGCATGTACCGCGGCGACCGCTCGCGCAAGGAAAATCTCGTCGAGTATGGGTTCCGGCTGCCCTCGGCGCTCGATAATCGCCCGCTACGGTTCGACGAGTTCGAGCGAGTGACGCGACGCTGCGTCTTCGTGTCGGCGACACCGGCAGCCTACGAGGCGGCTCATCAGGCGCAGGTGGTCGAGCAGGTGGTACGGCCGACCGGGCTCGTCGATCCGCATCTCGAGGTCCGCCCCGCCGCGACTCAGGTCGACGACCTGCTCTCGGGGATCAACGAGCGCGTGAAAAAGGGGGAGCGGGTCCTCGTGACTACGCTCACGAAGCGCATGTCGGAGGACCTCACCGAATATCTTGCCGAACACGGAATCAAGGTGCGCTATCTGCATTCCGATATCGAGACGGTGGAGCGGGTCGAAATCATCCGCGATCTGCGCCTCGGCGAGTTCGATGTTCTGGTCGGGATCAACTTGCTGCGCGAGGGGCTCGACATTCCCGAAGTGTCCCTGGTGGCGATTCTCGACGCGGACAAGGAAGGTTTTCTGCGCTCCGAGCGATCGCTGATCCAGACCATCGGGCGCGCGGCCCGCCACATCAATGGCACGGCAATCCTTTACGGGGATGTGGTCACCAACTCGATGCGGCGGGCAATCGACGAGACCGAGCGCCGCCGCACGAAGCAGACCGCCTACAATGCGGCGCATGGCATCACACCGATAGGGGTCTCCAAACGCGTGAAGGACATCATCGAGGGCGTCTACGATCACGAGGCGGCGCGCAGCCAACTCAAGGCGGCCCAGAACCAGGCGCGCTACGATGCGATGAGCGAAAAGGATCTCACCCGTGAGTTGAAACGCATCGAGAAAGAGATGCTCGAGGCAGCCCGCAATCTCGAGTTCGAGCGTGCTGCCGAGCTGCGGGACCGGCTGAAGGGGCTGAAGGAGCGCCTGTTCATCGAAGCGGCCTGAAGCCGCAATCACCAACGCAGAAAGAAAAACGCCCGGGAAAAATTCCCGGGCGTCCAAGGAAATAGTCTGCCGTCTACTTGGCGGTCATGGTCTTGATCAACTCGGTAAACGTCTCGTATTTCGCGGGACGGAGGGCGTCGTAGTCCGAGCCGTTCATGTACTTGATTCCGTCGCCCAGGTTCTGGATGAAATCCTTTACGGCCTGCTGCTTGACGAGCTGGTCGAAAGCCGACCGAAGCTTGTTCAGGCGATCCGGTGGCATTCCCGCCGGCGCCATGAAGATGCGATCCATCGTGGACGTTACCGTCGGATAACCGAGCTCGGTCATCGACGGGACGTTTCCGAAATCGGGATCGCCCACAAGGCGCTTTTCACCCACGACAACGAGGGGGACTATCTTGCCGGCCTTGAAGTGAGGCCGCGATTGGGTCGCGAACACGCCGCCGACATCGTCCTGATGCGCCAGAACTGCTTTCAACGTCGGGCCGCCGCCCTTGTGCGGGATGAGATTCACCTTGATGTGTGCCGCCTGAACGAATTGCATCATCGGCGTGTACATCACGCTCCAGACACCACTATGCCCGAAGGTCATCCTGCCCGGATCCGCCTTGGCACGCGCAACTACGTCTTTCAGCGTCTTCAGTTTCGTGCCCGGCCAGGTGATGAACATGGGCTGAGAGTAATTAATCCTGCCCAGCGTGTGGAAACTCTTCAACGCGTCGAATGGCACCTTCCGTGTCTGCGGAACCATTTGGTCAAAGTAGTTGTGGGTAAAGAGGATCGTATAGCCGTCGGGTTTGGCTTCGGCGACGAACCCGGTTCCCTTCATTCCAGCGCCGCCGGGCAGAAACTTCACCACGACCGGCTGGCCCAGAATCTTGCCCAGGTCCGGGGTGATTCCCCGTGCGTGCAGATCATGGCTACCGCCCGGGCTGAGGGGAATAACCAGGGTAATCGGGCGGTCCGGGAACGACGCGGCAAACAGCGAACCGGACACCGCCAAGAGCAGCAGTGATACCGCCGTGACGGCTCTCGAAAAAGGCGTTCTCATGATCGGTCTCCTCGTGGTGATAAACAGATTGCCCTGCAACTTCGTGGTATTTCTTGCCAGAGCTTGCTCCATGATAGAACACAATGCGGAATCTGCCTACTTTCCCTGAAACGGCTTTTCAGCCGAGCGCGGGCGTTGCTCCCTGTCTCAGCCAGGCGCGCTTTTGCTCGTGCGCCCACGGATCATGTTGCGCACCGTCATCCAGATGATCCATATCACGCCCGCAACCAGGAAGAACGAAGCGATTGGACGTCCGATGAAAAAGTAGTCGAAGGGCGACCCGTGTGCATACAGCAGCGACTGGCTGAGCGTGTATTCGATGGGCTCCGCCAGAACGAAGGAAATGACGAGCGGCGCCAGATCGAAGTTGGCCTTGCGCAGGATATAGGAACAGAGGCCAACGGCCACCATGATGCCGATGTCCGAGGTGTCACCCGTCGAGAGCGCGCCGACGAAGGCCAGCGCCAGGATCAATGGCAGCAGGTAGGCCTTTTTCATCTGCATCGCCTGCGCAAAGGGCTTGATCAGGAAGAACCCCAGAAACAGAAAGATCACGTTGGCGATAACAAAGCTCAGGAGCAGGGCGTACATCAACGGGCCCTGCTCCTGGAAGATCTGCGGGCCTGGTCGCATCCCGTGCGCGACAAACGCCCCCAGAAGGATGGCCGTAATATTGTCGCCGGGAATGCCGAGTGTCAGCAGCGGTACGAGCGTGGGGCCGTTGACCGCGTTGTTGGCCGCTTCCGGTCCGGCGATGCCGTCGAGCTCGCCCTTGCCGAATGTCTCGGGATGCTTGGAAGCGCGCTTGGCCGCGCTGTAGCCCACGAATGCGGCAACCACCTGGCCGACGCCGGGCACGACGCCGATACCGGTGCCAATTAAAGTGGATCGAAGGATCGTGCGAATCGAGCCGCGCAACTCGTGCCAGCGCAAACGCTCGCCCACCTTGCTCATGTCGACGTGCTCGTCGATGAAGCGGGCAGCCCGTGATTCGACTGCGGCGAGTATTTCAGGAATGGCAAACACGCCGATAATCAGCGGGATCAGCGGTATGCCGCCATTGAGAGCGTCGAGGCCAAACGTCAGGCGGGTCGCGCCAGTCGTGGCATCGGTGCCGATGAAGCCAAGTCCAAGGCCGAGGAAAGCGGCAATGCCGCCCTTGATCCCGGATTCGCTCGACACACTGGAAATCAATATCAGCGAGAAGATGATGATGGCAAAGACCTCGGGCGGCCCAATGAGCAGCGTCAGCAGTGCGATGGGCCCGATCAGGCTGATGGTGATGATGTCGGAGATCAGGTCGCCAGAGACTGAAGAAACGAGCGCCATTTCGAGCGCCTTGCGGCCTTTGCCCTGCCGGGTCAGCGACGGGCCATCGAACGTCGTCGCGATGGACGCTCCCGTGCCGGGAATTCCCACCAGTATCGCCGAGATGCTGCCACCGAAGATCCCCCCTTTGGTGATACCGATGAGGAAAGGGATGCCCACCATGGGCTCAAGCTTGAACGAAATCGGTAACAGCACAGCCACCGCCAGGGTCGTCGTTAGCCCCGGCATGGCGCCCACAAACATGCCGATCGTCAGGCCGATGGTAATGTAGACGTAGGTATCAATTCTCAGGAGAAGCGAGAATCCCTGCAGAAATGCGTCGAACATGGTGAGCGGTGATCAGCCCTAGAAGAAAATGCCGGCCAGGAACCCCATCAGCTCCTGCTCGAACTCGGCGAGAGGGTCGTAGCGAGAAAGGGGGAGGGAGATTGCGAGCAGCCGCTCGAAGATGAAACGGGTCAACACGGGCGTCACTAAACTGAAGGCCAGCAGTGGCAACCAGGCGCGCATCCCCAAAAAATAGGTTGTCACGGCCACGGCCAGCAAGGTCGCGAAACCGTAGCCAAAGAACGGGAGCATCAGCGCGTAGATGACGATCAGCACGGACATGATCAGAACGTTCAGGTACTTCTTTCCGTCGAGGGTGAGCGTGCGTGTTTCCCTGCCGGGCAACGTCTTCATGATCCGGATAACGAGGATGATGCTGATCAGGCTGGTCAGTCCAAAAGACAGCCGAGGGAAAAATACCGGAGACAGGCGGAGGAAATCCTGGGCTTGCTGGATGCCGCCTTCGTCTACGAAAGTCGGCATCGCCACCGCGAGATATCCGGCGCCGAGGGCGATCAGAATCGCAATGCCGAGCTCGAGGCGCGCCGCCGCGGGACCTTCTTGCCCGATGGGAGACTCTTCCACTGTTGTTCTGTCGTCAATTCGGGATTCGCTGAACGGGGACAAACTGCCTTACGGAGATGCGCTTTTTTACGGTCGGAGTTTGCTTGACGATTTCGATTTAAGCAAGCAGCGGGGCATACCCGCGGTCTGGACGCGTCGACGGCACGGCTCTAGTATTCGTGACTTGCGGCGTTCTCGGGAGACGGGCACCTATGGATCAGGGAATCAAGGCGATCTGGTACGACTTGCCGGAACAGGAAGCAGACAGCTACTTGAGCTGGCTTCATCAGATATATTTGCCGGCGATGTTGCAGTTGCCGGGGCGGCTTTGGGCAGCGCATTACAAAGTGACCGGGGGCGGCGCGAGCCTCTACGGCGATGCCGCGGACCGTTTTGCGCGCGCGGAGGAGGCGGAGGTTGGAGACGGTAAGGATTATTTGCTGCTCGTCGGTGCGGGTTCACCTCACACTTTTTTCAAACCGGTTCGCGCCGAAACCGAAATCGAGGGAGATGCGCAAACACGGAAGATGAAGTCACGATGGATCGGAGCCCGGCCGTGCGTCTTTGCGGAAGAGGCGCGGATCAATGGGCCGGAATACGATCAGAAAGTACCCTCGGGCACGCCGGGGCCAGCCATACAAATGGGCAGCTTCCGGACCAAGACCATCGCAGACGAGTTCGATCTGGCGGCGTGGTACGCGCAATACCGTCTCCCGGCGATGGCCCGCATGCCGGGTTGCATCGCGACGCGCAAGCTTCTATCGGTTGCGGGATGGGCGAAGCACTCCGTCTTGTACGAATTTACGTCGCTCGACGCGCGGCGGGAGCACTTCCAACATCACGAGTCACTCGGGCTCGACAAGACCGTCTGGACCCACAAGATCATCAACTACACGATTCATGCCCCGGGGTCTCCCAGCGTCGGGCAGCGCATCTGGCCCGAGTCATGACCGCCGTGAGCGTGTATCGACGATTTGCGGACCGGTAACCGGAACCGGCGTATGCGTGTGCTGTTCGTATGCATGGGCAATATCTGTCGCTCACCGATGGCCGAGGGCGTGTTCAAGCGTCGCGTTGCGGAAGCAGGGCTCTCGGACGATATCGCGTCCGATTCGGCCGGCACGCATGATTACCACGTCGGCGAGCCGCCCGACGCGCGTGCGCAACGAACCGTCGAGCGGCGCGGATACGACATCAGCGGTTTGCGCGGGCGGCAGGTAACCCGCCGCGACTTCAGCGAGTTTGACTGCGTGCTGGCGATGGATGAAACGAATTTGCGCCTGCTCGCCGGTCTGTGTCCGCAGGAGCACGCGCACAAGCTGAAGCTGTTCATGGAATTCCACGCGGATCCGGCCCTGCGCGAAGTGCCCGATCCGTACTACGGCGGCGCCCAGGGTTTCGAGAGGGTGCTGGATATGGTGGAAGAGGCGGCGCAGGCGCTCCTGCGCCACCTCCGTCAGCAACTCCCGCCTTAGCGCGGGGGAGCGGTTATCACGTTCTCTTCCGCGGGCGCGGACGGCTCTCCGGTTTCTACCTGCACCAAGGGCTCGTCGTCCACAGAGGGCAGGGTCGTGCGCACTCGCCGGGGACGCGGCGCTTCATCCTCGGGCTCCTGCTGCTCGGCGACGCGAACCTTCTCCGGGTTAGACTCCACCTGCTGCAGGTCCGAAGGCAACTCGATTGTGGGCGGCGCGAATGACGCTAAAATCTCTTCGCGCCTAGCAGCGGGAGTCTCGGCCGGACGCACCTCAAACGGTGCCGGCGTCGCGACCGGCGCGGGTTCTTCTGGTGCCGGGGTCTCGAAGTGCGGCACCGGCCTGAGAGGTTCTGCCTCAAATGCGACGGTCTCGTGCGCAGTCAGGTGGTGGGGCGCCTCCAGTGCACTCACTTCAATCGGGCCGGCAGACTCGGGTTCGACTTGCGGCACGGCAGCGGCTGCCGCGATTGCGGCTGCCGTGATCTCCTCGATATGGGTTGCCGGTTGCAGCGCCGGTGCCTCGTGCAGCTCCTGCGGGCGTCGGGCGCCGGCGGCTTCAGTCTCCTCGCGCTGCTCGTGGCGACCGCGGCCTCTGCGGCGCCGACGGCCGCGTCCCTCGCGCTGTTCGCCGGGTTCGTGTGCGGACGGTGGCGTTTGCGTAACCGGCGGGCCACCGGCGGCGTCCGCAGGGGCACGCTCGCGTTGGGGCGGCCGCTGACGTTGCTGCTGGCCACCTTCCTGGGGCCGCTGTTCGTGACGGTGACGGCCACCGTCGCGCTGCCCTTGGGGCTGTTGTCCTTGGGAGCGCTGTTGGCGCTGGCCGCCGGGCTTCTCGAAACGTGCCGGATCGCGGTCGCGCCGCCCACCTTCCCGCTCCCCGCGTTCGTGGCGGCCGCGGCGCGGGCCGTGGTCGGGGCGGGAAGCAGGCGCCCCGGCAGCGGGCTGCGCTACTGAAGCGGCGGCAGGCTTGCGCCTGAAGAAGCCGACGAGCTTCCCGATGATCGAGTCGCGCCCGGGGGCGCCTGTCTGCGCCGAGGGCTGCACGGGTCTGGCTTCACGCGCGACCGGGGTCGGCGCCGGTTGCTGCGGAGTCACGCCCTTCACCGCCGCTTCCTGGCGCGGCGTGGCCGGTTCGGCTGCGCCGACGACCGGTTTTTCCTGCTCGGCGGGGACGTCGACCAAGTTGTAGCTTGCTGCCAGCGGCTCAGCCCGATTCAGATCGTCGTGGCGCAATCGCACGACGCTGTAGTTGGGTGTCTCGAGATGCGCGTTTGGAATGACCATGACCGACACGCGGTGGCGTGCCTCAGCCATCTGGAGATCCACGCGTTTTTCGTTCAACAGAAACGTCGCGACGTCCACCGGCACCTGCGCATTCACCGACGCGGTGTTATCTTTCATCGCTTCTTCCTGCACGATTCGCAGGATGTGCAAGGCGGTCGATTCCGTGCCGCGGATATGGCCCGTTCCGTGACATCGCGGGCACGGGTTGTGCGCGGTCTCGCCGAGCGAGGGGCGTAGCCGCTGGCGTGACAGCTCCATGAGCCCGAAGCGGGAAATTTTGCCCATCTGCACGCGTGCCCGGTCGTAGCGCAACGCGTCGCGCAGACGGGTCTCCACTTCGCGCTGGTTGCGGCCACTCTCCATGTCGATGAAGTCGATCACGATGAGGCCGCCCAGGTCGCGCAGACGCAGCTGCCGTGCGATCTCATCCGATGCTTCGAGGTTGGTGTTGAAGGCGGTCTCCTCGATGTCGGCGCCGCGTGTCGCGCGCGCCGAATTGACGTCGATCGAAACCAGCGCTTCGGTATGGTCGAACACCACGGCGCCGCCCGACGGCATCGACACCGATCGTGAATACGCGGTCTCGATCTGGTGCTCGATCTGGAAGCGGGAGAAAAGGGGAACATCGTCCCGATAGAGCTTGATCCGGCTCACGTTCTGCGGCATCACGTGCCCCATGAACTGTTGCGCCTGCTCGCAGACGCTCTCAGTGTCGATCAGGATCTCGCCGATGTCCTGGTGGAAGTAGTCCCGGATGGCTCGAATCACCAGGCTCGATTCCTGGTAGATGAGGAAGGCGCCATTTTGCAGTTTGGCGGCGTCCTCGATCGCGCGCCAAAGCTGAAGCAGGTAGTTGAGGTCCCAGCCGAGCTCCTCGGCGTTGCGGCCGATGGCCGCCGTTCGGCCGATGACACTCATGCCCTGGGGCACCGGAAGCTGATCGATGATGTCCCGGAGCTCGTTTCGATCCTCGCCTTCGACGCGGCGCGAGACTCCGCCGCCGCGCGGGTTGTTCGGCATCAGAACGATGTAGCGCCCCGCGAGACTGATAAAGGTGGTAAGCGCTGCGCCTTTGTTGCCGCGTTCGTCCTTGTCCACCTGGACGATAAGCTCCTGACCTTCCTTGAGCGCATCCTGGATTCGGGCGCGCCCCACGTCCACGCCGCTCCGAAAGTAGGCCCGCGTGACTTCCTTGAAGGGAAGGAACCCGTGGCGCTCGGCACCGTATTCCACGAATGCCGCTTCCAGGCTGGGTTCGATGCGGGTGATGACCCCCTTGTAGATGTTGCTCTTGCGCTGTTCCTTGGCGGGGGTTTCGATGTCGAGGTCGACGAGCTTCTGGCCATCGACGATCGCGACGCGCAGCTCTTCCGCCTGCGT
Organism: Betaproteobacteria bacterium; assembly: GCA_032123035.1. Lineage (GTDB taxonomy): Bacteria > Pseudomonadota > Gammaproteobacteria > Burkholderiales > SG8-41 > SG8-41. The sequence goes on along the minus strand of JAQBFV010000034.1, from coordinate 16,483 downwards.
CGCGTTAAACAACATGCGTTTCATTATTGTCTTCTCCCGCGCTCAACAACACGGGATGGGCAAACATCACCACCCGCCCTCAGGCGGGGGCGCCGATCGAATCAACGGCGTGGCATGAGCATGGGGAACAAGCGTTATCCGGATGTCTCGTGCAGTTTGCCGAATTGTGAACCCGGCGCCTGCGCCGAATTCGAAAATTTTTGTATCAGTGCTTTGAGCGCGCAATTCGTCTACTATCGCTACTTCGTTTGGTGAGCGACATTAACCATTCCATTTCGGACGGTCGCCACGGCGCGCGCTTGTTACTTCCTTGCCGCGCCCGCTGGTTGCACGACCGAACCCATGCACGCCGCCCGTTTTGCATTCCCGAGCGCATTCGGCGCTGCGGTTGCTTGACCTGGTCTGGTGCCCGGTAAGAATACGCTCACACGAATTCCCCTGTAAGGCGCCACACAGCATGCAATGAATAGTATAGGCAAATGAAAGAGTTAAGTAAAGCTGCCGCGACTTGGCTTCGCGTTGAGGCCGACTCGGCTGGGCAGCGCGTGGACAACTACCTGACGAAGCGGCTCAAGGGCGTGCCCAAGAGCCACATCTACCGCATTCTGCGCAGCGGTGAGGTCCGGGTGAACAGTGGGCGGGTGGGGCCCGATTACCGATTGGCAGAGGGCGACCGGGTGCGGGTGCCGCCGATCCGAACGGCGCGGCGTGCGGCCGACACTCAGCGGCCACCGGCCCGTCGGCTGCAAGCGAATATCCTTTACGAGGATGAAGGCCTGTTGGTCATCGACAAGCCGGCGGGCGTGGCGGTGCATGGCGGCAGCGGCGTGAGCCACGGGATCGTGGAGCAGTTGCGCCTCGAACGCGCACCTGCGCCGTTTCTCGAGCTCGCACACCGGCTCGATCGCGAGACATCGGGCGTGCTCATGCTTGCGAAGCGGCGCCCGGCGTTGACGGCCGTTCACCGGGAGCTGCGCGAGGGGAGGGTGCGGAAGTTCTATCTGGTGCTGGTGAAGGGCGCGTGGAGCGATGCGCGGCGCAGCGTGAAATTGCCCCTCGACAAGCGTGTGCTGGCCTCCGGGGAGCGGCGCGTGCGTGTGAGCGAGAGCGGAGTGCCGGCTCATACGGTCTTCCGCCTGCAGCGTCGCTGGCGGGGATACAGCCTGCTCGAGGCGGAACTGAAGACCGGTCGCACGCATCAGATCCGGGTCCACCTCGCTCATCTTGGATTCCCCATCGCTGGCGATGACAAGTACGGCGACTTCGCCCTCAACAAAGCATTGGCCCGGGAGGGCCTGAAGCGGATGTTCCTGCACGCCCATCGGACGATCCTCGCCCATCCCACGACCGGCGCGCCGCTGGTGCTCGAGGCATCGCTGACAGCAGACCTGAAGGAATTTCTTGCCGCGCTCGACGCCAAGGAAGTCGTCCATGCCGCGGCGCTTTGAGCTTCTGGTCTTCGACTGGGATGGCACGCTGATGGACTCGGCTGGGGCCATTGTCGGTGCGCTCCAATCGGCGTGCGCTGATCTCTACGTGCCGGTGCCGAGCGACGAGCAGGCGCGCTACATCATCGGGTTGGGCCTCAACGATGCATTGGGCCATATCCTGCCGGAGATCGATCCCGCCGATTACCCGAGAATCGTGGAGCGCTACCGGTTTCATTACCTGCAGCGGGACGCCGACACCGCGCTTTTCCCGGGCGCTGCAGAGCTCGTCGCAGCATTGCGCGAGGCGGGATTCTTGCTGGCGGTGGCAACAGGCAAGGGCCGGCGCGGGCTCGATCGCGTGCTCGAGAACACGGGCCTGAAAGCGCTTTTTCATGCTTCTCGCTGCGCGGACGAGGGACACTCCAAGCCGGATCCCGGGATGCTCGGGGCGCTCTTCGCGGAGCTCGGAGTCACCAGTAACCAAGCGCTCATGATCGGGGATACGACTCACGACATGGAAATGGCGCGTGCTGCGGGCGTGGCACGCATTGCGGCGGCCTATGGCGCGCACCCGCGGAACGTATTGCTTTCCTACGAGCCGGTCGCTTGCGTGGACAATCTGACGGAGTTGCGGCAGTGGCTGATGCAGCATGCATGAATGCCGCGCACTGGCCGTCCCGTTCTCACGGCGGGATGAGTGGCGCATTCGAGCCACGTTATACTGCGCAATCGATGAGTTGGCTTGGAGGTGACGGTCATGGCTGAGCTGGGTCAGGGTGGTTCGGGCGAGAACTGGGAACGTGGAGTTGTCGAAAAAGTTGCGCTGGCCGCGATCACCGAGCAGCGGCGTGCGCGTTATTGGGGCATCTTTTTCAAGGTGCTCATTTTCATTTACTTGTTCGTGCTGCTATTCATCGGCCTGGGCTGGTTTGGCAAGAGGGCGACGGCGCCCGAAAAGCACACCGCCATGGTCGAGTTGCGGGGCGTGATTGCGTCGGACAAACCGGCGAGCGCCGACAACGTGTTGATCGGTCTACAGGACGCTTTCGAGGACAAACGCACGCAAGGCGTGATCCTGCGCATCAACAGTCCCGGCGGCAGCCCCGTCCAGGCCGGACATATCAACGACGAAATCCGCAGGCTGCGCGCAAAATATCCCAAGATCCCGATTTATGCGGTGGTCGAGGATATCTGTGCCTCGGGCGGCTACTATGTGGCAGTAGCCGCAGAACGCATTTACGTCGATAAGGCGAGCATCATCGGTTCGATCGGGGTGCTGATGGACGGTTTTGGTTTTACCGGCACCATGGAAAAGCTTGGCGTCGAGCGGCGGCTCCTCGCGGCGGGAGAGAACAAGGGTTTCCTGGATCCATTCTCGCCCATACTGGAATCGCAACGGGCCCACGCGGAACAGATGCTCGACCAGATTCACCAGCAGTTCATCACTATCGTGAGGCAAGGACGGGGCGAGCGGCTTAAGGAGACACCCGAGATGTTCTCCGGCTTGCTCTGGGTTGGGCAGAAGAGTATCGAATTGGGGCTCGCGGACGAGCTCGGTGGGGTCGATTACGTGGCGCGTGAGGTGATCAAGGCCGAGGAAATCGTCGACTTTACGCCCCGCGAGAATGTGGCGGAACGGCTGGCGAAAAGGTTTGGCGCCGGGATGGGCGAAGCGCTCGCACGGCTCGGGCTCGCCGGCGACCTTACGCTACGCTAGGAGTTTGTCGGACTTAGCCTCGATAAACTCCTAATAAGTTCGACAGGCTGCTAGGGCCTTCCGCGATACACCAGAAATCCCACGGGCCGCCGGTCGAGCTCGGGCGGCTGCTTCTTCCATCATCGTGGGTTGATCAGAGAATCGAAACGCCTTCGTTTTTCAGCATGGCAGTGAGTTGCATGAGCGGCAGCCCCACGAGCGCGCTTGGATCATCGCTAACCATCCGTTCCACGAGGGCTATTCCCAGCCCTTCGATCTTGGCGCTTCCGGTGCAGTCATAAGGCCGCTCCGCCGTCAGGTAACGTTCGATCTCTTCATCGCTGCAGTCGCGGAAATAAACGGCTGTGGGAACTTCGACGAGCTGCAGCGCATCCGTTGCGGTATTGAGTAGCGCGAGGGCGGTGTGGAACGTGACGCATTTTCCACGCATCGCCTTGAGCTGCGCCACGGCCTTCTCGTGGCTCCCCGGTTTGCCGAGGCATTCGCCACCGAGAGCAGCGACTTGATCCGACGCGATCACCAGGGCTCCCGCGCACGACGGCGCTACGGCACGGGCCTTCAATTGCGCCAGCCGCAGCGCGGTGTCCCGCGCCGCTTCTCCAGGCAGCGCGGTTTCGTCAACGCCCGGGGCGCGCACCTCGAACGGCACGCGCAGACGCGCGAGCAACTCGCGCCGGTAGCGCGATGTCGAGGCCAGCACAAGCGGTAGGGAATTCACGGACTAGGGCGCTCTAAGTCTCTGCCAAATCTGAGGTTTTCGCTGAATTCTCTTTGACAGAGCAGCGCAAAAATACTATCATGCGCCGCTTATGTTCGCACAGGCTGTCATCGATAGTCTGGAGTTTGCGCGGACGGAACAAACCCTCCACGGCAACCTGCCGGTGCCGGGTCTGTTGCGCTTGCAGGACAGCCTGCACGACGCGCTGGGGCAGGTGGATGTGGTCGTGCGGGGTGGCAAGGACGGGCAGCGCAGACCGACTCTCAGGGTGGATGTTACTGGCGCGCTGCATCTCCGCTGCCAGCGCTGTCTCGGACAGCTCGATTATCCCCTGCGGCTGAGCAATACTCTGCTGCTGGTAAGTCAGGCCGAGGCCGAATCGGAGGAACTCGACGAGATGGAAGCCGATTGGATCGTGGCGAGTTCCGAGCTGGATGTGGCGGCGCTGATCGAGGACGAGATCATCCTCAGCCTGCCGTATGCGCCGCGGCACGCGGAAGGGCAGTGCGAGCAGGGTGGGGCAAGGAATCAGGACGATGGCGCGGCATTGCAGTTTGCGAAGCTGGCCGCGCTAAAAAAAGATCATCATTGATTGAATCACAAGGAGTCATGTCATGGCAGTTCAGCAGAACAAGAAGTCACCGTCCAAGCGAGGCACGCGCCGCGCGCACGACGGGCTGTCGAACCCGCCGCTGGCGGTTGAGCCCACCACGGGTGAGGTGCACCTGCGTCATCACATCAGCCCGAATGGCTACTACCGCGGCAAGAAGGTCATGAAGACCAAAGGCGATTGAGCGTTGGCCTTTGGTCAAGCCAATGCGACCTAGACCGGCGCGCCGCGTACTGAAGAAGTCGGTGGGCGCCGACGCGGAGAACTACGGATGCAAGTGACGGTCGCCATCGATTGCATGGGTGGCGATCACGGGGCCCACGTCACTGTGCCGGCGGCGGTAAACGTCATGCGCCGTGACTCTGCGCTCTCGGTCATTCTCGTCGGACAGCGTGACGTGGTGGAACGGGAGTTGGGGCGCCTGGGGGCGACTCCAGACGACCGGCTCAAAGTTACGCACGCAAGCGAGATAATTGGCATGGACGAGGCGCCGGCCACTGCTCTGCGAAGCAAGAAGGACTCATCGATGCGGGTTGCGGCGAACCTCGTCGAGGAGGGGCTCGCGGCAGCCTGCGTCAGTGCCGGCAACACCGGCGCGCTGATGGCGATCTCACGGTTTGTGTTGAAGATGCTGCCGGGCATCGACCGGCCAGCAATCGCCGGCATCCTTCCGACGCTCAAAGGGCATGCCTACGTGCTCGATCTCGGCGCCAACGTCGACTGCACGCCCGAGCATCTGTTGCAATTCGGGATCATGTGCTCGGAGCTCGTCAGCTCGGTCGAAGGCAGGGAGCGCCCGACCGTAGGGCTGCTCAATATCGGCGCCGAGGACATCAAGGGCAACGACCTGGTCAAGGGCGCCGCCGAGCTGATGCGCGCAAGCGGCCTCAACTTCCACGGCTATGTGGAGGGCGACGACATCTACAAGGGCACGACGGACGTCGTGGTGTGCGACGGGTTCGTCGGCAATGTTGCGTTGAAAACCTCGGAAGGTCTCGCGCAGATGCTGGGAACCTATCTGAGGGAGGAGTTTAACCGCGGCTGGTTGAGCCGGCTGGCGGGGGTTGTAGCATTACCCGTGATCAATGCCTTCAAGCGCCGTGTCGACCACCGGCGCTACAACGGGGCGAGCTTGCTCGGTCTGCGTGGAATTGTGATCAAGAGCCACGGGTCGGCTGACGTATTTGCCTTTGAGCATGCAATCGACCGCGCGGTGGCCGAGGCGCGCGGCGGCGTTCTGGGCCACATCGCCGAGCGCATGGCCGCGATGCACAAGAGCGCGGCATGAGGGACAGTTACTCCAGGATTATCGGTACCGGCGCGTACCTGCCCGCCAAGATCCTCACCAATCAGGACCTCGAAAAAACGGTGGACACCTCCGACGAGTGGATCCACGCGCGTACCGGGATTCGCCAGCGCCACATCGCGGCGGACGACGAACAGACCAGCGACCTTGCTCTCGCAGCATCACGCAGAGCGCTTGCGGCGGCCGGGATTGATGCTGCCGACCTCGATCTAATCGTGGTGGCGACCACCACGCCCGACATGGTATTTCCCAGCACGGCGTGCATTCTTCAGGCGAAGCTTGGGGCAAGGAATTGCCCGGCGTTTGACATGCAGGCGGTGTGCAGCGGCTTCGTTTACGGGCTCGCGACAGCCGACCAGTTCATCTGGTCTGGACAATACCGGAATGCGCTCGTCGTCGGAGCGGAGATCTATTCGCGTATTCTCGATTGGAACGACCGGGGAACGTGTGTGCTGTTCGGCGATGGCGCTGGCGCCGTTGTGCTGCAAAGAAGTGAGACACCGGGAATCATTTCGAGCCACCTCCATGCGGACGGAGCACACGTGAACATGCTGTCGGTTCCCGGGACGGTATCCAGGGGACAGGTATCGGGCCGCCCATTTGTGCACATGGACGGTCAGTCCGTGTTCAAGTTCGCCGTCAAGGTGCTCAACGAGGTTGCAGAGGAAGCGCTGGCCGCGAACCAACTCGAAGCATCGGATCTCGACTGGCTCGTTCCGCACCAGGCTAATATTCGCATTATCCAGGCGACCACCAGAAAATTAGGAATAAGCATGGAAAAGGTCGTGGTGACCGTCGATCGGCACGCCAACACCTCTGCCGCCTCGATTCCTCTTGCACTAGACGAGGCGGTTCGTGATGGCCGCATTCGCGCGGGCCAGCACCTGCTGCTGGAAGGCGTGGGTGGCGGATTTACCTGGGGTGCGATACTGGTGCGCTGGTGACTGCATGAAATTCGCGCTCGTCTTTCCGGGACAGGGGTCGCAATCGGTGGGCATGATGGCGGCGTTCGCCGATTCGAAAGTGGTGCGCGACGTTTTTGCCGAAGCATCCGAGGTGCTCAAGCAGGATCTTTGGAAACTCGTGGACGAAGGTCCTGGTTCGGACCTCAATGCCACCGTGAATACGCAACCCGTGATGCTAACTGCCGGCTACGCGATGTACCGGGCCTGGCGTGAAGCGGGCGGAGCCGAGCCCGAGCTCGTCGCGGGACACAGCTTGGGAGAATACACGGCGCTGGTCGCGGCGGGCGTCGTTACCTTTGCCGACGCCCTGCCGCTAGTTCGTTTCCGCGCGCAGGCGATGCAGGAGGCAGTGCCATTGGGCGAGGGCGCGATGGCCGCTATTATGGGTCTCGACGACGACGCGGTACGGGCAGCCTGTGAAGAAGCAGCGCAAGGGCAGGTCGTCGAGCCCGTCAATTTCAACGCCCCGAGCCAAGTGGCGATCGCCGGGCACAAAGCTGCCGTGGAGCGCGGCGCGGCTGCGGCGAGGGCCGCAGGCGCAAAACGCGCCGTCATGTTGCCGGTGAGCGCCCCGTTTCATTCGTCGCTGCTCAAGCCCGCGGGCGAGCGTCTGGCCGACTATTTGGGGCGGGTCAACTTTGGCGCGCCCCGCATCGCGGTCGTCAACAACGTGGACGTGATGACGGAGAGCGAGCCGAAACGTATTAAGGATGCGCTAGCGCGCCAAGCCTGCAGTCCCGTACGCTGGGTCGAGGTGATTCGTTTCATTGCAGCGGCGGGCGTTGTTCATGTGGTGGAGTGTGGCCCAGGCAGGGTGCTTGCCGGTTTGGCCTGCCGCATCGATAGCACGCTACAGGGCGACTCGATCGGCGATCCGGACTCGTTGGATCAGATCCTGCAAACGCTCAAATGAGTATCCTAGAGGGCAAGGTTGCGCTGGTCACCGGCGCCTCGCGCGGTATCGGCAAAGCGGTTGCGCTGGAGCTCGGCAAGCAGGGTGCCGCAGTGATCGGAACTTCGACCTCTGTCGCGGGGGCTGAGGGTCTCTCCCGCGACTTCACGGCGGCAGGCGTCAAGGGCGAGGGCGTTGTCATGAACGTCAACGACGCCGCGAGTGTCGAGTCCGTCGTCGGGCACGCACAACAACAGTTCGGCGATATCGCCATTGTGGTGAACAACGCCGGGGTCACGCGTGACAACCTCCTGCTACGCATGAAGGACGAGGATTGGGACGAGATCATGGCGACCGATCTAAAGTCGGTGTATCGCGTCTCGAAGCTGGTGTTGCGCGCCATGATCAAAGCTCGCTTCGGTCGGATAATCAATATCACCTCCATTGTTGGCGTAACCGGTAATGCGGGGCAGACCAATTACGCTGCGGCTAAAGCGGGGATCATTGGCTTTTCCAAGTCGCTCGCGCGCGAAGTGGGCAGCCGCAATGTCACCGTCAATTGCATTGCACCGGGATTCATCGATACGGACATGACCCGCGCGCTGCCGGGGGAACAGCGCGAGGCGCTCATCAAGCAGATACCTCTCGGGCGTCTGGGCGAGCCCGGGGACATCGCAGCGGCCGCGCTGTTTTTCGCATCGCCGGGCGCTGCCTACATCACCGGCTGTACCCTGCACGTGAACGGCGGCATGCATATGGAATAGGACTTCAACCCTTGAATTCAAAACACTTTTTGCAGAGGCCTAATCTGGTAGAATAACGGCCCAGAATTCCCACGCCAGAGCCGCAACGGATTTCAGGCGGATTTTGGTTCAATATTGAGAACACGACAGATCCGAAAGAAAGGGGATTTGAATGGAAAATTTCGAGCAACGCGTCAAGAAGATTGTTGCCGAGCAGCTAGGCGTCAATGAGGCAGATGTCAAGAACGAGTCCTCGTTCGTGAACGATCTCGGCGCGGACTCTCTCGACACCGTGGAACTTGTGATGGCGCTGGAAGAGGAGTTCGAGACCGAGATTCCTGACGAGGAGGCCGAGAAGATCGGGACCGTTCAGCAGGCGGTCGATTACATCAAGGCCCATTCCAAGGGCTGAGACCCCGTTTCGGTCCGGAGTCAAATTGTCCAGACGCAGAGTCGTCGTCACCGGGCTCGGCATCGTTTCACCGGTCGGAATCGGGGTCCCCGAAGCCTGGTCGAACATCGTTGCCGGGAAATCCGGAATTGCGCGCATCACCCGTTTTGACGCCTCCGCTTACGCCTCCAACATCGCGGGCGAGGTGAAGGGGTTCGACCCAACCCGCTATATATCTGCCAAGGAAATCCGCCGTTTCGACACGTTCATCCATTACGGTCTCGCCGCTGCCGTCGAGGCCTTGAAGGATTCCGGTCTCGATCTTGACCGCGAGAATCGGGAAATGGTCGGAGTCTGCATTGGCTCGGGAATCGGTGGGTTACCGATGATCGAGGATACGCATAATGCGCTGCTTGCCGGCGGACCCCGGAAGATCTCCCCCTTCTTCGTGCCGGGGTCGATCATCAATCTCATCTCCGGTCAGCTTTCGATCATGTATGGCCTGAAGGGGCCGAACCTCGCGCTGGTAACTGCCTGCACCACTGCCAATCACTCGATCGGCGAAGCGGCCCGTCACATCGACTACGGCGAGGCGGACGTGATGGTCGCGGGCGGCTCTGAAGCCTGTATCTGTGCGCTGGGAGTCGGCGGATTTTGCGCGGCGCGGGCGCTGTCCACCCGCAACGACGATCCGGCGACCGCCAGCCGGCCATGGGACAAGGACCGCGACGGGTTCGTCCTGGGGGAGGGCGCGGGGGTTCTGCTGCTCGAGGAGTACGAGCATGCAAAAGCACGTGGAGCGCGGATCTACTGTGAGCTGGCCGGTTACGGCGTCAGCGCGGACGCGAATCATATAACAGCGCCCAGCGAGGACGGTGCCGGCGCGGTGCGGTGTATGGCGAACGCGGCCAAAAATGCCGGCCTCAATCTCGACCAGATCGATTACATCAACGCGCACGGTACCTCGACGCCGTTGGGTGACATGGCGGAGACCATCGCGATCAAGAATTGCTTCGGCGACCATGCGAAAAAGGTTGCCATAAGCTCGACCAAGTCGATGACCGGGCATCTTCTGGGCGCGGCCGGTGGCGTCGAGTCCGTGTTTTCAGTTCTGGCGGTGCGCGATCAGGTCGCGCCGCCGACCATCAATCTGTTCAACCGGGACCCGCAGTGCGACCTCGATTACGTCCCGAACACGGCACGTAAGATGAAGATTGACGTCGTATTGTCCAACTCGTTCGGATTCGGCGGCACCAACGGCAGCCTGGTGTTCCGGAACATCTGACGCCGCTCTCCGCGGCCCATTCAGCCAATGATTCTCGTCAACGGCGCGGCGACCGACCAAGTCGTCGTGACCGACCGCGGACTGGCTTATGGCGATGGCGTGTTCCGTACCTTTCTGGTAACGGACGGCCGGGCGCACAATTGGCGTTTCCAATCCCGCAAGCTGGCGCAAGACTGCGCGGCGCTGGCTTTGCCGTGTCCCGTGGAAGCCGTGTTGGCCGAAGAGGTGATACGCGTGTCGGCTGCGCAAAGAGAGTGTATCGTCAAAGTCATTGTGACGCGGGGCAGCGGCGAGCGCGGCTTCGCGCCGCCGCAAAACCCGGTGCCGACGCGCGTCGTCATGGCCAGCCCCCGCTTGCGCTATCCGGAAGAGTTTGCCCGCGGCGGAGTGCACATCCACGTGTGCCGCACACGAGTCGCGGCCCAGCCACGGCTCGCAGGGGTCAAGCATCTCAACCGCCTCGAGAACGTGATCGCGCGCTCGGAGTGGAGCGATCCTGCGGTGGCGGAGGGTTTGATGCTCGATACGGAAGGGAACGTGGTCGGCGGAACGATGACCAATCTGTTCATGGTTGATGAAAACGGTCTCGTGACGCCGGAGTTATCGAAGTGCGGTGTAGCGGGCGTAACGCGCGAGCGCATTTTGGCGGCCGCGACAGGGCACGGTGTGACCTGCCGCGTCGAGCCGCTGACCCTGGACCGTGTGCTCGGGGCACGGGAGCTGATACTGGTGAACAGCGTGATCGGGGCGTGGGCCGTTCGGGATATCGAGGGACGGACGCTGCGGCCGGGTCCCGGTATGACGCGTGTGCAAGCGTGGCTCGAGGAAAAAGATGATTAAGAAGGTTCTGGTCCTGTCGCTCGGTGCGGCCGTGCTCGGAGGCGGCCTGGCTGCGGGCGCGCTGTTCTACTACGCGAGAAGCCCGCTGCCCATTGGTGCGGCACCGGTGCAGTTCAGTCTGAAGTCGGGCAGCAGTCTCAAGAGCGCGGCGCGGCAGATGGCTGACGCGGGTGTGCTCCACCGCCCGGCGGCGTTCGTCCTGCTCGGCCGTATCCTCGGCCGTGCCGACAGGATCAAGGCGGGCAGTTACGAGTTCAAGGCGGGGCTCACGCCCTACGCGCTGTTGCAGAAAATCGCCCGAGGTGACGTCACCTTGATGGCGATCACGTTTACCGAGGGAGCGACGTTCAGGCAGATGCGAAAGCTCCTCGACGAGCACCCTAAAGTGAGGCATGAAACCACCGCATTGCAGGATGCGCAGATCCTGGAGCGGCTGTCGATCAGCGAGACTTCACCTGAGGGCTGGTTCTTTCCGGATACGTACTATTTCACCGAAGGCGCCATCGATCTCGCGGTCTTGCGGCGGGCCCATCGACTGATGCAACACCACCTTGCCAGCCAGTGGGAGGGCCGCGCATCCGGCCTGCCACTGGCGACGCCGTACGAGGCGTTGATCCTGGCCTCGATCGTGGAAAAGGAGACCGGACGAGGCGAAGACCGTCCACTGGTTGCCACGGTGTTCGTAAACCGGTTGCGCAAGGGCATGCTGTTACAAGCGGACCCCACTGTGATCTACGGGCTCGGGGAGACATTCGACGGCAATCTTCGCAAGCGCGATCTCGTCGCCGACACACCCTACAACACCTACACGCGTGGCGGCCTGCCGCCGACGCCCATCGCTATGCCGGGTCTGGCATCGCTCGCGGCGACGCTCAATCCCGCAGGGAGCGATGTGCTGTACTTTGTGTCCAGAGGTGACGGGTCGTCGCACTTTTCCCGCACGTTGACCGAGCATGAGCGCGCCGTGACAAAATATCAGCGATCGGGAAAACGCTGATGCGCGGACGCTTCATCACGCTCGAAGGAATTGACGGAGCCGGCAAGAGCACGCACCTGGAGTGGCTCGCCCGCTTTCTGAGCGAGCGTGGAATCCGCGTCACGGTGACACGCGAACCAGGCGGCACGGCGATTGGCGAGAGCCTGCGCGAACTGGTATTGCATGGCGAAGCGACGCTGCATCCCGAGACGGAAACGCTCCTGGTGTTCGCCGCGCGGCGCGAACACATCGACAAGGTGATCGAACCCGCCCTGGCGAGTGGGGCCTGGGTCCTGTGCGACCGTTTTACCGATGCCACCTACGCCTATCAGTCTGGTGGGAGTGGAGTTTCCTGGTCGAAAATCGCGCAACTCGAGCATTGGGCGCAGGACGACTTGCAGCCCGATGCCACGGTGCTTTTCGACGTTGCCCCCGATGTGGGACTGGCTCGGGCAGCTCGCGGCAAAAGCCCCGATCGCTTCGAGCGCGAGCGGGCTGGCTTCTACGAGAGGGCACGGCAAGCCTATCTGGAGCGCGCGCGCGAGGCACCCCATAGGATGCATGTCGTCGATGCAAACAGGCCGGTGGCTGGAATTCATAAAACACTTGAACGGATTTTTTTAAGTATTTGTTCTAAATGAAAACTATTAGGAACTCTCGGAGATGAGTTTGCCATGGCACCAGTTGGAACTCCGACGAATCCTAGCGGAGGGAGCAGGGCTTCCCCACGCGCTGCTGATTCGAGGGCCGGCCGGTATCGGCAAGCTTGAGTTCGCGCAGGCGCTCGCCAAGGCTCTGTTGTGTGAGCGGTCAGACGGGCAGGGGATGGCGTGCGGCCGCTGCACCGCTTGTGATTGGGTCGAGCAACGCGGCCATCCGGATTTGCAGCTGGTCCAGCCGGAAAGCCTCGCTGAGCCAGACGTAGAGGAGGGGGGCGATAAAAAAAAGGCGAGCGTTCAGATCAGTGTTGACCAGGTGCGGGCGCTGGCGGAGTTCGTGAACCTGTCGAGCCATCGCGGCCGCGCCAAGGTCATCGTAGTTCACCCGGCCGAGGCGCTGAATCCTAGCGCGGCGAATGCGCTCCTGAAGAATCTAGAGGAGCCGCCGCCTGCCACTTACTTTCTGCTTGTTTCGCATCGCTGGCATCAGCTCCTGGCCACGATCAAAAGTCGGTGCCGGCAAGTCGTTCTGCCGCTGCCGGACCGCGAAACGGCGCACGCATGGCTGGCGGAGCAGGGTGCCTCCAACCCCGACTTGGCCCTTGCGCAAGCGGGCAGGGCGCCGGTAGCGGCAGCGCGCTTGAACGCCGAATATTGGGCGCAACGCGCTGCATTCATCGGGGCGATTGCGTCGGTCGATTTCGACCCCCTGCGTTCAGCCGAGCAGCTGCGCGATTTTCCCGTGCCAGATGTCGTGAAATGGCTGCAGCAGTGGTCCTACGACATGGTCTTGCACGGTTGTGGCGGCAGGGCGCGCTACAACCCGGACTTCGTGGACGCCGTAGCACGGGCCGCACGCCGCGCCGGCCCGCTGGAAACGCTGCACTTCCATCGCCAGATGCTGGGTTGGCAGCGGGTCATCAATCATCCACTGAATCCCCGCTTGTTCCTCGAGCAGCTTCTGCTGTGCTACGCCGCTCTGCTGCGCACCACGCTGACGGGGCAGACGGCGTGATGCTCGTCGATTCGCACTGCCATCTCGATTTCCCGGAGCTTGCAGGCAAATTGGACGCGGTCATTGCGGCGATGAAGGAGAACCAGGTGTCCCACGCGCTTTGCATTAGCGTGACGCTCCAAGATTTTCCCCAGGTCCGGGCGATTGCCGAGCGCTTCGAGCACATCTACGGTTCGGTCGGGGTTCACCCGGATTACCCTGATGTGCCCGAGCCGGGCGGTGAGGAACTCGTCGGGCTCGCAAACCATCCGAAGATCGTGGCCATCGGGGAGACCGGGCTTGACTACTACCGGATCAAGGAAGACTGCGAGTGGCAGCGGCAGCGTTTTCGCACACACATTCGGGCTGCGCGCCGCTGCGGAAAGCCACTGGTTATTCACACCCGTGACGCCGCTGCGGACACGCTGCGAATCATGCGCGAGGAGGACGCGGGCGAGGTCGGGGGCGTCATGCATTGTTTTACGGGGGACTGGGAATCCGCCCAGGCTGCGATGGATCTTGGTTTCTACATCTCGTTTTCGGGCATTGTGACGTTCAAAAATGCCCATGCCCTGCGTGAGGTCGCGAAGCAGGTCCCCCTCGAGCGCATGTTGGTCGAAACGGATTCGCCGTACCTTGCTCCGGTCCCTTATCGCGGCAAAACCAATGAGCCGGCCCTGGTACGGTATGTTGCCGAGGAGATTGCGCGCTTCCGCGGCACTGAACTAGCAGAGGTTGCCGCCAAAACGACAGAGAATTTCTTTCGATTATTCAAAGTGTAATAATTATATGCTCATCCTTCGTCTGAAGAAAATCCTGCTTGTTTTTGCCCTGACCACGGTTACGGGTGCACAGGCCGGCGTCTACGACGAGATGCTGCAAGCTATCGAACTGGACGATCACGAGACCGTCGCAGCGCTGCTCAAGCGTGGGGTGGATGTGAACAGCGTAGGGCCCAGCGGCGAGCCGTTGCTGACACTTGCGGCGAGGAACGGTAAGCCGGCGGTGGTCAAGACCCTGCTCGTTGCGCGGCCAAAGCTCGATGCCCGCAACGCCCATGGAGAGACGGCGTTGATGCTGGCGGCGTTTAGCGGCCACGTCGAGATCGTGCAGCAGTTACTGGCCAAAGGCGCTGCCGTTGACCAATCGGGCTGGACACCGCTGAGCTACGCCGCAGCCCGGAATAGAGTTGAGATCGCCCGACTGTTGCTCAAGGCCGGTGCCAAGATCGATGCGGAGGCTGCAAATGGAACCACGGCGCTGATGATGGCTTCGCGGGAGGGACATTTGGCGATGGTGCTGCTGCTACTGAAGCACGGCGCCAACATCAACCACAAGACCGAGGCGGGCTATACGCCGCTCGAAGTGGCCATCGCGCACGGGCGGCGTGAGGTGGCCGAAACGCTGCTCAGGGCGGGTGCGAAGCAGTAAGGGATGCGAAGGCCGAGGGAGATGTGGGGCTGGGGAACGCACGATACCGCAGTGCGTATAATGTATATTATGTCAAATTAGAACCTGAGCAAGCAGGCGACCCTCTTTCATCATTTGTAAGTCGCCCCGACGCCCTACCGCTCCGGAATGGGTAGCCGAAGTCAAAACGGCCCAGGTCAAGAGCTGCGGCCTTGCCCCGATTTCAGGGCTTCGATCTGGAGCCATGCCTTCTTGAGTTCATCCTGGATGTCACCGATCTCGGTGAGGTCCCGCGCGACCATGAGTGAGCCGCCCGGCAAGCCTTGGAGCCCCTTCATGGCCAGAACCGTAAACGTTGACCGGAAGCGGCCGCCTCCTTTCCGCACCAGCCAGCCCTCGCCTTCCGCTCGCCCGGAGAAGTGCGCCAGGCTCAACAGGCGGTCGGGGCGGCGCGCCAAAAGGTCTTCCCGCGTGAAGAACCGGGAATAGCTCTGGCCACGAATCTCGGGCTCGGTGTAACCCAGCACCCGTTCGGCGGCGGGATTCCAGCCCATGAGCCGGCCGCCGGAGTCGAGCATGCAGATCGCATAGTCCGGCAGGCTTTCGGCGAGCATCCGGAAGCGATGCTCACAGATCTGCTGAGACTCGCGGGAAAATTGAAGGCGGCGATTTTCCTCCTGCAGTTCCTCGGCCTCTGCGGTGACCAGCTTCAGACGATCAACCTGCTCCTTGAGGGAGCCCACCATCAGCGCAATCATGGGGCACGCAATCGTCACCGCCATCATCTGGCGCCAGTCCAAGTCGGAGTAGCGAAAGGGATAAAGTGGGTGCGAGAAGAGGACAAAGGAGCATATGAGCACGATCGCCGCGCTCAACATGCCCGCCATACCACCGGCCAAGTAGGTGGATATCGCTACGGTTAGAAGCAGGATCAGCCCGGGGTCGGTTATCGCCCGCAGCTCGCGCCAGAGCACGGTCACGATGGCGAGCGAGAGCAGCGTGATGACCCCGGACGCCAAGTAGCGCGCCCAATGGGGCGAACCCGCGATGCGTGCCTCGCCGACCCACTGCACAATAGACATAGCCCCCCGCCCGTACCGCCGCGTGACGAACTCTCGTCGCCCATGACGAAACTACCGACATTTATGCCGGTGTTTTACTGACTTTCGCCTGCAACAGGAACAATGTCGCAAAAACGGTGCCAGGCCCGGCGGGGGTGCAGGCCCCGTCAATTGAAGGCGGAGATCCCGGTCTGGGCCCGTCCCAGTACGAGTGCGTGGATGTCGTGCGTGCCCTCGAGCGTGTTGACCGTTTCGAGGTTGAGGAGATGCCGAATGACGTGGAACTCGTCGGAAATCCCGTTGCCGCCGAGCATGTCCCGGGCGACTCGTGAGATATCCAGCGCCTTGCCGGTGGAGTTACGCTTGAGCAGCGACACCATCTCCGGGCTCGCCTGTCCTTGCTCCCGCAGGCGGCTCAGATGGAGGCAGGCGAGCAACCCGATGGCAATCTCGGTTTGCATGTCGGCGAGCTTCTTCTGGATCAGC
>JAQBFV010000033.1:0-2595 GCA_032123035.1 Betaproteobacteria bacterium | reverse complement strand
TCTCGAAATACAGCTCTTACAATAAATCGATCCTTACATTTTTCCATCTAGCGGCCGAGGCGCGCCCAGGGCGCAATTTTCAGGAACGGCTGCGCCGTAGCAGCCGCTCGGCCATCTCTCCGTGTCTCGAAATACAGCTCTTACAATAAATCGATCCTTACATTTTTCCATCTAGCGGCCGAGGCGCGCCCAGGGCGCAATTTTCACGAACGGCTGCGCCGTAGCAGCCGCTCGGCCATCTCTCCAAAAAAACGGGGCTGCACACCCGCCCCAATTCACGCAGATATTACTCCGACCCCTGCGCTTCCTCCAAATTCATAGGTTGCCACGCCCCGTTTTCTGTTCAATGTTCAATGTTCAATGTTCCAAGTTCCCGGTTTCAGGTTCCAGGTTCCAGGTTCCAGGTTCCAGGTTCCAGGTTCCAGCGAAGCTGAACGACAGCGGTTTACGAAGTTCCTCGCTTTAAACTTTGAACTTGGAACTTGGAACTCGGGCTTGGAGCAACCGGCGATTTACGCCGGTTGATCAAGCCCGAAGGCCTTATGCAGCGCGCGCACCGCAAGCTCCAGGTACTTCTCGTCGATTACCACCGAAATCTTGATCTCGGACGTCGAGATCATCTCGATATTGATGCCCTCTTCCGCCAGCGTGCGAAACATCGTGCTTGCAATGCCCGCGTGCGATCGCATGCCAACGCCGACCGCCGAGACCTTCGCGATCTTGTCGCCGCTCACGATCTTGGCCTGGAGGTGCTTGACCACGGGCTCCAGGATCTTCAGCGTCTTTTGATAGTCATTGCGATGCACGGTGAACGAAAAATCCGTCAGCCCGTCATGGCCCACGTTCTGCACGATTATGTCGACGTCGACGTCCCCGTCACCGATCGGCCCCAGGATCTGGTAGGCGATGCCGGGCCGGTCGGGCACGCCGAGTATCGTGATCTTGGCTTCGTCGCGATTGAACGCGATGCCGGTAATAAACGCCTGTTCCATCGTTCTGTCTTCCTCGAAAGTGATTAGCGTGCCTTCGCTCTCTTCCTCGAAGCTCGACAGCACGCGCAACGGCACGTTGTATTTCCCGGCAAACTCGACCGAGCGGATTTGCAGCACCTTCGAGCCGAGGCTGGCCATCTCGAGCATCTCCTCGAAGGTGACCGTCTTCATGCGCCGTGCCTCGGGCACGATGCGCGGGTCGGTCGTGTAGACGCCGTCGACGTCCGTGTAAATCTGGCACTCCTCGGCTTTCAACGCCGCGGCGAGCGCAACGCCGGTGGTGTCCGAGCCACCGCGCCCCAGCGTTGTGATATTCCCGCTCTCGTCCACGCCCTGGAACCCAGCTACCACCACGACGTATCCCTCGGACAGGTCAGAGCGTATGCGTTGCTCATCAATACTCAAGATGCGCGCCCGGGTGTGAGCGCTGTCCGTCAGAATCTTGACCTGCGCGCCAGTGTAGCTGTGGGCCTTGAGACCGAGGTCCATCAACGCCATGCACAGCAATGCGATGGTGACTTGCTCCCCCGTTGCGAGCATGACGTCGAGCTCGCGCGGCTCCGGGTGTGCCTGAACCTCCTTTGCCAGCGTGATCAAGCGGTTGGTCTCGCCCGCCATGGCTGAAACGACCACCACCAGATCGTGGCCCTTCCTTTTCCAGCCGGCGATGCGACGCGCGACATTCTTGACGCGCTCGGTCGAGCCGATCGAGGTGCCGCCGTATTTTTGGACGATCAAAGCCATGGCCGTAGCATCCTGTCTGGACGCCCGGTCCGACAGGCTGCTAATCGGAAGACCACATCGAAACCCGCCTCAGATCCGGTCGAGACCATCCCGGTGAACCCTCGATGCGGCGAACATACGATAGGACGATAGCAGTGCATACCCAATCGGCGCCTCAGTGTCGCGAGGCAGTCTTGTGTAAGGAGTTTGCCGGGCGACGCCCAGGCAAACTCCTAAAAGGCGCGTATTTTAGTTGATTTTGTGGAGGAAAACGAGCGCGGCGCGAGAATGAGGCTCACGCTTCGCGCGGTGCGTCGGCCATGCCGCCGGCATAGGCGGGCAAACGCCGGCCCGCGTGAACCTATCGGAGTAGCGCTGGTCAATCCAATATCGAAGCCAATCCCTCTCCCCATGAAACCTTTTGAACGTATCTCCAATCCTCGGGAAATCCGGCGCCGTCTGCGGCTCAACCAGCAGGACTTTTGGTCGCGCATAGGCGTCACCCAAAGCGGCGGGTCACGTTACGAAAGCGGGCGCGCGATGCCGAAGCCCGTGCGCGAGCTGTTGCGGCTGGTGCATATCGAGGGCATCCCGCTCGCCAAGGCGAGGGGCAAGGATTTTGAAGTAGTCTCCTACCTCAAGCATGCGAATCCCCGTCTTTACCGCAACCTGACCAAGGCGGCGCTCAAGAAGAACGGCGGCAAGAAGCACTGATACTCTAAGGCGGAAGTCGAAAGGCGGAAGGAATAAGCCTTTGAGTGGCGTTCGATTCTCCTTTCGTCTTTCGTCTTGCAGTTGAGTGGCGGAAGGGGTGGGATTCGAACCCACGAAGGCTTGCGCCTTGCCGGTTTTCAAGACCGGTGCATTAGACCACTCTGCC
>JAQBFV010000032.1:0-2551 GCA_032123035.1 Betaproteobacteria bacterium | reverse complement strand
TTCTCATCACCATTTTTCATCACCATCATCCATCACCTCTTCCGAGCACGCGCCTGCGCCGCTGAAAGAGTTATAGTAACGCGTGGGAGGAACATGACGTGGCCAAGACGATCAGGCGACGGCGGGGGCGCGGCGTACGTGACCTGGTGAGCCCGGCGGAATGGCAGTTGCGCTGCGAGCTGGCGGCCGCGCATCGGCTGGTTGCGCATTTCGTCTTCGTCGACATGACCTACAACCACATCTCGGCGCGGGTGCCCGGAGAGCCGAGTCACTTTCTGGTCAAGGCCGACAATCAGTTCATGGAGCAGGTAACGGCCTCGTGCCTCGTGAAGTACGACGTCAATGGAAAGCGGGTGATGGACTCACCGTACAAGGCAAGCCCGGCGGCCTACAACCTTCACGCCGCGGTGATGAAAGCGCGGCCCGATATCCAGGCGGCGATCCACACCCACTCGCCGGCCAACCTTGCAGTGTCCGCCCAAAAGCGCGGGCTGCTGCCAATCACGCAGCAGGCGATGCGCTTCTACAGCCGCATCGCCTATTACCCGAACGAAGTCGATGACACGACGCGCGAAGGCAGCGACCGCGCCGCACAAGCGCTCGGCGACCGCTGGGTGATGATTCTCGAGAACCATGGCGCGCTGGTGTGCGGCGCAACGCTGCCCGAATCCTATATCTACCATCACTTCTTCGAGCTCGCGTGCCGGGCGCAGATCGGGGCGCTCGCTGGCGGCGCGGAGCTCATCGTGCCGGCACCGGAGGTGTGCGAAGAGCGCGCGAGGAAATTCGGACGCAGCGGCGCCTACGACTCGAAGAGCCGCGACTGGATGGCGGCGATGGCGCTGGTCGAAAAACTCTATCCCGATTACAAGCAGTAACGCTGAACCGCGGGTAAAGGGAGGAATTGAACCGCCGAGCCGCCAGGGCCGCCAAGCGATACGAAAAGCGACAATTGAACCGCCGAGACACGGAGAGAAGCAAAATCAAGGCTGAACCGCCAAGCGCGCCAAGAGAAGCAAGATAATAATTGAACCGCCAAGACGCCAAGCGCGCCAAGAAATCTCACATCCTTAGGGGGCACACTCGACATTCATTAACGGAAAATCGAGTCTGAGCCCTAAGGTCGGGCGCGGAATCCACATTACTTCAGGGGAAAGAGCATGGCCGATCACGATTCTGAGATTACGGTTGAGTACCTGCAGGCGTTCGCCGATGCATGGAACCGTCACGACGTGGATGCTTTAATGACGTTCATGACGCACGATTGCGTTTTCGAGGCATCGGCAGGAAACGAGGCGTGCGGAACTCGATACGAAGGCGCGGCAGCGGTCCGGGAAGGTTTCGCAAAGGCCTGGGAGACGCTTCCAGATGCGCACTGGGGCGGGGCTCGCCATTTTGTCTGCGGGAATCGAGGAGTATCCGAGTGGACCTTCACCGGAACGCACGCTGACGGGAAACGCGTTGAGGTGAGCGGGTGCGATATTTTTACTTTTCGCGCCGGAACAATCGCGGTCAAGAACTCGTTCCGCAAGAGTCGCCCGCTGAGCTAGTGTGCAGCGGGAGGGAAAAGCTGTCAGGAACCTTTAAGACTACCGACCGAACATTAGTTGGTTTCCTGGCTCCTTGCGGATGAAAAGGTACCTGACACCTTTTCCGTCTTTGGTGGTTGAATTCTGATTTTGTTTCTCTCCGCGTCTCCGCGGTTCACTAATTTCCGTGAATGGTAAATGGTGAATGGTGAATCGCGAATCGAGTTGTTTCTTGGCGTCTTGGCGGTTCAGTTTTTGGGTCTATCGGCGTTAATCGACGTCCATCGGCGGCCAATAAACCTTGTTCCGGGTTCTGAGTTCGGGGTTCCGTGTTTCTTGTATGGGTAGATCTGCGTTTATCTGCGGCTAAATTTAGTTTTTCGCGATACGTTCAGAACACCACTACGCTGCGAATCGACTTGCCCTCATGCATCAGGTCGAACCCCTTGTTGATGTCCTCGAGCTTGAGCGTGTGGGTGATGAGATCGTCAATGTTGATCTTTCCGTCCATGTACCAGTCTACGATCTTCGGCACGTCACGCCGCCCTTTCGCGCCGCCAAAAGCCGTTCCCTTCCAGACCCGGCCCGTGACGAGCTGAAACGGGCGCGTCTTGATCTCCTGCCCCGCGCCCGCGACACCGATGATGACCGACACGCCCCAGCCCTTGTGGCAGCACTCGAGCGCTTGGCGCATCACACCGACGTTACCGATGCACTCGAAGCTGTAGTCGGCTCCGCCCTTGGTGAGGTTGACGAGATACGGCACCAGCTCGGCCCCGGCTTCCTTCGGGTTCACGAAATGCGTCATCCCGAACTTTTCGGCAAGCGCACGTTTCGCGGGATTCGTATCGACGCCCACGATCATGTTGGCACCGACCAGCCGCGCGCCCTGGATCACGTTGAGGCCGATACCGCCGAGTCCGAACACTGCGACCGTCGCGCCGAGCTCCACCTTCATGGTGAAGGCGACCGCACCGATGCCGGTGGTGACGCCGCAGCCGATGTAGCAGACCTTGTCGAAG
>JAQBFV010000031.1:0-6824 GCA_032123035.1 Betaproteobacteria bacterium | reverse complement strand
GGCCGGTCGAACGCCAGGTCACCCGCGTCGTAACCCCGGGCACGCTCACCGATGCTGCCTTGCTCGAGGACAAACGCGACAACGTTCTGCTGGCGATTCTTCCCCAACGCGGTCTGTTGGGGCTGGCGTGGCTCTCTCTTTCCTCCGGCCGCTTCGCGGTGATGGAAACGCCAGTAGGCAACCTTGCCACGGAGCTGGAACGCCTTGCGCCGGCGGAAATCCTGGTGCCAGAGGACGCGGCCATTGACGGGCTCGACGCCCACGCGGTCGCCGTCAAGCAGCTGCCGCCCTGGCACTTCGAGCGCGACACGGCCACACGCGCGCTCACCCGCCAATTCGAAACGCAGGACCTTTCCGGCTTCGGGGCCGCGGAGCTGACCGCCGCAGTCGGTGCCGCCGGCGCACTCCTCGAATACGCCCGCACCACGCAAGGCACCGCGATGGCGCACGTCCGCAGCCTGGTCGTGGAGCAGGAACGCCTCTACCTGCGTATGGACCCCGCTACGCGGCGCAATCTGGAGCTCACGGAAACGATCCGGGGCGAGTCGGCGCCGACGCTGTTCTCGCTGCTCGATACCTGCGCCACCACCATGGGCAGCCGGCTGCTGCGTCATACGCTGCACCATCCGCTCAGCGACCGCACGGCGCTCGCCGCGCGGCTCGACGCCGTGTGCGCGCTCGGCGGCAATGGCGGCGCCGCGCCTTACGGCGGCATCCATGGCTTGCTAGGAGTGTGCGCTGACGTCGAGCGCATCACGGCGCGTATTGCGTTGCGCTCCGCCCGGCCGCGCGATCTATCGGCGCTGCGGGAGACACTGAACGTGCTCCCGCAGTTCGGGCCGGCGCTAGCCGGGCTCCCGGCAGCCCGGCTGACAGAGCTCGCTGCCGTGCTCGCGCCAGTCGATGACCTGGCCGCGCTTCTCGGCGCCGCAATCAAAACCGAGCCGGCGGCCGTGCTGCGTGAAGGCGGCGTGATCGCCGACGGCTACGATGCGGAGCTCGACGAGCTGCGCGCGCTCCAGTCGAACTGCGGCGAATTCCTGTTGCAGCTCGAGGCCCGTGAACGCGAGCGTAGCGGCATCGCGAATCTCAAGGTCGAGTACAACCGCGTGCACGGCTTCTACATCGAGGTCACCCGGGCCCAGGCGGATAAGGTGCCTGTTGATTACCGCCGCCGCCAGACGCTGAAGAATGCCGAGCGCTTCATCACTCCGGAGCTGAAATCGTTTGAAGACAAGGCACTCTCGGCGCAGGAACGCGCGCTCGCCCAGGAAAAGCACCTCTACGACAAGCTCCTCGAGAAACTCTCAGCGTACATTGCCCGCCTCCAGGCCGTCGCAGCGGGACTTGCAGAGCTCGACCTGCTATCCAGTTTTGCCGAGCGCGCGGCAGCGCTTGATTACTGCCGGCCGGAATTCGCCGAAGAGCCCCTGATCGATATCAAGGGAGGGCGGCACGCCGTTGTCGAGCGTCAGGTCGAGCAGTTCATCGCGAACGACGCGTGCCTGTCGGCCACGCGCCAGATGCTGATCGTGACCGGCCCCAACATGGGGGGGAAATCGACATTCATGCGACAGGTGGCCCTGATCGCGCTCCTCGCGCACTGCGGCTCTTACGTGCCTGCGCAGAGCGTCCGCCTCGGGCCGATCGACGCCATCTTCACGCGCATCGGCGCCGCTGACGATCTGGCCGGCGGCCGCTCAACATTCATGGTCGAGATGACCGAGGCGGCGCACATTCTGCACCACGCGACGCGGGAAAGCCTCGTTCTCATGGACGAGATTGGCCGCGGCACATCGACCTTCGACGGCCTGGCGCTTGCCTGGGCGATCGCCCGCCACCTGGTCGAGAAGAACGGCAGTCTGGCGCTGTTTGCCACGCACTACTTCGAGATGACGCGCTTGGCCGAGGATTACCGGCAGGTTGTCAACGTCCATCTCGACGCGGTGGAGCACAAGGACCACATCGTTTTCCTGCATAGCGTCGAGGAAGGCCCGGCCAACCAGAGTTACGGGCTCCAGGTCGCGCAGCTGGCAGGCGTGCCGGCCGCCGTGATCCGCGCTGCGCGCAAACGCCTGGTTGAGCTCGAAGAGCATGGCGTGACGGCCCAACCTCAGCGCGATCTTTTTTCGGCGAGCACGGGCGATGCGGGCAGCGCATCGGCTGCGACCGATCATCCCGTTCTGAAACTGCTCGCCGGGCTCGAGCCCGACGCGCTCACGCCCAAGGAAGCGCTCGAGCTGATCTACCAGTTGCGCCGCCAGCTGGATGACTGAAAAACAAGATTAGCCGCAGATACACGCATATGAAAACTAAATTTCACGATCCATGTCGGCGACTTCAAGCGCGCATACAGTGCCTGCATTGATTAATTGAGGAGGCGGGACGGTTCAGGTGGGACGTGACACCAGGCAGCTGACGCGAATGATAAATGATAAATGATGAGTGATGAGTGATGAATGAAAAACCAGAATGCGCCGTTAATTCATCATTCTGCATTCTGCATTCTGCATTCTGCGTTCAGTGATGATGGCCACCCTCACCATGCACATGGCCGTGCGTCAGCTCATCCGCGGTCGCGGCGCGCACCGCGGTCACAGTGCCCGAGAAATGAAGTGTTTGCCCCGCCAGAGGATGATTGCCGTCTACCACCACTTTGTCCTCCGCGATATCGGTGACGGTGTAAAGGACCATCGTGCCGGACTCCTCACCGCGTCCCTCGAAGCGCATGCCCACCTCGAGGTTGCCCGGAAACTTGTCGCGCGACTCCATGCGCACCAACTCGGCATCGTAGTCGCCAAACGCGTTCTCGGGCTCGAGCCGCACCTGGCAGCCCTCGCCGACCGTTTTGCCCGCAAGCGCCTTCTCCACCAGCGGGAAAATGCCGTCGTAACCGCCGTGCAGATACTCGATCGGCGAATCCGAGCTCTCGATCACCTGGCCGTCGGAATCCAGCAGCTCGTAGGTCAGCGTAACGACCGTATCCTTGGTCACCTGCACTTACCGATTTCCTGCAGCAATTCGAGCACGTTAGCCGCGTGACCGCGCGACGTCACGCCGTAGAGCGTGTGCTTGAGCTGCCCCTTGCGATCGATGATGAAGGTGGAGCGGACGATGCACGTCTTTGTCTTGCCCTCGATTTCCTTGTCCTGGAGAACGCCGTAGCTCCGGCACACCTCACCCTCGACGTCCGCCAACAGCTGTACCGATAGCCCGTGCTTGTCGCGGAACGCGCCGTGCGACAGGCAATCGTCCATGCTAACGCCCAACACGACTGTCTTGAGCGTGTCAAATTCGTCGTCGAGCTCGCTGAATTCGATCGCCTCCATCGTGCAACCCGGTGTGTCGTCCTTGGGGTAGAAGTAGAGCACCACGTTGCGCTTGTTGCGGAAATCCTGCAGGCGCACCATGTTCATGTCGGCATCAGGCAGATCAAAGAGCGGCGCCGCCCGCCCCGGCTGCAGCAATCGCGCGCTGTGTTGAGCTTCAGGCAACATGGCAAGCCCATTTTGTGAACATCAGTCGCCCTGGTCAAGCATTTTCCGCGCAGGATTTTGCCGGCCAGGTATCCGGCAAAATCCTTAACCGGAACTTTTTTGCGGACCCGACGAGATCTGCACCCTGATTTGCAGTGCCTTCCCGGTCCACGGCTTCGGAATCATGGCGCTTTTCCAGGCCGGCCCCGCATATTAGACAGTTATACTTCAAGCAGCCTGCCCCACGGTGAGTTTTGGCAGGCTGCTTTTATCATCATTTTGCATGACGAAAAATCGTCTCGGCAACCTCTCGGTCGAGCAATTTCTTCGCCTCCACTGGCAGAAGCGACCGCTGTTGGTGCGCGATGCGCTGCCGCAATGCGCCGGTCTGGTGCAGCGGGAATTGCTGTTCGACCTGGCCCTGCGCGACGACCTGGAGTCGCGTTTGGTTCTGCGCGACGGGGGACGCTGGCGCGTGCGTTACGGGCCCTTTACGCGTCGCGAGTTCGGTCGGTTGCCCGCATCCGGCTGGACGCTGCTCGTGCAAGGCATCGACCGCGTGCTGCCCGCCGCCCGCGATCTGCTCCAGCGCTTCAGTTTCATTCCCCGTGCGCGGCTCGACGATGTCATGGTGAGCTACGCGCCTCCCGGCGGCGGTGTCGGCCCGCATTTCGACAGCTATGACGTCTTCCTGTTGCAACTGCAGGGCGCGCGGCGCTGGCGCGTGAGCTCCCAGCGCGATCTGTCGCTCATCGAGGGCGCGCCGCTGCGGATCCTGCGCCGTTTTCGCGCCTCACGGGAATGGGTGGCGCACCCGGGCGATCTGCTCTACCTGCCGCCACGCTACGCGCACGACGGCATTGCCGTTACGGACAGCGTCACCTGCTCGATTGGGTTCCGGGCGCCGGGCGCGCAAGAACTGGGAACGAGATTTCTCGAGTTCGTTCAGGAGCAGCTGCGGCTAACCGGCATCTACGAAGACCCCGGGTTGCGGCGTCAGCGTCATCCCGCTCACCTCGGTGATGCGATGGTGAAAAAACTCAGGGGCTTGCTGGACGAGGTGCGCTGGAGCCCAGCCGACGTCGAGCGCTTTCTCGGTTGTTATCTGAGCGAGCCCGCGGCGAACGTCGTATTCGTCCGCCCGCGCCGGCCGCTCGCGCCGGCCGCCTTTGCGCGCCGCGCGGCGCGCGACGGCGTGCGCCTCGCACTACCCACCCGCATGCTGTTCCGCGACGGAGTTTTCTTCATTAACGGCGAGGCCTGCCCGGCGCGTCCGCGTGCCGCACGCACGCTGCGCCGCCTGGCCGACCAAGGCTGGTTGCCCCCCGGGCGGACGAGTGATCAAGAGTCGGCGCGTTGGCTTTATCACTGGTATCGGGCGGGCTATCTGGTGCTCCCAACATAGCGGACTGTGACGGTTGACTCGTGACTGGAACGGCGCCTCCGTGCGACACTTTGATCATGGAACGAGCCGGCAATTTACCCCACGCTCAATATCGCCGTTTCGACGGCATGCGAGAGTTCGAGGCGCTCTTCGACGACATGATCGCGCAGACTCAAAGCGTGATTCGCGTTTTCGACAAGGCGCTCTCTCGTGAATACAATTCGCCGCGGCGCTACGAGGCGCTGCGCCAATTTCTGCTCGCAAGCCGGTCGAACCGGCTCATGATTGTGCTGCACGAGACCGATCCGATCGAGCGCCAATGCCCCCGCGTAATCGATCTCGCGCGCCAATTCAGCTCCGCGGTCAAGATCCATCAGACGTTGCGGCCCGCCAGACATGTCTACGATCCATTCGTGATCTTCGATGCGACCCACTATCTGCACCGCTTTCATTACGACCATTTGCGCGCGGCCCAAGGCATGAACGATATCATCGGCACGCAGCAGCTCCTCGACCGCTTCACCGAGATCTGGGAAGCTTCCGCCCCGGCGATTTCCTCCGATAAGACGGGCCTATAAAAAAGCCGGCCCGCAGGCCGGCTTTTTTGAAGGCGGAAGGAGGAAGGAGGAAGGAGGAAGGGGGAAAAAAAGCGTCGGGTAGTGTTCCTTTCGCCTTTCGCCTTTCGCCTTAAAGGATTTGCCGCCAGGGAAATCCTTCGTCCTGCGTCGCCACTCCGATCCATTCCGCCTCGCATCCCAGCGCGCCGGCCAATGCGGCACGCGCCAGCTCCGGCGTGTTGTTCTGCTGCGAAAGATGAGCGGCGATCACGTGCTGGAGTCGGCTGCAATCGAGCTCCCCGAGCAGCTGGGCCGCGGCAGCGTTTTCGAGATGACCGAACCGTCCCGCGATGCGCTCCCTGAGCGTTGCAGGATACGCGCTAGCCTCGAGCATCGCGCGATCATGATTGCACTCGAGTACCAGCGCCTCAAGGCCGGAGAGCATCTGCGCTACGTAGGGCGTGGGCGCCCCGACATCGGTCAACACGCCGAGGCTTGCGGCGCCGTCACCCAGCACGAACTGCACCGGCTCCCGCGCATCGTGGGGCACAGGATAGGGTCGCACCTCGATATCGCCGATGGCAAAGGGAACGTGTCCGTCGATCAGCACGGCTTCGGGCAACGCCGCGCGGTCGCGTCCGAGCGCGGCCAAGGTTCCGTAGGTAAGATAAACCGGCAACTCGTGGCGGCGCACGAGCCGCGCCACGCCGCCGGCATGATCGTCATGCTCGTGCGTGACGATGATGGCATCGATATCGCCGGGAACAAGTTCGATCCGGGCGAGCCGCGCGGTCACTGCCGCGAGGCCGAAGCCGCAGTCGAGCAGGATGCGGGTGTTTCCAGCTTCAACGAGGAGAGCGTTGCCACCGCTGCCACTGCCCAACGATGCGAAGCGCATCATCGCGGGTAATGGGTAATGGGTAACGGGTAATGGGAAAAAGCAGAGATCTTCGACAGCTTTTTACTCATCACTCATCACCCATCACCCATCACGTTATTTCAGTTGGTTGTAGAGCAGCGTGAGGATGCGGTCGGACGTATCGGATTTGTCCTGGCTGCCGTCCTTGTTCAGCACGTTGACGAGCGCCACGGACTTTTTGTCGATCACCCGTATCCGGTATTGCTCGGGTTTGGGTGGCTCGGCGCTTTTCCAGAACGCGAGTTTGGAAAGCCATCCCGTGTCTTCCTTGGTCTTAACGTCGGTCTGCGGATCTATATAACGCACGTAGTAGAGCCCCTTCGAGCGATCGCGGTCCTCGACGGTGAAGCCGACCCGATCCAGGGCAAGCCCAACCCGCCGCCACGCGCGATCGAATTGGTCGTTTAGCGCGAGCGTGCTGCCGTCCGTATCCTTGATCAAGTGCGCGCGGGCGGCCACCTGTTTGGCGCTCGCCAGTTCCGTCTTGG
>JAQBFV010000030.1:0-8044 GCA_032123035.1 Betaproteobacteria bacterium | reverse complement strand
TCGGACTGGCCGGGCTTTTCATCCGGCGACTTGCGCGACCCCGCGTTCGGGTGGTGACCAGCCGGATGGACATCTTCATTGAGCTGGTGCTGCTCACGCAGATCATATTCGGACTGTGGATTGCCCTGGGATACCGCTGGGGATACTACTGGTTCGCGTCGGACATGTCGCCGTATCTGTGGTCAATCGTGAAGTTCAGTCCGCAGATCGAAGCGGTCAGCGCCATGCCTTGGGTGATCAAGACGCATATTGTCGGGGCCTTCATCATTCTGGGACTCATTCCGTTCACCCGCCTGGTGCATTTCCTGGTGGCTCCGTTTCACTATACATGGCGCAGTTATCAAAAAGTGATCTGGTACTGGGACCGCAAGCGGATCCGCAACCCCGCAACGGCATGGACTGAAACCCGTCCGAGGAACAACTGACAATCATGAGCACGCACATACTGAATCGCATAGATCCCCTGCGCAAGCAGGTGCAGAGCGGCATGGACGGCGCGCAGGGTTTGTCTCCCATGGACCCGCCGGATGCCTACGCGCCTTCAGGCGTAGAGCCGGTGCCTGCGGCGGAACTGCATCCGTTTCTCAGGAAGTTCAGGGATGAACATGTTCCCTTCATGGAAGAGTTGAACGCTTTTGAGGAGGCGATCCTTTCGATTCAAAAAAACGGATACACCAAAGAATCGGACGCCAAGCTGAGGCAGTTTTTCCATTTTTTTGATCACGAGTTCACCCCTCACAGCCGGCGCGAAGAGGCGACCGTGTTTCCCCTGCTGCGCGAGCGGCTGATTGCGGCCGGAGAGCACGGTAAGGGAAGTGTTCCCACCACGGCGACCGATTTGATGGAGGATGAGCACGCCAAAGCCCTGCAGCTGGCCGCGGTGGTCGTGAATTTCCTGGGGCTTGTGTTTCGTCTTCCGGACGAAAGATCAGGCATGATCGTTCTGGATGCCGCACTCGAACAGGGTAAGAACCTGGTCGAGTTGCTGCGCCTTCATGTTTTTCGCGAGGACAATGTGGTGTTCTCTCTTGCTCATCGGCTGATTACCAGGGCCGAGTTCGACGAGATGCACTCAAGGGCAGCGGCGACGAGAAAATCAAGCTAGTCCGCGGTTTCCGGGCCCTCCTGGGGCAAGGAGTTTCCTCGGGACGTATTTTCATGTGACGATGCGCGGCCGCCGGCATCGGATTCCCCCATCCCCGCCGAGCGCCGCGGAACGCGGAGGAACGGCCATGACCAGTGCTGATGCACGCCCGCCCGGAGCGAGCCGTGACCGGGCCGTCGCGCTGATTCAGGCAGAGCACCGCGCGCTTGAAACGGTGGTGGCCGCGCTGCAACGCTTGCTGAGCGACGTACGGCAGGGGCTGGTCGAGGCCGACTGCAGGCTTTTCGCCGCGATGCTTTATTACATCGAGTCTTTTCCCGAACGCCAACATCACCCGAAGGAA
This sequence comes from Betaproteobacteria bacterium, assembly GCA_032123035.1. Lineage (GTDB taxonomy): Bacteria > Pseudomonadota > Gammaproteobacteria > Burkholderiales > SG8-41 > SG8-41. The sequence continues at coordinate 6,596 of JAQBFV010000030.1, read as the reverse complement.
GACGAGTACCTGTTCAAGGCACTGCGCGCGCGGACGCGGGAGGGCTCAGCGCTGCTCGACGAATTGCAGAGCGAGCACGTTCGCAGCGGGCAGATGATGGCCTACCTAGCCCAGACGCTGGTGCGCTACCAGGGCGGCGCGCCCGATGGGCTTGCCACCTTCGCCGCGGTGGTGGACGCGTACGCGGCGTTGCTTGGCGATCACATGCGCAAGGAGGAGGACGTCATCCTGCCCCTTTCTGACGCGCATCTCACGGAATCGGACTGGGCAGCAATGGCTGCGGCCTTCACGGAGAACCGCGATCCGCTGTTTGGCGAGGAGGCCAGCCAGGAGATGCGGCGGCTGCGCCGCCGCATCGTGAGTCTCGTGCCCCGGAAGCTGCGGTCGCTGTTACGTCTGGAAGGCGAGTAAAAAACTTATTAACCTCAGGTAACCGCAGATTAACGCGGATAGAAAACACGCGTTAATCAAATGAACTTTTCGTTATCGGCGTGTATCGGCGTTCATCGGCGGCCAATAAAGTCTGTTCGGGGTTTGGGTTTGAGGGTTCGGGGTTTCCTGCAAATGTAAATCTGCGTGTATCTGCGTGTATCTGCGTTTATCTGCGGCTAAATATCGATTTACGATTCACGTTTCACGGAATTGATCCCTGTCGGCGCAACGCGTGATTGAGCGCGACCGCGACGGTGAAAACAGCGAGGGCGCCACCCTGGTGTGCTGCGCCAAGCGCCACCGGAACCGCAAGCAGCAGCGTGCTGATTCCCAACGCGATCTGTGTCGCGAGCGCGGCCAGCAGCAGGTGCGCGAGCGTTCGCACGCGGCCGGCGAAATTGCTACGCATGACCTTCACCCAGAAAACCGGCACCAGAACGGCTAGCACCCACGCGAACAGGCGGTGATCGAATTGCACCGTTGCCATGTTGTTAAAGAAATTTGCATACCACGGATCGAGCATGAAGATCTCCGGCGGAACGAGGTGGCCGTTCATGAGGGGAAACGTGTTATAGGCCTTGCCGGCCCTGATTCCTGCCACGAACCCGCCGGTGATCGCCATCAGGCAAACCACGGCGGTGATCCACCATGCCATGCGCCGCAGCCGCTCAAAACTTACTTCAGCGAACGCGGTTACGCGTGGCCACAGCAGATCGAGCGCGATCCACAGCGTTGCCGCGTAGATCAGGAAGGCGAGCGAAAGATGCGCCGTCAGGCGGTAGTGACTCACGCGTGGCTCGTCGATCAGCCCGCTGGCCACCATGTACCAGCCCATCGCCCCTTGCAGCGCTCCTAGCAGAAATATGCCGCCGAGGCGTATCGCGAGCGGCCGGTCGAGCCGCCGGCGCAGCCAGAAGTAGACCAGCGGAACGAAGAACGCGATGCCGATCAACCGGCCGAGCAGGCGATGGAAGTACTCGAGCCAGAAGATACCCTTGAACGCGTCCACGCTCATGCCCTTGTTGACCTGCCGGTATTCCGGCGTCTGGCGGTATTTCTCAAAGTGCTCCTGCCAGTCGTGGTCGCTCAAGGGGGGCACGGTGCCGACCAGCGGCTGCCACTCCGCGATGGAAAGACCCGAATGGGTGAGCCGCGTGACGCCGCCCAGCACCACCATGGCGAAGATCAGCGCGCAGCAGACGAGGAGCCAGGCTGCGACGGCCCTGTGATGGCTGTTTGTCATGAGCAGTACCGGCAGGCGCGACGCGCGGAATCGGCTGGCGTCGCGTCCACGCGAATTGTAGCGGATCCCCGATAGTACTGAACTCGGGCCCGATGCAGTTGATTTAAGTCAAAAATTTTCGCGCTGCGGCATCGCGCCTGTCCGCTTGGGTGGCCCTGACGATGCTGACGGCGGTCCGTGCAGCGTGTCAGTCGAGGCTGGCGGAGGAAGCGAGCGTATCCGCCGCGTGCCAGACCGTCACCGCGAAGTGACCCGCAGGATCGAACCGGCACCGGTAATCGTAGCCGTTCGCCTTGAGGGTTCTGAACAGCGGACGCGGTTCGCAGGGCACGAGCATGACCACTTTCGACCCGCGCGGGAGCGCTTCGAGCGTTTCGAGCATGCATTCGAACGGCCGGGGTGGCCCCTAACCCCGCGCATCGATGCTTCGAAACAGCTCGAGTGTTTTGCGCTCGGTGCCTTCACTCATGGTGTGGCCCGTCTGCTGCGAACGTACTTAGCCTGGTCTCACGGGAATCCGCTTGCCCGCGAGACTTGGCATGCCGCGGTCAGAATAGGCAGGGCCCCCGACTGCTGCCTTGATACCCATCAAGAAATGAAAAGGGGAAGCCCCGCTTTCGAGGGTCAGGACTGCGCGCGTGCTTCGCTCCAAGGCTCGAGCACGAGGTGGAACACCGACAAGTCGATGGCCAGGCGCGCGCGCAGCGGCTCGGCCACCGAGATGTAAATACGGTCGCCATAGCGCGCCAGCCGGGCGAGCAGGCGTTCCAGGTAGAGCAGCTGCTGTTGTTGCGCTTCCTCGACGATCAGCGTTACGCAGGCCTGGGTTCCCCGCAGCAGTCGGGGCAGCCGGCGCGCACAACGCGTGTAGAACGCGCGCCCCAGCGCTCCCTTCAACCGGATCTGCAGCTGCGGCGCCAGCCCTTGTTCGAGTTTCAGCTCGACCGCGGCGCCGGCCCGTGCCAGTTGCCGCCCGACGGCGCGCTGGAGCGCGACGAACCACCGCGTGGCCGCGGCGCCGTCGGTTGCGGACGCTCCCCGAAAATGCCGCTCGACGAAATCCCGCATCGACAGCGCCGCGATCCAGTCCATCACCGCGAGCGGGATCTTGGTTGGCGCTGTCCAGGGCAGGCTGCGCAGGAACTGAAGAATGCGCGGCACGCCGCCCGGCAGGAGCCCCTTCACGAGAAGGCGGGCCAGGATCGAGACGCGCTCGCCCAGCGTGTAATTGCCGCGATAAACTGGCGCGCGCATATGGCGCGCCTTGTTGCGCACGCGCTGTGCGATGCCACTGTCGCTCAGCAGGCGCCGATAGAGCTTCTGGTAACCGGTAATCATCTCCTCGTAGCCCATCCGCTTCGGTACGACATTCGTCGCAAGTTGCGTGTTATCGCTTGCATCGGCTTCCCCGAGCAGCCGGCCCTCCTTGCGCAGCCGCTCATGGAGCGGCGTTTTGGGAAGCGCGGTGAGCAGCCCGATCATCGCCACCTGGATCCCCGAGCTTGAGATGAAGCGATGCTGCTGCTCGAAGGTTGCCGGCGTGTCGTTGTCGAAGCCGACGATGAACCCTCCCAGCACGTCGATGCCATGCGCAAAGATGCGTCGGATCGAGGTGAGGACGTCCTCATGGGTGTTCTGCGTCTTGCGGGTTTCCTTGAGGGTCGCCTCGTCGGGGGATTCGATGCCGATGAACACCCACTCGAAGTGGGCCTCGCGCATGAGCTGCAGCAGCTCGGTGTCCTGCGCGAGATTGAGGGAGGCCTCCGTGCCGAAGTTGAAGCGGTAGCCGTGACGCATCTGGTAATCCCGGAGAAAACGCAGGAGCTCCTTGGCGACCGCCTTGTGTCCGATCAGGTTGTCGTCCACGAAAAACGCGTTGCGCACCTGAAGCGCCCGCAGCGCGTCGAGCTCACGCTCGACCTGCGGCAAGGTCTTCCAGCGCGGCCGGCGCCCGAACATCACGATGATGTCGCAAAACTCGCAGCGGAACGGGCAGCCGCGCGAGAACTGCAGCGTTGCCGTGGTGTAGTGCTTGAGCTTGAGCAGGTCAAAGCGCGGCACCGGTGAGTCGGCCATCGCGACCGTGCCCGTTTCGCGGTAGAGCGGGCGGGGCCGGCCGGCGGTATAGTCGCGGCAGAACGCTTTCCAGATGTACTCCGCCTCGCCCGATACCACGGTATCGGCAAGGGCCGCGTAGCGCTCGGGACAAAGTGACGCGTAGCTGCCGCCCGCGACGGTGTAGTAGCCCTGCCTGCGAAAATGGTGCAAGAGCTCCGCCTGGCGGCGGTGCTGCGCGCCCATCCCGCACACGCCGACGATATCGGCGTCGGGTTTCAGCGGCACGGGTTCGATGTTCTCGTCGATGATCCGCACCTCCCAGTCCGGCGGGCACAGTGCGGCGAGCGTGGCGAGACCGAGCGGGGGATTGACCGCGCGCTTGCCCGAGAGGATCTCGCGCAGCGCCCAGCGGAAGCTCCAGAAGCTTTCGTTGAAGCGGGGATTGACCAGCAGCAGCCGGATGGTCACGTGTTATGGCGCTGCATTAACGCGAGCATGACTGGATCGAGGCAGTGCAGTTCGTTGGGCGGCTTGTTCGAAATCGAAGCGGCCCGATCCAGCGGCCCCGGCGCGTACCACGCCAGACGGCGATGAAGCTTGACGACTTCTCCCACGATCAGCAGCACGGGCGATTTAAGGCCGACGGCGGCCACGAGATCGGGCAGGGTTTCGAGGGTGCCGGGAACCACACGCTGGTCTTGCGTGGTGCCCGACTGCACCGCTGCCGCCGGCGTTGTCACGGGCAGGCCGTGCCGCACGAGCTGGCGGCAGATGTCCGGCAGCCCGCCGAGGCCCATGTAGATGACGGCGGTCTGGTGCGGGCGCGCGAGCGCTTCCCAGTCGAGGTTGACCGTGCCATCCTTCAGATGCCCGGTCGCGAAAATGCAGGACTGCGCGTGGTCCTGGTGAGTGAGAGGAATCCTGGCGTAGGCTGCGACGCCGTTCGCGGCGGTGATTCCCGGCACGACCTCGCCCCCGCCGATCACCAAGCAGGGCCGGGCGCTGATCTCCAGGAATACCGGCAAGTGTTTCATCGCTCCTCCGGGTGGCGCAGGTTTTCCCGGGCCGATCCTTGATTGGCAGAATCTAGCCGCTGGCCCGCGGCGGGCCCTTGATTTAAGTCAAAGAAAGGGCGATGCGCGGCCCGCCCGGACACTCAGGACGGATCGCGCAGCCGCGCGCTCAATCCTGACCCGGACGGTGAGCCAATCAGTCGCGGTGTTCGAAATTACGAACCTCGACAAGCCCTATAAGGTGCTGCCGATCGCCGAGTGGTCCGGCATCAAGGAAGGCCCGCGGCGCGTAGTCCAGCCCGAGAACAACACAAGGCCGGAGACGAAGTCTGGTTCGCGGTGTGGAACGGCAAGGAGCAGAAATCGGCGATCGTGATCATCGACGACAAGACGCTCAAATTGAAGCAGGTCATCAAGGACAAGCGCTTGATTACGCCGACCGGCAAGTTCAACGTATATAATACGCAGCACGATGTTTACTGGAAAAGGAGCTGCAATGCGCGGTCGCATCCTGTTCGTAACTCTCCTGGTCACCGCCGGCATCGGCGCGATGCCGGCGGCGCAGGCCAACGAGACCCTGCTCAAGAAGTACAACTGCACGGCGTGCCACGCGATAGGCAAGAAAGTCGTCGGCCCGGCTTTCAAGGAAGTGGCAAAAAAATACAAGGGCCAGAAGGACGCTGCTGCCAAGCTTGCCGCAAAGGTGAAAAAGGGCGGGTCGGGCGTGTGGGGACCCATACCGATGCCGCCCAATCCCGCGATTCCTGACGCGGACCTCAAGAAGATGGTGGATTACATCCTCGCGCTGTAATGGGGTTGGGGGGATAGGGTAGCGCGCGCTTCCGCTCATCCACAACAAGATCACGCTGTCTGCTGGCACCCGGCACTGAGCTCGGAAAACACGCGCAAAGGCCTCTGGAGGTGAATCCGGACGTGGACAGGGAGCCGGAAGGTCAGCGCTTCGAGCGTGCGATCGCTCGCATCGATTCCATCCATGCCGAGGATCCCAACCGGGATGTCGTGGACGGTGTCGCTCAGCCGAGGGAGCTCGTCTACGCGCGGCGCATGACCGAGATGCTCGACCGGTTCGCGCCCGGCGCGTCCGAATCGGTCAGGCTCGCAGTGCGCGGTCAGCACATCCGCCGCTGGGAGATCCCGCGAACGAGTTACCCGCCTACGCCCACCGGCTACAAGGAATGGCGGGCGCGGCTGCTGATACTGCACGCCGAGGCGGCCTCCGGAATCCTGCGTGAGGCCGGCTACGACGAGAGCATGGTCGGCCGGGTCGCGAAATTGCTCAGGAAAGAGGGGATCAAGCGTGACGGAGAGGTGCAACTCCTGGAGGACGTGGCCGCGCTGGTTTTTCTCGAGCACTACCTCGCCGATTTCGCGCACCAGCATGAGGGCTACGACGAAGCGAAGCTGCTCGACATACTGGGCAAGACGCTGCGCAAGATGTCGCTCGAGGGACGGCAGGCCGCACAGAATCTGATCCGCGCGCCGGCGGAAGTGATGCCGCTACTTGCAAAAGCCGTGAAACGTGAAACGTGAAACGGAAAACCAAGAACTATTAGCCGCAGATATCACGGAAAATCAAAACTGCTTTTATCCGTGCCTGACTTTCGTTTCACGATTCACGAACATTGATCGGCGTTCATCGGCGTTCATCGGCGGCAAATAAAGGCTGTTCGGGGTTCAGGGTTCAGGGTTCGGTGTTCGGGGTTTTCTGCTTCCTGCGTGCACTGATCTGTGTTTATCTGCGGTGATCTCAACCGGTCAGTGCAACACCTGCTAGTTCTAGGCGACGCAATAGTAAGAGCTTGTCTAATCAGTACTAATCGCGAGGAGTG
>JAQBFV010000029.1:0-2826 GCA_032123035.1 Betaproteobacteria bacterium | reverse complement strand
CTGGCTTGTGTCCGTGTTGCACAGCGAGGCCTGCAGATAGGGCTTGCCGGCGGCGGCGGCCTCACAGCCAGCGACTCCCGCCACGCAGGTCTTCACCCGCCGCACAACGAAGACATCGCTGTTGGGCTTGGCGTTGATCGGCAGGCAGGTCGGCGCGCCAATGCCGGCGTCGAAGCCTTGCACGTGCAGTGGAGCCGCCGTGTTCCAGACCGCCGGATTCGTCGAGCACGGGTCGGGCAGCACGGCCGGAACCGGCATGGCGCCGGCGTTGAACTCGCCGTAGAAGCCGGCGACTCGCAGATCGTCGGCCACGAGCTGGATCGCGTAGCGGCCGTTTTCGATCTGCCGGCTGGTGCGCTCGAGCTCGCCGCGCGCCGCGCTCGAATTCGCGAAGACCGTGAGCAGGGCAGCGAGCAGTATCAGCCCGAGCGTGAGCGAGATCATCAGCTCGACCAGCGACACGCCGGCTTGGCGCCGGCGACGGATTTGTTTAGGCTCCCCCGAGCGAATCATCGTTTTTCCTAGGGTGTGACGCATAAACCCGTGGTCGGGTCATTCTGGAGGCAACCGATCTTGATGCGCGCCACCAACGCGCGCCGGGTCTGCTCGTTGCCGTAGAGTCCCTGTCCGCACGCCGTAGCCGTCGGCGCGACGGTCGGCGTTACGCCCTGCCACACGACGGCTAACGTGAATTCGCGCGGCATCGTCGCGGTGACGTTGCTGATACAGCCCCGCGCCCCGATCATGGCGCCGACCTGCTGACCGCCGGAGCTGGTTTCCGCCGCGCCGAGAAGGGCGTTGTTCCAGTGGCACAGATCGAGGTTGGCGCCAGTGAGCCCGAGGCAGTTCTGGATCGCGTTGCCCGTTCCGACCGGAGTGCCGGTGACGTAATTCATCGCGTTGCGCCGGTTGGAGGTGACGCGGGCCACAATGTCCTGCAGCAGCACGATCGCGTGCGAGCGGTGATAGGACTCAACCTCGGCGAGCTGCATGCGCGCCTGAAGTCCGGCCACGCCGAGGAGGCCGATTGTCAGGATCACGATCGTGATCAGCACTTCGACCATGGTGACGCCGCGCAGGCGCGAGCGGTGAATGTGAGTCATCAGCAGGCCCCCTTCTTGGTCGCCGGCCGGCCGCCCAGGCCGATGTCGATGCACCGGGTATGGGACGCCTGGCCGCCATTGGCCATGAGGCTGAGCGAAGTGGAGCCGGTGGTGAGACGGCCGGCGCCGTTGAATGTGACGGCGCCCGGCCCGGCAATGAGGACCTGGGCGAGTTGGTCGTGGCGCCGGACCACCTCGCCACCCGACTCGGTAATGGTCCAGCCATTGGCCCAGTTCCCGCCGGCGGGAGTCACGCTGACCGTGGTATTGCGCGTGATGGCCTCGCTGCGCGCGACGACCAGATTCGAGAACAGATCGAAGCTCGCGGTCTTGACGGCCTGGGAGAGGATGATCTCCCGGAAGCCGGGGGCGGCGAGACCGACGAGGATCGCGAGCACCGCGACCGCCATCATCGTCTCGGTGATCGTGAACCCGCGTGCGCGGCGCCGGCCGCGCGGCTCGCCGCGCGAACGATTTCGCCCTGTCGGGATGTGGACCATCGTTACCCTCTTTACCATCGTTACCATCCGGGCTGACCGTTGCGTGTCTTGCTGCCTGCGCTATCGAGCGTGAGCACGCCGTCCGGGACCTGCCTCGATCCGACCAGCGGCGTTGCCGTTAACGCAAAGGCCGGCGGCAGCGCGGGAGCGGGCGGGTTGATCGTGACGGCGTAGAACTGAGCGACATCGGCCGGTACGGTCAGGCTGAGTGCAGCCAGCGCACCACCGCCGACGGCGTACTGGCGCGCGTCGAGCAGATACTGCTGCTGCCGCGTCGCCACGTCCGCGAGAAAATTCTGCGCGGCGCTGCGGCGCCCCTTGCGCAGGTGGTTCTCGTAGGACGGGATAGCGATCATCGCGAGGATCGCGACGATCACGACAACGATCATCAGCTCGATGATCGTGAAACCGGACGGCCTCAGCGTTCCCGAGGGCCGTTGTAGGAGGCACCGAAGACGATGCCTGCGATTGGGCCACCACGCGCGCGCCCGGGACGCACGCGTCAGCGCGGTCTCGGTGAGAGAGGGCGCCCGATTCTCGGGAAAAAACGCACCCGCAACCGGCGCGCGCACCGTCGCGATGCGATCGCGCTCGGCGCTCGAGATGAGGCAGAAGTCAGGCGAAGCATGGCGTCGTGTTTCGTTCACGCTTGTCCCCCGGGACAATTGATCGATTCCGCACAAGAGCTTTCGCACAAGAGCGAGACTGCGGTCTGGGCTCGTGTGCTCCCTGTTTGCATTGGAGAATGTAGCAAGAATCGTACGAATTCAGCTGTGAACTACTCGACTAACTGCACGAAGTTTTCGTGTGTGAACTAACTAACGCTATGAGTCTGTTCGCGTGAACTATCTGACGTTTTTTTGGGTCATGCGCGCGACTTATTGACTGCTCGCGCGCGCGTGTATGAAGCGGCGGCAACGCGCGATTTTTCGCGTGATCGAGTGCACAGTGCACGGATGTTTCTGGCGACAGCGGTGCTACGCTATAAGGCAACATGTGCCGCTCAACGTCATGTCGCGCACAGGGCATGAACGGTTCGAAAGTGAACACGTGGAAAGTGAAACTACGAGGGAGACGGTGATCGCAGGATCTGCATCGCGCGCTGCGCGAATCCGGACGTTTTGTCGCGCGGGTCCCGTGAATCTCCCGGTCAGTCGGGCACGCTCGGGCAGGGGAAGCCGCGCCCGTAAGCGAATTCCACCCACAGGTAGCTCTTCACCGGG
>JAQBFV010000028.1:0-2931 GCA_032123035.1 Betaproteobacteria bacterium | reverse complement strand
GCGGGATCGGAGGGGCCTGGTGCACCATGCCGATGCGGCCGCGCAGGCGCCGCAGGCCCGCACGATCGAGACCCCACGGATTCGCTCCAAGCAGATTCAGCTCGCCCGATGAGGGACGTAGCGCGGTGGCAAGCAGCTTGAGCAGTGTGGTCTTGCCGGCGCCGGACGGGCCGATGATTGCGACACGTTCACCTTTCCCGATGTCGCAGCTGACGTCGCTTATTGCGCGGAATTCGCCCGAGTAGTCGAGGCTAACCCGCGATAACCGGATGCTCATGCGCCCGCCCTGTCCATGCGCGATGAAACGGTCCTACTTCTTCAGCAGTCCCGCAGCGCGCGCAGCCTGCTCGATGCCTTTGTAGTTCTCGGGCCGGGTGGGAACGAACTTGCTCGCCCGCTGCAGGTCGAGCAACGCTTTGTCCGCGGGATTCTTCGGATCGAGCTTGAGAAACGCAGCGGTCAGTTTCCTGACGACGGCCGGATCGAGGTCGCCGCGCACGGTCCAGTTATAGTCGTAGTACGGCGGCGTCGTCCAAATCACTTTGACCTTGTTCGTGTCGACTTTTTTCTCGCGCACGAGCTTCGCCCACACCGAGGCGTTGAGCGCACCCGCATCGACGCGGCCCGACTCGACCTGGAGCGCAGTCGCGTCGTGCGCGCCCGAGTAGGCCAAGCGCCTGAAATCTTTTTCCGGGTTGATCCCGTTCTCCAGCAGGAAGTAGCGCGGCATCAGGTGCCCTGACGTGGACGAAACCGAGCCGAAGGTGAAGTTCTTCCCTTTCAAGTCGGAGAGACCCTTGATGCCGCTCGTGGCGCTGGCGATGAACTTGCTCGTAAATTTCTCGTCCTCGGCGCGCTGCACGATCGGGATCGCGTTGCCGGTGCGCAAGCGCGCCTGAACGAACGTGAAGCCCCCGAGCCAGGCCATGTCGATCTTTTTCGCGGCCAGCGCCTCGACCACCGCTGCGTAATCAGTTACGGCTGTGTAGTGGACCTTTACGCCGACTTCCTTCCCAAGGTAGGCCGCCATCTTGGAGAACTTGCGCTGGAGTTCGGTCGGGTTCTCGTCGGGAATCGCCGAGATGCGCAGCACGCCCTGCGCGAACACGGTCGTGGCGAACAATAGGCTGCAGAGTGCGACGACAACGCGCTGAAACATGATTATTCCTTCTTAAGTTTTATCTTCGCTGACGGAAGACCAGAAACGGGTTCCCGGCTTGGGGAATCGATAATACACGAACGATCGCGCAGCGAAAAACCTTGATGCCAGCCCCGGTATTGTGTCGATTACACGCGTTTCGCGAAATCGCTCAGCCGGAAACCGAGCACCCAGAGCGCCGCAAAATAGGCGAACGCGCCCAGTGCCACCACCCACGCGAGGCGCAGCGCGCGCTCCGCGGCACCCAACGCGAGCCAGGCGGCGTCAGGGCCCGCTGCAATCCACACGACCGCGAACATCACGTAGACCGCGACACCGAGCTTCACAAGGAAGACGGACCAGCCCGGCAGCGGCGAATAGATGTCGCGCCGCTTCAAACCGCGCAGCAGCAACGCGGCGTTTAAGCAGGCGCCAAGCCCGATCGCGAGCGCGAGCCCCGCATGCTTGAGCCACCAGATGAACGTCAGATTCATGATCTGGGTCACGCCCCAGCGTCACCAGGGCCATTTTCACCGGCGTCCTGATGTCCTGCCGCGCATAGAATCCCGGCGCCAGCACCTTCACCAGGATGAGGCCGACCAGCCCGACGCTATAGGCGACGACGGCGCGCTGCGTCGCCAGAACGTCCCCGGCCGTGAACGCACCGTAATGGAAGAGCGTCGCCACCAGCGGCACCGCGAGCACGGCAAGTGCCGCGGCCGCCGGCACCGCCAGCAGCAAGGTGAGGCGCAATCCCCAATCGAGCAAGGCGGAGTATTCCTCTGCCGAGCGCTCCGCGTAGTGCCGCGACAGGCTCGGCAGCAGAATCGTACCCAGCGCAACGCCCAGCAAACCCGTCGGAAATTCCATCAGGCGGTCGGCGTAGTAGAGCCAGGACACGCTGCCAGTAACGAGAAACGACGCGAAGATGACGTTGATAAGCAGACTCACCTGGCCAATGGAAACCCCGAACACGGCGGGCCCCATCTGCCGCAGCACGCGCCGCACCCCTTCGTCCTTCAGGTCGAGGCGGAAGCGGGGCACCATCCGCAGCCTGGCGAGGAACGGGATCTGGAAGAGGAGCTGCGCCACGCCTCCTGCGAATACGGCCCATGCGAGCGCCTTCACCGGCGGGTCGAAATACGGCGCGCCCCACAGCGCGAAGCCGATGAACGACAGGTTGAGCAGCACCGGCGTGAATGCCGGCACTGAAAATCGGCTGTAGGTATTCAGGATGCCGCCGGCCAGCGCGACGAGCGAGATGAAGAAGATGTAGGGAAACGTGATGCGCAGCAGCTCCACCGTCAACTCGAACTTTCCGGGTATCGCGGTGAAACCGGGCGCGCTGACGTAGATGATGAGCGGCGCGGCCACTACGCCAATCAGGGCCACGACGAAAAGCACGCCGGCCAGCGTTGCCGCGACATGGTCGACGAGGAGCCGGGTCGCCGGCTCGCCGTGCCGGTTCTTGTACTCACCCAGAATGGGAACGAAGGCCTGGGAGAAGGCGCCTTCCGCAAACAGCCGGCGCATCAAGTTGGGTATCTTGAACGCGACGAAGAACGCGTCGGTAAAGAGCCCCGCACCAAAAACGCGGGCAATGACGAGGTCGCGGGCGAAGCCGAGCACCCGCGAGACGAGCGTCATCCCACTCACCGTCGCGACCACTTTCAGCAGGTTCATCCCGCGCGGCCTCGGTCCCGAGCTGCGGGTGTTCCGGGCTCCAGGTTCAAGGTTCCAGGTTCCACGTTCAAAGTTCAGGGTTCAACGTTCAAGGTTCAAGGTTCAAAGTT
>JAQBFV010000027.1:0-3661 GCA_032123035.1 Betaproteobacteria bacterium | reverse complement strand
CGGAATTGGTCGCCTACATTTGCCAGGACGAAGCCGGCTTCATGACGGGCTCCAACGTCGCGATCAACGGCGGCCAGCACATGTACTAGAGACCGGGAGGCGTAGCGCGGACGATCGCGGCACCGCCACGGGTCTCGGCCTTGCCCCACGGTGCCCGATCGCGACTTCTGGCATTGACGCGGAGCGACACGACGCGAGGAAGGCCTTGATTTACCGATATGTTTCAAACCCTTAGATTGCAATATCCGCGCTGCTCTGCAATAATGCGTCCTTTCCCTCGATGCGGCGGGCCGTCATGAGCGAAGAACCGAGAATCATCAAGAAGTACCCGAACCGGCGGCTTTACGACACGGAAACCAGCAGTTACATCACGCTCGTTGACGTCAAACGGCTGGTGCTGGAAAACGTCGCGTTCCGCGTGGAGGACGCCAAGACCCACGACGACCTGACCCGCAGTATCCTGCTACAAATCATTCTTGAGGAGGAATCCGTCGGAGCGCCGATGTTCTCTAGCGACGTGCTATCGCAGATCATCCGCTTCTACGGCAACGCCATGCAGGGCATGATGGGCAGCTACCTCGAGAAAAACATCCATACCTTCATTGAGATCCAGAAGCGCCTGCAGGATCAATCGCGACAGGTCTATGGCGAGAACCCGATGCTCAGTGCGGACGCCTGGAACGAATTCATCAAGATGCAGGGCCCGGCCATCCAGGGCCTGATGGGGCACTATCTCGAGCAGAGCGCAAACGCCTTCATGGAAATGCAGCAGCAGCTGCAGCAGCAAACGCGCAATCTCTTCAGCGGGTTCCCCTTCCCCGATTTCAGCGGCGGCGGCTCCCGCCAGGCGAGCGAGGGGAAATCGCCGGATGGACCGGCGCATGACGTTGGCAAAAAAGAAGGCGGCGAAGGCAAGTCCTGAACGGGCGCGTTCTGCCGCCCGTCAATCGGCGCCACCGAAAGTCGGTTTCGTCTCGCTCGGCTGCCCTAAGGCGCTGGTCGACTCGGAGCGCATTCTCACGCAGCTGCGCGCCGAAGGCTATCTCATTTCGCCCACCTATGACGACGCGGATCTCGTGGTCGTCAACACGTGCGGTTTTATCGACGACGCAATCCGGGAATCGTTGGACGCCGTCGGGGAAGCGCTTGCCGAAAACGGCAAGGTCATCGTGACCGGCTGCCTGGGCGCCAAAGGTGATATCGTCGAGCGCACCCACCCGCGCGTGCTCGCGGTGACGGGGCCACAGGCGACCGCTGAGGTCATGCGCGCGGTCCACAAGCATTTGCCGCAGCCACATGACCCGTTCACGAGTCTTGTGCCAGCCCAGGGCGTGAAGCTGACGCCGCGGCACTATGCCTATCTCAAGATCGCCGAGGGCTGCAACCACCGCTGCACTTTCTGCATCATCCCGTCGATGCGCGGCAATCTCGTGAGCCGCCCGATTGGAGACGTCATGCAGGAAGCGCAAAACCTCGTTCGCGCCGGTGTGAAGGAACTGCTGGTCATTTCCCAGGACACCAGCGCCTACGGCGTCGACGTGAAATACCGCACCAGCTTCTGGCAGGGCCGGCCCCTGAAGACCCGCATGACCGAGCTCGCGCGTGCCCTTGGCGAGCTGGGCATCTGGGTACGGCTGCACTACGTTTATCCCTACCCGCATGTGGACGAGGTCGTGCCACTAATGGCTGAGGGCAGACTGTTGCCCTATCTCGACGTCCCCTTCCAGCATGCGAGTCCGCGCATCCTGAAACTCATGAAACGCCCGGCGAACGCGGAAGACAACCTCGCCCGCATCCGACGCTGGCGTGAGATCTGTCCCGATATCACCATCCGCAGTACTTTCATCGTTGGGTTTCCGGGCGAGACCGAAGCCGAGTTCGAGGACCTACTGGCTTTTCTGAAAGAAGCGCGGCTCGACCGCGTGGGATGCTTTTCCTACTCGCCCGTGGAAGGCGCGGCCGCCAATGCCCTTCCCGAGCAGCTATCTGACGATGTGAAGCAGGAACGCCGCGCCCGCTTCATGGAGCTGCAGGCACGGATCAGCGCTGAGCGGCTCGCGCGCAAAGTCGGCAAGACGCTCACGGTGCTGGTGGACGAGGTGAACGCAGCGGGTGCGCTGGCGCGGTCGAGCGCAGACGCGCCGGACATCGACGGTATCGTCCACATATCCTCTTCAGAAAACCTGCGTGCCGGAGAATTCGCAACCGTGCGCGTCACGCGCGCCGACGAACACGACTTGTGGGCCACGCTTGCCGAAGCGTGACCGGTGACGCGTGATGGGTGATAGGTGACGGCGCGCAATCCCTTTCGTCTCATGGGCGTCAAGGTTCGGTCGATGGCACGAAAATGAGCCGGCTTTGGGACTGGGCAAAACGGTTACGGCGGGAGATCGTCGCGCTGTGGTTCTGCGCCCGGCACCCGGACACTCCGTTCATCGCCAAGGTCATCGCAGCCGCGGTCGTTGCCTATGCCTTCAGCCCGATCGATCTCGTGCCCGACTTCATTCCCGTTCTGGGCTACCTCGACGACCTCGTCATCCTGCCCATCGGGATCTGGCTCGTGCTGAAACTCGTACCCGACCCGGTGCTCGCGCAGTGCCGGGAGCGGGCAGCGCGCTGGTTGGCGCAGGGCGGCGCAAAACCGCGCAGCCGCGTCGGCGCCGTCATCATTATTGCGCTGTGGGCATTGTTGCTTTGGCTCGGGTGGCGTTGGGCCCAGACCTGGCTGGTCTATTGAAAAAGGCGACCGCTTCCCGCGCATCGCGGGTCAACCGCATCGGGGGCAGACTCTGAAGGATGCGTTTCCCGTAGCTGCGCGAGACGAGCCGCGGATCGCAAATCATGAGCACGCCGCGATCGTCTTCGTCCCGGATCAGTCGGCCGACACCCTGCTTGAGCGTGATCACGGCCTCGGGCAGCTGGTACTCGAAAAAGGCACTGCGTCCTTCCCGGTTCAGCCGCTCGATACGCGCCGCCAAAACCGGCTCGTCGGGCGGAGAAAATGGCAGCTTGTCGATCACCACGAGCGAAAGTGCTTCGCCGCGCACGTCCACGCCTTCCCAGAATGAGTGGCTACCCACCAGCACGGCGTTGCCCAGATTGCGGAACCGCACCAGCATCTCGGAGCGTGAGCCTTCACCCTGCACGAGAAGCGGGTAGTCAATCCCGCGCTCCTCGAACGCGCGCTCGAGCAGTGCGTGGCCACGCCGCATGGCACGCAGGCTGGTAAACAGCAGAAACGCGCCGCCGTCTGCCGCCTCGATTATTGGCAGCGCCGCTGTGACGACCGCCTCGGTATGCTCCGGTGTATTGGGATCCGGCAGCTCGGCGGGAAGGTAGAGCAGCGCCTGGTTCGCGAAGTCGAACGGGCTATCCCAGCTCACAGTGCGCGCGCCCGCGAGACCCATTTCTCCGCAGTAGTGGCTGAAGTCGCGATTGACCGATAAAGTCGCGGACGTGAAAATCCACGCGCGCGCGTGGCTTTCGACCTGGCTGCGGAAAACCTCAGCGATCGACAACGGCGTCGAATTGAGATGCAGTGCATGTCCGAAAAGCTCGACCCTCGGTGACGACCACCAGGCATGGATCGACGAGCGCCGCATTGAGTACGGCCAGGGTGACTGTGGCCAGGGCTACGGCGCCTATCCCAAGCCCGGCAACC
>JAQBFV010000026.1:0-9126 GCA_032123035.1 Betaproteobacteria bacterium | reverse complement strand
TGAAAGGGTGATGAAAAACCGGTGGTACATCACCATCTCTCATCACCACTTTTCATCACCATCTTCCATCACCAGTATCGCCCCGCAGGGCTAGGGGGCGCGGCGGAACTGGATATCGCCGTAGAAAGCCTCCGCTTTCGTCCCGGTGTTGTCGGTGTCGGTCATGATGCCGACCGAGGTGATGGTGCCGGGCTCCTCGCCAAAGGCGAGTTTGAAGTCCTCAACGACGTTGCGCGTAACGTTTTGCCACTGTCCCAGGTTGTCGCGCCCGCTCTCTGCAACGATCATCTTGATGCGCGAGGTATGAAGATTCGGGACGACCGTGCCCCTGCGCAAACGGTTTTCCCAGATATAGACCAGTGTGGCGTACGGCATGCGCCGACCCGTCAGCAGGAAGACGTCGTCGAACAGCAGCCGGTCCGCCAGCGACAGCTTCCCGATTTCGCCATCGAAAGTCACGAGCACGCGGACCGGGGAGTCTTCGGTGTGCTTGCGCGTATTGTCGGCTGACTCGATCAGCTCATTTACCTTCCAGCGCCAGGTGAGCAGGGGGTAGGCGGCGGGATCGAGCTTCAACCAGTGCCTCAGGCCCGACGCAGAGCTGTCCGCGCTGGCCTTCACCACCGTCTGGCCAGCGTCCTTTACCATCTCGTAACGCGTCCGCTTCTTGAAGCGCGAAAACGTCCAGTCCTGCCAGCCCGGTGCGTGCGCACTATCAGGGCGGCTTGAGGCAAAGCTCTGGACGCGTGGCAGCGCTACGGCGTCGTCGGGCGGGCGCTCCGCCTGCAGGGCGCAGCCCGCGACGAGCAGGATGATCGGCGCGAGGACCCTCGATCTGGTGAACATGTTGTCGTGTTAGCGCGGGGCCGTGGGGCGCATGTTAAACCACATTGCCTTGGCGGGACATTTGGGGCCTCACTGAAAAAGTCGTCAACGGCAGGCCGGCCGCGATCCGGGCCGGGCGCCGGAAATTCAGCGTGACGAATCCGACAGTCCGACCGGGCGTGCCGCCGCCCGGCGCTGGCGCCGCCATTCCCACGGCGCGGTGGGTGCCCGATCGGTCCAGAGGCCGCGGCGGGCCGTTTGCGCATCGAGCTGCAGGGCGTACAGGGGCGAGTTCACCCGTACGTAACGGGTGAACACCCACGCGTAACCGCGACGCACCTGCTGGGCGTTGGCGTCCACCCCATTGCAATTCAACCGTGCGAGCGTGCGGCCGTAGCGATCGCGGCCCCGGATTTCCAGCCCCGCCACCTTGCCGAGGCAGAGGTCGGAAAGGGCTGTCTTGGAGCGCTTGCCAAAGGGCTGCTTGAGTTCGGGCGCGTCAATGTCCGTGAGCCGGACGCGGAGCCGGCGTTGGTCGGCCAGCACCGTCACGGTATCGCCGTCATGGACGGCGACCACCCGAGCCGGCAGATCGGCCCTGGCAGGAAGGGCGGCGAGGGAAAGAGCGAGTAGAAGTGCGGTAAGGAGAAGTCTGGGCCAGCTCAACTTCGTCATGCCCGCGCAGGCGGGCATCCAGAGGTTTTCGATATCCCCTGAGTCCCCGTATTCACGGGGACAACGTTGGTGGTTGTTTGGCCGTCACTCATCAATCAGCGAACGAGGTGATGAGAAATGGTGATGAGAGATGGTGATGAATAATGGTGATGGAAGATCGTGATGTAACAGCTCGTTCCTCATCACCAGTACTCATCACCAGTTTTCATCACGGGTTAAAAACGAGCCTATCGCGGGCCAGCGGCGGATTTTTTGCAAAGTAGCGCTTGATCCCGCTGAAAATCGCGTTCGCGAACTTCTCCTGGTAGGCCTGGTTTTTCAGCTTGCGCTCTTCCGTCGGGTTGCTGATGAACGCCGTTTCGATCAGGATCGAAGGGATGTCGGGCGCCTTGAGCACGGCGAAACCGGCCTGCTCCACCTGCGGCTTGTGCAGCCTATTGACGTTGCCGAGCTCATCGAGCACTGCACGCCCGAGCTTGAGGCTGTCGTTGATGCTCGCGGTCTGCGACAGATCGAGCAGCGTCTGCTTGAGATAGGGATCTGGGACGTCGAGATTGACGCCGCCGATCAAGTCGGCATCGTTTTCCGTCTTGGCAAGCCAGCGTGCCGCCTCCGAGGTCGCGCCTCGCTCTGAGAGCGCGAACACGGAGGAGCCGCGCGCGTTCGGGCGAACGAAGGCGTCGGCGTGAATGGAGACGAAGAGGTCCGCGTGCACACGCCGTGCCTTTTCCACCCGGGTCCGCAGCGGGATGAAATAGTCGCCGTCACGCACCAGCACCGCGCGCATATTCGGTTCCTGGTCGATGCGGCGCCTCAGCTTACGCGCGATGGCCAGGGTTACATCCTTCTCGTAGGTGCCCCTGCGCCCGAGCGCCCCGGGATCCTCGCCGCCATGCCCCGGGTCGATCGCAACGATGATGAAACGCGGCGGCGGCTTCTTGCTGAGCGGCCGGGCAGGGCTCCCGGTCGCCGGGCCACGCGCGGGGGGCGAAGCGGTCTCGGGCCCGCTCGCCGCCTGGGTGCCCGCTAGCGCGGCGCGCTCCGCGTCCAGGCTGTCGAGAAACGCGAGCAACGGGTCGTGCGCTTCGGTCGGGTAGAGGTCGAGCACGAGTCGGTGCCCGTAGTCGCCAATCGGGGCCAGCCTGAACGCCTGCGGCCTGATTTCGCTCTTGAGATCGAATACCAGCCGAACGATGCCAGGCTTGAATCGGCCGATGCGCACGCCCTGAACGTGGGGATCGTTCGCGCCCACCTTGTCGATGAGCCCGCTGAGTGTCGCGGAGACGTCTACATCCTCGATATCGAGCACCAGTCGCACGGGATCCTGGAGGCTGAAGACGTGGTACTGAAGCGGCGACCGGGATTCGAGCGTGACGCGGGTATATTCCGCGGACGGCCAAACGCGCGCCGCCGTGATCTCGGGCGAGCTCTGAGCTGCAGCGGGAAGCGCAAGAAGAAGCAGGGCGAGCGGCCAGGCCGCTTGCCACAGGCGGAACGTCAGTGCGTTTCCAAGCGCTCTAAGCAAACCCGGCCAATCTCCGTATCCGCGTTAATTCCTGCCTGCCTCCCTGATCCCGTGACCTTGAGGTCGATTCTTATGTCCGCTGCGGGAAGCACACCAGCCGCCTTCTCCGGCCACTCCACGAGGCACACGGCAGCGGGAGTGAAGTACTCCCGGAAGCCCGCCTCACCCAGCTCAGCTGAGTTGTTGAAACGATAAAAATCAAAGTGATACAAGTATAACCTAGAAAGTTTGTAAAGTTCAACCAATGTGTAGGAGGGGCTTTTCACCGGCCCGGTGTAGCCCAAACTCCGGAGAAGCCCGCGCGCGAGGGTGGTTTTGCCGGCACCGAGCTCGCCGGAGAGGTAGACGACCAGTCCCGGCTCGAGGCACGGGGCCAACGCCGCGCCGAGCGCGAGCGTGTCCTCGGGCCCCGCGAGAAAGCGGGCAACGGTGCGGCGCGCGCGATTATGATCGGAATTATGCAAAAGGCTTCGGTCGCAAATTTATCGCCGGCCGATCTCGCAGAGCTTGCACGCCAGATCAAGCGCTGGGGGAGCGAGCTCGGCTTCCAGCAGGTCGGCATCACGGACACCAACTTGTCCGAGGCCGAAGCGCGGCTGCTCGACTGGCTCGGCCGGGGTTTCCACGGCGAGATGGATTATATGGCACGGCATGGCGTAAAACGCGCCCGGCCGGCGGCGCTCGTGCCGGGAACGGTCCGGGTGATCGGGGCACGCATGAATTACCAGCCGGCGCAAGCGCGTGACAGCTGGGCGGTCGTGCGCGACGGCGCGCAAGCGTTCCTCTCGCGCTATGCCACGGGGCGTGACTACCACACGGTGCTGCGCAAGCGGCTGCAGCGCCTGGCCGATCGGGTCAGCGCTGCCGTTGACGGGTTCCGCTACCGGGCGTTTACCGACAGCGCGCCGGTGATGGAAGTCGAGCTCGCGCAAAAAGCGGGCCTCGGCTGGCGCGGCAAGCATACGCTGCTGCTTAATCGCGAGGCCGGCTCGTATTTTTTCCTTGGCGAGATCTACACGGACTTGGCCTTGCCCATGGACCAGGCACAGGAGGAACACTGCGGGACCTGCCAGAAGTGCATAGACATTTGTCCGACGCAGGCCATCCTCGCACCGTATCAGCTCGACGCGCGGCGCTGCATTTCCTACCTCACCATCGAGCACAAGGGCGCGATACCGGAGGAACTCCGTCCACTGATGGGTAATCGCGTTTACGGTTGCGACGACTGTCAGCTCGTCTGCCCGTGGAATCGCTTTGCTGTCCCGAGCGGGGAGCCGGACTTCGCCGTCAGGAACGGCCTCGATGACGTGGCGCTGGTCGAGCTATTCGGCTGGAGCGAGACCGAATTCCACGACCGCCTTGCCGGCAGTGCGATCCACCGTATCGGCTACGAGCGCTGGCTGCGTAATCTCGCGGTGGGGCTCGGCAATGTGCCGAAATCGGACGCCGTGGTCAGCGTGCTGCGTGCGCGCGCCGACCATCATTCGGCGCTGGTGCGCGAGCACGTGAACTGGGCGCTTGCGCGCCACGGCGTTACGACCTAAGGCAGAAGGCGGAAGGCTCCCCAGAACCGGGTCGGACCAACGCAACGCATTGATCGGGCAAGACAACGTTGCTAAATAGATGCGTTTCGAGGGCTTAGAGGCCCATTTTTGATGGGGAAAATCGCGCTCTAAGCCGAGGCAGTTCAGCATATCGCTTGTAAGGTGGCCGCAAGCCCAGGGTTACCTCAAGGTAAGATTTCTAATATGAAGACCACCGTGGAGATTTCCGACGCGCTGCTGAGGGAAGCGAGGAGCCTCGCGGCGCGCGAGGACGGGGCGCTGTGCGCGCGGAACGAAGAGGGACTGCGCCACGTGCTCGATCAACGCAGGCTGCGGCGCGGGCGATTCGGGTTGCGCAAGGCGACGTTCAGGGGCCAAGGGTTGACCGCTGAGGTCCGAACCTCCGGCCCGGAACGCCTGTACGAACTGACCTGCGAAGGCCGCGGCAGGTGAGCGCTCCTTCCGCCTCCGATCCCCTGGCTTTGATGGCCCCGCTGTCGGACGCGGAGATCGACGAGCTCGAAAGCTTTCTAATTTCGGATGCCACCTCCGACGAAACGATGGTGCTGGAGGTGCTCGATGGGTATCTGACGGCGATCGTCGTTGGGCCGGTGACGGTCATGCCCAGCCAGTGGTTGCCGCGAGTGTGGGGGCCGACAGAAGAAGACGCGCCGGAATTCGAAACGCCGAAGCAAGCTCAGCGCGTCCTCGGCCTGATCCTGAGGCACATGAACGGTATTGTCTGGAGCTTTGAGCACGATCCCGAGGCATTCGATCCCATGATGAGTACGAGGGTCGACCCGAAAAATCGCCGCGAATATCTCGACGGCGAAATGTGGGCGTATGGGTTCATGGAAGGAGTGGCGTTGTGCCGCAAGGACTGGGAGCCCTTGGTGAACGATCCGACTGGCCGTGAGGCGCTTGACCCGATTCGCCTCCTTGGTGCGGCAGATTTGTCGACCGGTGAGGGATCGCTCATCCGGATGCCGGAGCAGCGCGAGAAGCTGTCCGAGAAGATCCGGGCAAGCATTGCGGCCATCTATCGTTTCTGGCTCCCGTATCGGGAGGCGATGCGGGGACAACCGGTCGTTGCATCCGCAACGCGTGCCCAGCCCAAAGTCGGGCGAAACGATCTCTGTCCTTGCGGTAGCGGGAAGAAATTCAAGCGGTGTTGCGGCAAGTCAGTTTCGATCCACTAGCATTACCAGCATAAAGAACCTTAGGGGACAGACCACTCCGAGCGTTTTCAACAATGCTGTGGTGGCCCGCTGTTCAGGATGGCCTTCAGACTTTCGACGACCGTATCACTTCGTCGGTCACGATGCCAGCCCGCCGCTACGAGAACGGCCGGAACCGGAAGTTCCGCTCCGCCGCGTGCAGCCGCGCATCATCGCGCTTGGCCAGGCCCCAATGATCGGTTCGCCCCGGCGGCCACTTCCAGTCTTCCGGGCTGCCGACCTTGTAGCTCCGATCGACGCGCTGGATCTCCGAGGTGTATTCCATCACCGCGCCAAACGGTGCGACGTAGTACGCAAACACGTTGTTGCCGGGCCCGTGCCGGCCGGGGCCCCACGCCGGCTCGATCCCCGCGTCCCTGAGCCGCCCCACGCCGCGCATCACGGCGTCGAGGTCCTGCATCTCGAACGCCATGTGGTGCAGCGCGGAGACGCCCGTGCGCACATAGGCGAGGGAATGGTGCGTGCTGTCGCAGCGGATGAAATCCATTATTTTCGTCCGGTCCGTCACCTTGAATCCCAGTACGTCGAGCGCGAACCTCGTGCAGGCGTCGGCGTCGGTTGCATTAATCGGAACGTGCGTCAGCCCGATCGGCTTATCCGGGTCCTTCAAGCGCAGCGCCGGCTTCTTGTCGGTCACGAAGCGGAAGCACTGGCCCTCGGGGCCGAATATCCGAAAGCCGCTGGGCCCGCCGGGTTCATCGAGTTCCGCGGCGCAGGGCTTCACCGGAATTTCGCGAGCCTTCGCGCGCGATCGTAACCGCTCGAGCTCCTGCTTCGATCCCGAAAAGGTGACCGACACGACTGCAGGGCTTGCGGCCTCCGCGATCGCCATCACGTACGGATGGTCTCCGCTGCCGCGAAGGTAGGAGGCCTTCTTCGTCTTGCCCGCGTCGACCAGGCCCCAGGTACCTTCGAGGAACTCGACCGCTGCACCCGCCCGGGGCATCTCGAGTTCCACACTGCGAAGTCTCATGACGTCCATCTCTGGATTAAAGTTTGTCGTACGCAAATGATACCCCAGCCTGTCGCCGCCGCCCCGCGTTCCGTGATAGGTGATAAGTGAAAGGCGGGCAAGGCCGCTCACCCGCCCCCCGTCACGACTCAGGCTTCGCGAGCAGGATTAGCTGATGCGGTTGGGAATCGCGCGCCGGATGTCGCTCGACATCTTCACCGCGGTTTCCAGCCCGCGGTAGTAGCCGGGAATATAGGACATCTCCTTGTAACCCAGCGCCCGGTAGAAGGTGCGTGCCGCTAAGTTGTTCACGCGCAGCTCGAGGTTGACCGTCATGATGCCCGCGGTAAGCGCCGTCTCTTCAAGCCACGCCATCAACTGGCGCCCGATGCCGCAGCGCTGGTGCGACGGCTTGACGGCGAGCAGGCTCAGGTGCCCCATGTTGTCGCCGTATTCCATGATGGCGAAGCCGACGAGATTGTCCCTGACTCCGGCAGCCACGACATTGGTGTTGCGCGCCCGGACCGCGCTCGCAACCCGCTCGGGCGGCCACGACCATCCCCGCAGGCCGACCTCGATCAGATAACGCGACATCACCGCGATCTCGTACGCATCGGCGGGAAGGGCAAGACGGAAGATCGGAGTAACCATATCGGAAGGTCCGCGTCAGCTCCTTTTATAGCGCGGTCGGCGGCGAGTGGCAACTGCTGCCGACTTCGAGCGCGCTGATGCCTGAGGGAAACGGATGCCAGCCCGCATGTTATCGTGTGGCGAGAACTTATCAGCCGACATCATGACGATCATTGATGCCTTCATAGTAGCGGCCTTCCTCGTCTACGTCGTGGTCGTAGGCCTGCGCGACCGCCACGAGGCGAGCGCGGGGCCTGAGCAGTATTTTCTCGCCGGACGCAGCCTGAGCGGCTGGCAGGCGGGCATCAGCATGGCCGCGACGCAGTTCGCGGCTGACACGCCATTGCTTGTAACCGGCCTCGTTGCGGTAGGCGGCATCTTTGCGCTGTGGCGCCTTTGGATCTATGCACTCTCGTTTCTGCTCATGGCTTTTGTGCTGGCGGCGTGCTGGCGGCGCTCGGGGGTGCTGACCGATGCCGAGTTTGCGGAGCTGCGCTACGGCGGGCGCGGGGCGGCGCCTCTCCGCTTATTCAAGGCGCTCTATTTCGGCACCGTATTCAACTGCTTCGCATTGGCGATCGTCCTGCTGGCTGCCACCCGCATAGCTGAGCCATTCTTGCTGTGGCATGAATGGCTCCCGGGGGCGCTGTTCGAGTCCATCGAGAGCATGGTGCGACGGATCGGCTTTGCGCCGACCACTGCGCCGCTTGCCGACCCTCAGCACTGGACAAAGGCCGCCGACAACACCATCTCCGTGCTATTCATCGCTCTCATCACCCTGTTCTACTCGACGTTGGGCGGGCTGCGCAGCGTCGTCAAGACGGACGTCGTGCAATTCGCGATCATGATGGTCGCCAGTATCAGTTACGCGATCGTGGTGGTGCATGAAGTCGGGGGATTGCAGACGATGATTGACAAGCTGGGCGAATCGTTCGGAACGTCCGGCCCGGCAATGAACGCCTCGCAACTGCTCGCCTTCACGCCGTCAGTGGCGTACAACGTCAGTGCCTTGTTGCTCGCCGTGGTCTTCCTGCAGTGGCTGATCCAGGTCAACGCCGACGGCACTGGCTATCTGGCCCAACGCGCGATGGCATGCCGCAGCGACCACGAGGCGCGCCGCGCAGCGGTCGTATTCACCTTCGCGCAGGTGCTGTTGCGCAGCCTCGTGTGGCTGCCGATCGCTCTGGGTCTGCTGCTGCTGTTCCCGCCGGATGGCGCGCTTGGTGGCGAGGCGTACGTCGCGTCGCGCGAGACGACATTCGTGCGCGGCGTCGCGGAGACCCTTCCGGCGGGTTTACGGGGGCTGATGCTGACGGGAATGATCGCGGCCCTGGCATCCACCGTGGACACGCATCTCAACTGGGGCTCGTCGTACTGGACGAACGACATCTATCTGCGCTTCGTGTGCCGGTTTCTCCAACGGCAGCCGCCGCCGCGCGAGCTGGTCTGGGTGGCGCGCGTTTCCAACGTACTGATACTGGCAATCGCGCTTGCCATCATGGCGCAGCTTGATTCCATTAAGGTTGCCTGGGAAACGAGCCTGCTGCTGGGAGCGGGCGTCGGGATCGTGCTGGTTCTGCGCTGGCTGTGGTGGCGGATGACGGCATGGGGCGAACTCGCGGCGATCGCCGGCTCGGGGTTGCTGCTACCGCCCGCGTTGATTTTCATTCCGGACGAGCTTGCGGCGCTGCGCATGTTGGTGGTGGCCGTCTGCTCCACGGCAGCCGCGATTGGCGT
>JAQBFV010000025.1:0-8152 GCA_032123035.1 Betaproteobacteria bacterium | reverse complement strand
TTTCACCCATCACCCATCACCCATCACCCATCACCCATCACCCATCACCAGACTAGTGCGCCTCATCCCAGTTCGCGCCGACGCCAATATCCACTACCAGCGCCACCGACAATTCCGCCACACCGCTCATGATGCCGGGCAGCACGCGCTTGACCCTGTCGAGCTCCGCATCCGGCACTTCCAACACGAGCTCGTCGTGCACCTGCATGATGAGGCGCGTCCCGAGGCGTTCCTGAGCGAGCCAGCGATCCACCGCGATCATCGCCATCTTGATGAGATCCGCCGCCGTGCCCTGCATCGGCGCGTTGATCGCTGCGCGCTCCGCGCCCTGGCGTCGCGCGGCGTTGCCGCCGCGAATCTCGGGAAGCCATAGGCGTCGGCCAAACACGGTTTCCACGTAGCCGGTCTCGCGCGCCGTCTCGCGCGTGCGCCGCATATAGTCCGCGACGCCGGGATAGCGCGCGAAATACCGGTCCATGTATTGCTGAGCCGCCGCGCGCTCGATCCCGAGCTGACGGGCAAGCCCGAATGCCGACATGCCGTAGATCAGGCCGAAATTGATCACCTTCGCGTAGCGCCGCTGCTCCGGCCCGAGCTCGGCGGGCGGCACCCCGAAGATCTCGGCGGCGGTCGCGCGGTGTATGTCCTCGCCCGCCGCGAACGCCGGCACCAGGGTCGCGTCCTGCGAAATATGGGCCATGATCCGCAGCTCGATCTGCGAGTAGTCGGCCGACACGATGTGGCTGCCGGGCGGTGCAATGAAAGCCTCGCGAATGCGGCGTCCTTCGGCCGTGCGGATGGGGATGTTCTGCAAATTGGGGTCGTTGCTGGCAAGCCGTCCGGTTACCGCGACCGCCTGGCCATAATTGGTGTGAACGCGCCCGGTGGCGGCGTTGATCATCTCCGGCAGCTTGTCCGTGTAGGTGGATTTCAGCTTGGCGAGCCCGCGATACTCGAGGATCAGCTTCGGTAACGGATGGTCGAGCGCAAGCTCGCCGAGCACGTCCTCGTCTGTGGACGGCGCGCCGCTCGGAGTTTTTTTCACGACCGGGAGCTTCTGCTTCTCGAACAAGAGCTCCTGAATCTGCTTAGGCGAATTGAGATTGAATGGCTGGCCTGCGTGCTCGTGGGCCTTGGCTTCGATTTCCGTCATTTTCGCGCCGAACTCGCGCGAGAGCTCCCGAAGCAAGGCAGTATCCAGCAGCACGCCATTGCGCTCCATCGTGAACAGGACCGCAACGAGCGGCATCTCCAGCTCACGATAAACGCGGGCGAGCTTGGCGTCGGCCTCAATCTGCGGATGAAGCGCGCGGTGCAACTGCAGCGTAACGTCGGCATCCTCGGCCGCGTATTCGGTGGCACGCTCGAGCGCGACTTGCTCGAAGCCGATCCGGCTCGCGCCTTTCCCGGTCACCTCGTCGTAGGTAATCGTCTTCAGGCCAAGATGACGCTCGGCAAGGCTGTCCATGTTGTGCGGGCGGTGGCTCTCGAGCACGTACGACTCGAGCAGCGTGTCCTGGGCCACACCCGAGAGCCGGACGCCGTGGTTGGCGAGGACGTGCATGTCGTACTTCGCGTGCTGGGCAAGCTTCGCGCGTCCCGCATCCTCCAACCACGGCCTGAGGCGCTCGAGCAGCGCTGCGCGATCGAGCTGTCGTGGCGCACCGGCGTAGGTGTGGCCAACCGGCACGTAGGCGGCCCGCCCCGGCTCGATGGAAAAAGAAACCCCCACCAGCTCTGCCTTGAACGGGTCGAGGCTGGTGGTTTCCGTATCAACGGAAACCAAATCTGCCCGCACTATTTTCGCGAGCCAAGCTTCAAGCTGTTGCTCCGTGAGTATCGTTTCGTAGTCCCGGTCAGGCGCGGGTTGAAGGGCGCGCGTCTCGGAGTCCGCGATCGCGTCGCCAACAGCGGACGGCGGCAGTGGCTCTGTTTCGCCCGGCGCGCCCTCCAATTCGCGCCGCCACGGCTTGAACTCAAAGCGCTCGAACAGCTCCGCCAGCTTGGCGGCATCCGGCGCCTTGTCCACGAGGTCGTGCACTGTGCCAGGCAGCGCGACGTCGCATTTGATCGTCAGCAGCGTGCGCGCCTTGGGCAACCAGTCGAGCGCCTTGCGCAGGTTTTCGCCCACCACCCCGCCAATCTCGCCCGCATGCGCTATCACCTCGTCGAGCGTCCCGTACTGTGCCAGCCACTTCACTGCTGTTTTCGGCCCGACCTTTGCTACGCCCGGCACGTTGTCTACGCTGTCGCCCATGAGGGTCAGGTAGTCGACCATGCGTTCCGGCCCCACCCCGAATTTGTTTTCCACGCCGACCGCATCGAGCTTCTCGTTCGAGAGGGTGTTGACCAGCGTTACGTGCGAGTTCACGAGCTGGGCGATGTCCTTGTCGCCAGTAGAAATGATCACGCGCATGCCTTCGCGCTCGGCCTGCCGCGCGAGCGTGCCGATCACATCGTCAGCTTCGACGCCTTTGACCTCCAGCAGCGGCCAGCCCAGCGCCGTGATGGCTTCCTTCAACGGCGCGATCTGCGAACCGAGTTCGTCCGGCATCGGCGGCCGATGGGCCTTGTACTCGGGATACGCCTCATCGCGGAACGTCTTGCCTTTTGCGTCGAATATGCAGGCGCTATAATCCGCCGACGTCTCCTTGTGCAGCCGGCGCAGCATGTTGAGCACGCCGTAGATCGCGCCAGTTGGCTCGCCCTGCCTGTTGCGCAAATCCGGCAACGCGTGAAACGCGCGGTAGAGATACGAGGAGCCGTCAACCAGCAGCAGTGTCTTCATTCATTTTGGTGAACCGTAAACGGTGAACGGTGAACTGAGCAGTGCGGGTGCGCACTGCACATCGGTTTTGATACCGTTCACTGATCACCGTTCACTGTTCACGGGTTTTCTATGACTGAGAAGGACAAGCTAACAAAAGCAATTCCGCCCGATCTCGCGGAGCGGCGCCGGTCGGCGCGCGAGTCGTGGCGGGTTTTCGGCATTATGTCAGAATTCGTCGAGGCGACGGAGCGCCTGAGTGCCATCCGCCCGGCGGTCGGCCTATCCAGATCCATGACGAGCCGCAGTTCGTGGTGGACGCGATTTTCAGCTACTGCGAGAAGCATGGCTTCGAGCCTTCGGCCCGGGAACGTGAAATACTCCTCGACCTGTAAGCCGGGGCCTTGGGTGAAAACGCGACAGTGCGGTGCGCTTACACCGGCGTTTCGCGTTGAAATCTTTAAAACCGGTAGGGAAGGCCCCATAATTAATAAAAGAGTCTGATCCATGTTCCTGCGCCCGCTCATCGCTGCGCTGCTTCTTGCAATCGCGCTGCCCGTATTCGCACAAACCGACGGCAAGCCGCCGGTATTGCAGCCGCTGCCCGAGCCGCCCCCGCCGCCGCCGGGCTACGAGCCGGATCCCGCGCTCGAGCCGCAGGTGACGATCCTGAAACGCGGAGAGAACACGGTCGAGGAGTTCCGCATTAACGGCCAGCTCTACATGGTCAGGGTCACGCCGCCTCACGGCACCCCGTACTACCTCATCGACCGCCAGGGCGACGGCGTCTTCCACCGCCAGGACAACCTGAGCAGCGACGTCCGGCCGCCGATGTGGGTGCTTTTCACCTTCTGAGCGCATCACCAGACAAATGCCGGCGATAAGCTCCCGGACCGGGGCTTTTGCGTTTTTGCGTTCACCGTTTACCATTCACCGGCATGTCGGTCTTCACCACCGTAACGGCGGATGAGCTCACCGTTTGGCTCGAGCGCTACGCTATCGGCACCCTCGTATCATTGGAGGGCATCGCCGCCGGCATCGAGAACACCAACTACTTCGTGACGACCAGCCAGGGCCGGTTTGTTCTCACCCTGTTCGAGAAGCTGAAGACCGACGAGCTGCCCTTCTACCTCGGCCTGATGGACCACCTCGCGGATCGTGGCGTCCCAAGCGCGAAGCCGGTCCGCGACCGCAGCGGGGGCTTCCTCGGCAAGCTCAATGGCAAGCCGGCCACTTTGGTGCGTTTCCTCGCGGGCACCGACCTGACCGAGCCCACCGCCGACCACTGCGCCCAGGCCGGAGCCGTGCTCGCTGACATCCATCGCGCCGGGATCTCGTACGAGAGCAAAATGGACAATCCGCGCGGGCCCCGCTGGTGGAAGGCCATGATGCCCGAAGTGCTGCCTTTCCTCGGACCCGAGGACGCGGCGCGGCTCACGGAAGAGGTCCGGTTCCAGTCCCTCTATCGTTTCGAGGATTTGCCGCCAGGCGCAATCCACGCCGATCTCTTCCGCGATAACGTGCTGTGGGAGGACGGCCGCATCTCCGGTGTTATCGATTTCTATTTCGCCTGCACCGACCGGCTGCTCTACGATGTGGCGATCGCCGTGAACGACTGGTGCGTCGAAGCGAGCGGCGCACTGGATCGGTCACGTACCCACGCGTTACTCGAGGCATATCGCCACGTCCGTCCTTTCACTGCGATCGAGCGCGGGGCGTGGTCGGTAATGCTGCGCGCGGCCGCGCTGCGCTTCTGGGTGTCGCGGCTCTATGACTTCTACCTGCCGCGCCCCGGCGAGCTCACGCACGCCAAGGATCCCAACCATTTCCGCCGCATTCTCTCGAGCCACGTCGCGGGTGAGCGCGAACTGCCTCAGCTTGCCTAGAGCCCTTATAATCGGCCGATGCCGTATCGCACCGGTTTGCCCGCGCCGTCGGGTTCCCCCACTGCCACGTTTCGGCCATGGAATCCCGTAGCGTAGCCGCGGCCCACGGCTGGGCCTGGATCATTGCCGGCACGCGGCTTTTTCTCACAAGCCCCGCACAATGGGTTGGCGTGCTCGTCGTGCTGTTCATCGCGATGAAGGTGCTGAACTTTGTACCGATACTGGCGCTACTCGCCGTACTGCTGATGCCGGTATTCCTTGCCGGACTCATGGACGGCTGCAGGGCACTGGCGGAAGGCCACCGGCTGGATTTTGCCCACCTCCTGAGCGGTTTCCGGAAGAACGCCGCGCACCTCGTTACGCTCGGCGGCGTCTACCTGGTAGGCAACCTTTTGATCCTCATGATCGTGGCGCACATCGGCGGCGATGCCTTTGCCACGATCGCCGGGACGCTCGCCAAAAATGCCCCCCTTGCGCCAGAGCAGGCCGAGCAGATGCAGGTGGCCGCAGTCTCGGTCACCCGGGCCGCGCTCGTCGCCACGGTCTTGTCTCTGCCGTTATTAATGGCGCTGTGGTTCGCGCCGCTGCTGACTTTCTTCCACGACGTGAAACCGTTGCCGGCGCTCAAGTCGAGCTTCGTGGCCTGCCTGCGGAACATCCTGCCGCTGTCAGTCTACGGGCTTGTTGTCCTCGCAGCACTGGTCGTGCTGGTGCCGTTTGGCCTCCAGCTCGGGCTCTACGATATCGGCCTGTGGCTGATCGCGCCGGTTTTCGTGCCTTCGATCTACGCGAGCTACAAGGACATCTACGCGGCAGCGCCGGCTGCCAATAAGCCGGATGAACCGCAGACTAATACGGACAATACGGATATTGATCCGCGTTGATCGGCGTTTAAATACGGTTCTTCAATTTTTCAGACCGGCTCCGGTTGCCTGCCATCTGCGGTTCGGCGTGACCGGGGCGTCAGGCCGAGGCCAGCCGGGCGTATTCCAGCATCAGCCACTTCAGCCCGCCGCTGCGGAAGTTGACCTGGACGCGCGCCTCCACCCCACGCCCTTCCGCGTTGACGATGACACCCGCGCCGAACGCGGGATGTACCACGTTCTGCCCTACACGCCACGGGGTGGCGTGTAGGGCGTTCAAGGTTCCACGTTCAAGGTTCAAAGTTGATACCCCGGGCCCTTCAGCCGCGCCACGCGAAGCAGGGACATTGAACCTTGAACTTTGAACGTTGAGCCCCGACGTGATGCGACGCATCAGCGCCTCGGGAATCTCCTGGAAGAACCTCGAGGCGATGTTGTAGCGCGTCTGCCCGTGCAGCATGCGGCTCTGCGCAAGCGAGAGGTACAGCCTGCGCCGCGCCCGGGTGAGCGCGACGTACATGAGCCGGCGTTCTTCCTCGATGCCGTCGGCCTCCGTCAGACTGTTCTCGTGCGGGAACAACCCTTCCTCCAGACCACTGATGAAGACGCTGTGGAACTCGAGTCCCTTCGCCGAATGCACCGTCATCAGCTGCAGCGCCTGCGCTCCCGCCTGCGCCTGGTGCTCCCCCGCTTCCAGCGCGGCATGGGCGAGAAACGCGGTGAGCTCGTCGGGCTCATCCGCGCCGGCCGCCTCGCCGGCCGGCTGCACGTCACGCTCGGAGACAAAGATCGTCGCCGCGTTGATCAGCTCGGACAGGTTCTCGAGGCGGTCTGCGCCCTCCTTTTCCGCCCGGTAGTGCGCCTGCAGGCCGCTTGCCTCGACGACGTGCTCGATCGTCTCCGGCAACGGCAGGCCGGATGTGGCGCTTCGCATCTGCTCGACGAGCGCCACAAATGCAGCTATGCCCTTGCCGGAGGAAGGATGAAGGATGAAGGATGAAGAATGACCTGAAGCGCTTTCTCCTTCCGCCTTCCGCCTTCCGCCTTCCGCCTTAAGGAGCGCGGCCCCCCACAAGCTCACGCCGCGCTCCTTGGCGGTGTCCTGCAACTGCTCGAGCGAGCGGTTGCCGATTCCGCGTGCGGGAAAGTTGATGACGCGCATAAGGGCGCCGTCGTCGTCCGGATTAGCCACGAGCCTGAGATAAGCGAGCGCGTGCTTGATCTCCTGGCGCTCGAAAAAGCGCAGCCCCCCGTAGACCCGATACGGCATGCCCGCCTTGAACAGCGAATGCTCGATCACCCGGGACTGCGCATTGGAGCGATAAAGGACTGCGATGTCGTCGAGGGCGACTCCGTCAGCGCGCAAGGAGCGCGCCTCTTCCACGATGAAGGCCGCCTCCTCCAGGTCGGTCAGCGCGTCGAGGACCCGCAGCGGTTCACCCTTGACCTCGGCTGTCCAGAGATTCTTGCCCAGACGTTTACGGTTTTGACTGATGAGGGCGTTCGCCGCATCCAGGATGTGCCCGTGCGAGCGGTAATTCTGCTCGAGCTTGATCACGCGCTCGACAGCAAAATCACGCTGAAGGTCCTGCATGTTCGCGGTCGTAGCACCGCGAAATGCATAGATCGACTGGTCGTCGTCGCCCACGGCGAAGATGGCGTTGCCCGCTCCGGCGAGGCGTTTCAGCCAGCGGTACTGCAGCCGGTTGGTATCCTGGAATTCGTCGACGAGGATATGCTCGAAGCGGGCCTCGTAATGGCTACGCAGCGCCTCGTTGCGCGAGAGCAGCTCGTACGAGCGCAGCAGGAGTTCCGCGAAATCGACTGCGCCCTCGCGCTGGCACTGCTCCTCATATGCAGCGTAAATGTCCTTCATGCGCCGCGTGAACTCGTCGTGCACCTCGACCTCCGGCGCGCGCAACCCTTCCTCCTTGCTCGCTGCTATGAACCACTGCACCCGGCGCGGCGGGAAACGTTCCTGGTCGGCGTTGAGGTTTTTCAGCAGGCGCTTGACGAGGGAGAGCTGGTCCTGGGTATCGAGGATCTGGAAGAGCTGCGGCAAACCCGCTTCGCGGTAATGCGCGCGCAGCATCCGGTTGCACAGCCCATGGAACGTGCCGACCCACATGCCGCGCGTGTTGATCGGCAGCATCGCGGAAATGCGTGTGAGCATCTCCTTGGCGGCCTTGTTGGTGAACGTCACCGCCATGAGACCCATCGGGCTCACCTGCCCGGTCTGGATCAGCCAGGCTGCCCGCGTCGTGAGCACGCGCGTCTTGCCGCTGCCGGCGCCAGCGAGCACGAGCGCCGATTGGTGCGGCAGCGTGACCGCCTCGAGCTGTGGTTCGTTGAGACCGGAAAGAAAGCCTGGGGACATCGGCGCTGGAAATCCAGCGCCGATTATAGAGCAGCGGCGTCAGCCCGTCGCGCAGCACGTCGGACAAACCGGGAAAAGACAAATGGCGCCGCGTGCTTGATGCTTTGTCCATTCCGCATTCCCCAGTTCCTGACGGTGGCGGCGCGGCGATCCGATATGGTTATAATCCGGGCTTTCCCGCGGTCCGGGTCATGCAGCAGAAATACAATCCACAGGTCCTCGAGCGCGAAGCCCAGCGCGACTGGGAAGCAAGCGGCGC
>JAQBFV010000024.1:0-5065 GCA_032123035.1 Betaproteobacteria bacterium | reverse complement strand
GGGCGCCGTGGGGAAACCGGTGCTTATCGGGCCGTCATACTACAATTTCGCCGCGGCCACCGAGCGCGCGGTCGCGGCAGGCGCGGCGATTCGCGTTGCCGATGCCGTGGCGCTTGCTCAAGAGGCGCAACGGTTGCTCCTCGACCGCGGCGCGCAAGAGCGCATGGCGCAGGCCGCGCTGGCGTTCTGCGCCGCGCACCGCGGCGCCACGGAGCGCGTCGTGCAGCTCATTCAGCTCCGGCTCTCCTGCTGATCGTTGCGGAAATGGTTGACACACTATTACGCGAAGCTCGATAAATCTTGACCGAGACGTCTGCCGCAGGCCTAGATTCCACACAGGTGGTGAGCAGCTTGCCGCTATCGCAGTCAACGACGAGAACAGAGTTGCGTCTTGGCCATCAAAAGCAGGAGACAGGCTGGCAAGAGGGCGGGGTTTCGTCCGGAAGAGGTGGTGCTGATCATGCGGCTGCCGCAACGCGTAGCAGCTGACAGGTTCGAGCCTTTATAATGAGCCGTGTTTGCGAATAGCTCGAACAAACTGCTGAATCGTTCTCGCGCCAATAAAACTGGACTCTGGTTGGCGCGTTCGGAGGCGCAATAGATGAAGCTCGTCATTCTCGCCGGTGGGTTGGGTACCCGCATCACCGAGGAGTCTTATTTGAAACCCAAGCCGATGATCGAGATCGGGGGCAGGCCGATCATCTGGCATATCATGAAACTCTACTCGACGTTCGGAATCGACGATTTCATTATCTGCTGCGGTTACAAAGGCTACGTCATCAAGGAGTACTTCGCCAATTACTTCCTGCATATGTCGGATGTGACCTTCGACATGAGGTCAAACGATATGAAGGTCCTGGAGAAGAACTCGGAGCCGTGGAGGGTGACCCTGGTCGACACGGGCGAGGACACGATGACCGGGGGTCGCATCAAGCGCGTGGGCAAGTATCTCGACCCGAAAGAGGATTTTTGCATGACCTACGGCGACGGGTTGGGTGACGTGGACATCCACCGTCTGATCGAATTCCACCGAGCGTCCGGCAAGATGGCGACCGTCACCGCGGTCCAGGCACCGGGCCGGTTCGGGGCACTCAAGGTCCAGGGTGATGCCGTGAGAGGCTTTCAGGAGAAGCCGCTGGGCGACGGCGGCTGGATCAACGGCGGATTTTTCGTGCTCAAGCCGAGGACCCTCGACTACATCGAGGGTGACGGCACGGTATGGGAAAAGGAGCCGCTCGAGCGGTTCGCTCGCGATGATCAGCTGGCGGCCTACTACCATCGCGGCTTCTGGCAGCCTATGGACACGTTGCGCGACAAGAATCAGCTCGAGGAACTCTGGCGGGGCGGGGCGGCGCCCTGGAAGATCTGGCGGTGATTCCGGAATTCTGGCGCGGCAAGCGGGTATTCCTTACGGGACATACCGGCTTCAAGGGCGGCTGGCTCGCGCTTTGGCTCCGGCGCATGGGGGCGGAGGTCCTCGGATACTCTCTGCCCGCGCCGACGCAGCCAAGTTTGTTCGAGGCGGCGCGGATTTCCGAGAGCGTACGGGGACACATCGGCGACATCCGGGATCTGCCGCGGCTGCAGTCGGTGTTCCGGGAATTCTTACCGGAAATCGTATTCCACCTCGCCGCGCAGCCCCTCGTGCGGGTGTCCTACGACGACCCTGTGGAGACCTATTCGACCAATCTGCTCGGGACCGTGCATGTGCTGGAGGCGATCCGGCAGACGAACAGCGTGCGCAGCGCGGTCATCGTGACGACCGACAAGTGTTATGAGAACCAGGAATTAGCGCGAGGCTATCGCGAAACCGATCCGCTCGGCGGTCACGATCCTTACAGCAACAGCAAGGCCTGTGCGGAAATGGCAGTCGATTCGTATCGCCGGTCTTTTTTCAGCGGCAGCGGCGCCACCGCGGTAGCTTCGGCGCGCGCGGGGAACGTGATTGGCGGCGGCGACTGGGCAGCGGACCGACTCATGCCGGATCTCGTGCGGGCGGCGGTGGCGGGAGCTCCACTAGTGCTTCGTAACCCCAAGTCAACTCGTCCGTGGCAGCATGTGCTGGAGCCGCTGTCGGGCTACCTCATGCTGGCGCAAAGACTCTGGGAGGAGCGCTTGCGCTACGCTGAGGCCTGGAATTTCGGTCCCCGGGACGACGATGCGATGTCGGTCGAAGACATCGTCGCACTGGCGGCGCGGGCGTGGGGCGGCGGGATGGCATGGGCGCTCGAGACCCGGCCGCAACCGCCCGAATCGCGAATGCTGCGGCTGGATTGCACCAAGGCCAAGGGCATCGGTTGGCAACCGCTGTTGAGCATTGCGCAGGCGGTGGACTGGACGATCGAGTGGTATCGCGCGTGGCACGAGCGGGGCGATGTGAAAGAGCTCTCGCTCGAGCAGATCACGCGCTACAGCGAGCTCCTGGCAAGGGAGCGCACGGCATGAAGACGTGCCGCTTCTGCCGGGCTGAGCTGAGGCACACTTTCTGCGATCTCGGGATGTCGCCGATCTCGAATGCCTTCCTCAAGCAGGAGCAGATCGGCGCGATGGAGCCATTTTATCCGTTGCACGCGTACGTCTGCGAACGCTGCTTTTTGGTGCGGCTCGAGGAGTTCGAAAGCCCGCAGCAGATTTTCGGGGAGCACTACGCCTATTTCTCGTCGTATTCCGATACGTGGCTCGAACACGCCCGCCGCTATACCGAGCTCATGATCGAGCGCTTCGGGATCGGGCCGAAGAGCCAGGTGATCGAGCTGGCGAGCAACGACGGCTATCTTCTCCAGTACTTCAAGCAGAAAGGCATTCCGGCCCTCGGCATCGAACCGGCAAAGAACGTGGCCGAGGCCGCGATCGCCCGAGGCATTCCAACTCTGGTGAAATTTTTCGGCGTCGATACAGCGAAAGAGCTCGTCGCCGCGGGCACGCGCCCCGACCTCCTGCTCGGCAACAACGTTCTGGCGCACGTACCCGACCTGAACGATTTCGTCGCCGGCCTGAAGATCGTGCTCAAGCCACAAGGCGTCATTACGCTGGAGTTTCCGCATCTGCAGCGTCTCATCGAGGAAAACCAGTTCGACACCATTTATCACGAACATTTCTCGTATTTCTCTTTCGTGGCCGTCGAGCGGGTGTTTGCGCATCACGGCCTGCAGCTGTTTGACGTTGATGAGATTCCGACCCATGGCGGATCACTTCGCATCTACGCGCGTCATGCCGAGGAGGGGGGTACGCCAGGTGCGGGCGTCACCGAGCTTGCCGCACGCGAGCGGCGCCTGGGGCTCGAGCGGATCGAGACTTATCTCGCATTCTCTCAACGCGTGCAGGAGACCAAGCGGAAGCTTCTGGAGTTTCTGATCGAGGCCAAGCGCTCGGGCAAGACGATAGTGGGCTACGGCGCTCCGGCCAAGGGGAATACCCTGCTTAACTATTGCGGCATCCGCTGCGACTTTCTCGATTTCACGGTGGACCGCAGCCCGCACAAACAGAACACGTTTCTGCCCGGGACGCATATCCCGGTCTATGCACCCGAGCGCATCGACGATGTGAAGCCGGATTACTTGCTGGTCCTGCCATGGAACATCAAGGATGAGATCATCGGGCAGATGGCGCACATCCGCTCCTGGGGCGGGCGCTTCGTGGTGCCGATTCCAAGCGTGCAGGTCATCGCATGAAGTTCACGGAGACCCGGCTCAAGGGAGCGTTCCTGGTCGAGTTCGAGCCGGTCGGGGACGAACGCGGTTACTTCGCGCGCAGCTGGTGCGAGGGGGAGTTCCGGGAGCACGGACTCGACTCCGCGCTGGTCCAGTGCAATATCTCGTTCAACAAAGCGGCGGGCACGCTGCGCGGCATGCACTACCAGGTGGCGCCGCATGCCGAGGCCAAGCTCGTGCGCTGCACGCAGGGCGCTATCTACGACGTCGTTGTGGATCTGCGGCCGGAGTCCGCGACCTATTGTGCCTGGGTTGCCTTCGAGCTCACGGCGAAAACTCACCGGATGGTTTTCGTTCCGGCTGGCTGTGCCCATGGTTTCCAGACCCTCGAGCATGACAGCGAGGTGTTCTACCAAATGTCTGCCGCCTACCACGCGCCCTCCGCGCAAGGCGTGCGCTGGAACGATCCCGCTTTCGCGATCACTTGGCCGCGCGCCGATCCGATCCTGTCCGAACGCGACGCCGCGTTCCCCGATTTTAAGCGATGAGCGCGCGCATCCTGGTTACCGGTGGGTCGGGCTTCATCGGTGCGCGGGTGGTGCGCCGACTGCTCGCCGAGGGCTGCACGGTGGCGGTGCTGGCGGTGCCGGGCGATCCGCTCTCGCGGCTTCGCGACGTGCACGCGAAGATCGAGGTGCTGCGTGGGGATTTGCGGGAGTTTGCGCAACACGACCGTGCGAGCCTGTCGGGGTTCGCCCCCCAGTGCTGCATTCACCTCGCGTGGTATGCCGAGCCCGGCAAGTATCTCCACGGGACCGAGAACCTGGCATCACTGTCTGGCAGCCTGGAATTGATTGATGCGCTTTTGGCGTGCGGCTGCAAGCAGCTCGTCGGCGCCGGCACCTGCGCCGAGTATGCCAACCAGTCGCGGCGGGTTACCGAATCGGATCCCACCCATCCCGAGACGCTGTATGCCTCGAGCAAGCTCGGTCTTGCCATGGTCGGAGAGCAGCTCGCCGCGCGCGGGGAAATCCATTTTGCGTGGGGACGGATCTTCTTCCTCTATGGACCGGGAGAGGACCGACGGCGTGCGGTGCCCGCGCTCATCCATGCGCTGCTGCAAGGGCGGCCTTTCGCGGCGAGCGCGGGAACGCAGGTGCGCGATTACCTGCACGTGGACGATGTGGCCAGCGGGTTTGTGCGGCTCGCGCTGGCCCGCGCTACCGGGATTTACAACATTTCCTCGGGGACGCCGATCACCGTGCAGGAACTGATGCGTACGGTCGGGCAGATTTTGGGGAAGGAGGACCTGATCCACTTCGGCAAGGCCGAACCCCGGGCGTGGGACCCGCCGCATATCTGCGGCGACAGCTCGCGCCTCAGGTCGCTAGGCTGGGGGCCTCAGTATGACCTGG
>JAQBFV010000023.1:0-3653 GCA_032123035.1 Betaproteobacteria bacterium | reverse complement strand
ATCAAGAACGGCGTCGCACGCAACAACGATTTGCAGGGCAAGTCGCCACTGCTGCGCCTAGCCGGCGAAGGCGAGGTGGACATCGGCCAGGAAACGCTCAATTACCTCGTCAAAGCGTCGGTCGTCGCCACTTCCAAAGGGCAGGCCGGCGGCGAGCTGAGCGATCTCAGCGGCATCACGGTCCCCGTGCGTCTGACGGGGACTTTCGCCAAGCCGTCCTACAGCATCGACTTCAGCGGCGTCGGGGCGGGCCTCGCGAAGCGCGAGTTGCAGCGGCAACTCGAGAAGCGGCTCGGAGGCAGCGCCGCGCAGCCAGGCGCACCGGCCGCAGGCGGCGCCGCGGCGACGGAAGCGCCGAAGGGCGGCAGCTTGAAAGACCAGCTGAAGGGGCTCTTCGGCCGCTAACGACGGTGACCGGTGACCAGCAGCTGGCTTAAAAAAAGAGCTGGAATACAGCCGCCGATGGACGCCGATAGACGCCGATAGACGACGATAAGAAAGAAGTGCATTGATTTTCGCGGGTTTCTGTCCGCGTTCATCTGCGTTTATCTGCGGCTAACAATGTTTTTCGATTTTTCAGCCGTGCTCTAGTCACGGCCCCAGCATGCGCAGCTTTGCGACCCGGATCGTAACGTGGCAGAAGGAGCACGGGCGGCACGACCTGCCATGGCAGGGCACGCGCGATCCGTACCGCATATGGCTTGCGGAGATCATGCTGCAGCAAACCCAAGTGGCGACGGTCATTCCCTATTACCTGCGTTTCCTGTCACATTTTCCGACACTCACCTCGCTCGCGGCAGCGTCGGAGGACGAAGTTTTGCGCCTGTGGAGCGGGCTTGGCTACTACGCGCGTGGACGCAACCTGCACCGCGCCGCGCAGGCCGTCGTTGGGCCCCACGGCGGTTGCTTTCCCAAACACGTCGAGGACGTCGAGTCGCTGCCCGGGATCGGTCGCTCCACCGCCGCGGCGATAGGCATCTTCGCGTTCGGCGCCCGCCATGCCATCCTGGACGGCAACGTCAAACGGGTTTTGGCACGCTACCGCGGCGTGAAGGGCTTCCCGGGTGAGAAACGGGTCGCCGACCGGCTGTGGCGCGAGGCGGAGCGGCTCCTGCCGCGACGCCATCTCCAGATCTACACACAGGGCCTGATGGATCTCGGCGCCGGCGTGTGCACGCGGGCGAGGCCACGCTGCGCGGCCTGTCCGGTCCATGCCGATTGCGTTGCGTTCAAGCGCGGCGCAACCGGCGCGCTGCCGGGCGCGCCGCCGCGCAAGCGCCGGCCGCACAAACGCACCATCATGCTGGCGCTCATGTGCGCCGGTGAAGTGCTGCTCGAGAAGCGCCCGGCCCCGGGTCTGTGGGGCGGGCTGTGGTGCCTGCCGGAGGTCGCGCGTCACGCCGATCTGCAGGCGCATTGCCTCCAGCGCTTCGGCGCTCGCGTGCTCGGGGTCGAAAAACTGCCGACGCTCGGGCACGGATTCACCCACTTTACCCTCGATATCCGGCCTCTCCACGTGCACGTTTCAGCCCTCGTGCCGCATGCGGCCGAGCCGGGGCAGGTTTGGGTCTCGCTCGAGGAGGCACGGGGCGCCGCGATTCCAGTTCCGGTGCGGAAGATTCTCGCGCAGCTTGAGGCTCCGTAAATCGGCCTTTTCCCGTCACCAGTCGCGGTCCGCCTCTTTTCCATCAGGCATTGTCGGACGGGACGAGCCCCTGCCGCACCAATATTTGCTTGATACGCGCGAGCCGCTCCGGCGCGTCGGTGAGCTCCAGCAGCTGCTGCCGCGTTGTGGCCTCCATCGGCAGCATTTCGGCCAGACGGTAGCCGACCCACGCTGCGTCGTCGAGCCGAAGCGGCGCGGGAAAGCGCGTCGCCCCCGCTTTATCGATGATCACGCGAAGCAGTTCGCCACAGGCTGGATCAACTTCGTCCCGCCCGCTATCGGACGGCAGCGCTTCTATGGACGCTGCGATGAGCTGGTTCGGTTGAACCCGCATCTCGCGAATCCGGAAACGCTCTCCGCCGCGCGCGAGCAACTCGAACACACCCAGTTGTGGCATCTCCCAGTGCACGATATTGGCCAGACAGCCCACCGGCTCCGGCACTGCCGCGCTGCCCACCTCATGCCCCTCCCGGATGAGGCAGACGCCAAAAGGCTGCCCGTCGCGCAGGCATGCCTTGGTCATCTCCATGTAGCGCTGCTCGAAGACCTTGAGCGGCAGCAGGCCCTCGGGGAACAGGACCGTGTTTAGCGGAAATATAAAAACTTCCTGGACGTGATCTGGCTCCAAGTCAGCGAATCCGTAAATCGTCAATCGTAAATCCTGATTCGTGAGTGGCGCATTCGTGGGCTGGCCATTGCCGATTCACGTTTAACGATTCACGATTCACGTGTTCAGGAAAGTTCACGGTGACGAACCAGGACCCGGGCCTTACCCCTGAAATGCTCCGCCAGGGTCTCGGCAAAGTAGACCGAGCGGTGCCGCCCGCCGGTGCACCCGATCGCGACCGTGAGATAGCTCCTGTTGTCACGCTCGAAGCACGGCAGCCAGTCAGCGACGAAACGCCGAATGTCCGCGAGCATTTTCGCGGTCTGCGCATCGGCGCCCAGGAACTCGATGACCGCGGGATCACGGCCGGTGAGGGGCTGCAGGCGGGGGTCGTAGTTTGGATTCGGCAGGCAGCGCACATCGAATACCAGATCGGCGTCGAGCGGGATGCCGTGCTTGAAGCCGAACGATTCGAAAAGAAGCGTGAGCCCGGTAGGGGGCAGCGCCATGAAATCCTTGACCCAGCTGCGCAGCGCAGGCGGGCTGAGATCGCTGGTGTCGACGCGGTGTGCCCCGTCCGCCAGAGGCGAGAGCAGAGCACGTTCGCGCTCGATGCATTCGGGAAGCGTGAGCCCGCTGTCGGAGAGAGGGTGGCGGCGGCGCGTTTCGGAAAATCGTTTGATCAGCGTGTCGGCTTTGGCCTCGAGGTACAGCAGGCGCGCGTCCACGCCGCGGCGCTTGAACTGCGCCAGTCTTTCCGGTAGCTCCGCAATTGCTTCGCCGGTGCGGAGCTCGAGACTGATCGCCGCGCGCGGGTGGCCCGCCGTCATCAGGAATTCCACTACGTCCGGCAGCAGCCGCGCAGGCAGATTGTCGATGTGATAGAAGCCGCTGTCCTCCAGCACATGGAGAGCGACGCTTTTGCCCGACCCCGAGAGGCCGGTGATGAGGATCAGCTGCATTTATTTCCGTAAATCGTGAAACGTGAATCGTAAATCGCGGGGCTCTGCCACGCCTCCATCTTATCGCTCTTACGATTCACGATTCACGTCGTTGCATCTGCTGGGCCTGCCGGGCAATGAATTCCTCCGTGCTGTCCACGCCGCGCAGCTGCAGAACGTAATTGCGTACCGCGGCCTCCGTTAGCACCGCCAGGTTGCGGCCGGCAGCAACCGGAACGGTTACCTTGCGGATGTCGATGCCGAGGATGGGCTCGGTGCTCGCCTGCAGCGGGAGGCGCTCGCCGGAACGCGGGTCAGCCGGTGATAAACGCTCCAACTGGACGATCAACTTGAGGTTCTTGCGGGGCCGTAAAGCCGCCTCTCCGAAAATGCTCCGGATATTGAGTACCCCGAGGCCGCGCACTTCCAGAAAGTTCCG
>JAQBFV010000022.1:0-2701 GCA_032123035.1 Betaproteobacteria bacterium | reverse complement strand
CTTGGCGGTGAAGCTTTACCGCCTTTGATCACCCATCACATCAGTTGCGTTTGAATTCCTGGATGGACGTTACCAGTGTGCCGTCCGCACGTTTGAGCGCGCGGGTGGCGGCGCGCGTGTTGCCGAAGGTCGGCACGTACTGCGAGTGCTTGCCCGCGCCGCCGGTCACGATGACGATCAGGTCTTCGGGTTTGCTGACCATGCGCACCGGGGCGTCCAGCGGTGCGTTGGCGTATTGCTCGGCGAGCTTCCTGCGGAAGCGCCGCTCGATGGTTTCTTTGGAAAATCTGGCCAGCGGCAGCGTGGCGTGGTCAAACAGCCATTGTTTGACATCGGCCTTGCGCATGCCGCCGGCGGCCACCGTGGCGGCGTGCTCCGGCCCGAAGGCCAACACCGGTTGGCCCGCGTAGTAGGCGTTGTTCGAGCCGGTGATCGCCATGGTGCCCGCCACCATGGTGAGGATGCCCTCGGCGGTCAGGCTTTCGTGGTCGTTGATGTTGTGCGGGCCTTCCGCAGAGACCACCGTGACGGTGCTGGCCTCGCGCGGAAAGCCAAGCTCCACGTGTAGCGGGTCCCACGGACTGCGCGCCTCGTTTTCGGCCACGCAGAAGGTGAATTTCGCCGGCGTGCCGGCAGTGGCCATGTCGCCGGTGCCGGGGATCGCCGCGCCGATGTTGACCAGGGCGAGCCGCACCGCGCGCCCGATGACAGCATTGGCGCGGAAGTAATTGCCCATCGCGTTCTGGCCCGAATGCAGACCCACTTCCTCGGCGACCGGGCCGTTGAAAATCAGCAGCGGCGTGCAGGGGTGCGTGGTCGCCTGCGTGCCGTAGAGGTTGTACTGCTCTTCGGCCAATGCTTCGAGTGCCAGCAGCACCAGCGGAAAATACTCCGGCTTGCAGCCGGCCATCACGGCATTGGCTGCGACGCGGATCGGCGTTGCAGCGCCAAAACGCGGCGGGATGCGCACTACCGCTTTGTCCAAGTCGCGGTCGCACCAGGCGAGCATGCGTTCGACGCGCTCGGGAGTCGGCGGGATCACCGGCAGGCCGTCGCTCCAGCCTTTGGCGCACAGCAATTCAAATACCGCTTCGGGGTCGTCATCGCACTCGATCAGCGCGCCGGGCGCTTTGAGCAGCGGAGTGAGGGCGCTCATGCCCGTTCCTTCTTGACGGCCTTGATCGCCTGGATGAGTTGCGGCAGCGCCACTTCAGCGCGTTCGCGCACCTTGTCCATGCTAAGGCCGCCCAGCGGATGGGGGATTTTCAGCAACGGCAAGTCAGGCACGCCAAACACCTTGGCCTGTGCGCTGCCGAGTTTCATGAAGGTATCGGAACACACCACGGCGGCGATCACGCCGCGTTTCGTTAACTGCGCCATGTCGTGGACACTCCACGACGTGCACGAGCCTCAATCGGCCATCGCGCTGACCACGAGGTCAGCCTCCCGCGCCAGCTGGTCGAGAACGGTGTCGGTGGCCGGGC
The DNA here is from genome assembly GCA_032123035.1 of Betaproteobacteria bacterium. Taxonomy (GTDB): domain Bacteria; phylum Pseudomonadota; class Gammaproteobacteria; order Burkholderiales; family SG8-41; genus SG8-41. The sequence goes on along the minus strand of JAQBFV010000022.1, from coordinate 1,217 downwards.
GGCTCGATGTGGGCTTGCGTGTCATGACGACCGAATCGATCTTGAATTCTTTTTTGACGCCCTCGATGATGAAGTTCAGCAAATGGTCGGCGTTGCCTTTGCTGTTGTCGAGCACGCCCAGCCGGATGCCGGCGCCGCTCAGAGTGCGGTCGGCTTTCAGCTGCGCGACGTCTTCCATCGGCGCGTCGGGTACCACCAGAAATAGTTTGCCCATGTCGATCTCCCTGTAAAAGATGCGTCGCAAGCTGTGCCCGTCCAGCGCATGCGATGCGGCTAAATCGGGGACAGACCACGTTTTTCACCAAAGTATCGCGCCAAACCTCGGCCAATGCCACCTGCGGTGGCGGTGATGGGCCCGAGAGCGGGTAATGAGTACTGGTGATGGGTACTAGTGACGACAAGCCCGTTGTACATCACCATTCTTCATCACCATTAATCATCACCTTCATTTATCACCATTTTCCTTTATCAATGAGTCGATCGCTTTAAAGCGCTCAGCTCGATCTGCACCGTTTCCGCCGCATTGCTGAAATACATCTGCCCTTCCTGAACCGTGCATTGCAGCTGCATGCTGCGCCCAGCGAGCTGTTCCAGGGCTCGGACAACTGCTGCCGGGATGCGCCACACCGCCAGGTTTTTCGCCCGCTCGAGCTTGTCGGCGAGCGGCCTCCACCACAGTTCCGCGCGGTGGCCGTAGGCATACACCGTAACCCGGGTTGCGCGGCCGGCGGCGCGCAGCAGGCGCTTGTCGTCCGGCTGTCCGACCTCGATCCAGTGCTCGATCGCGCCGGTCAGGTCCTTTTGCCAGAGGTCGGGCTCGTCCGTGTCGGACAGACCTTTGCCGAACGCAAGATGCTCGTGCGCGTTTAGCGCGAATGCGAGCAGCCGCACCATCATGCGCTCGTCGGTCTCGGAGGGATGGCGCGCCACTGTTAACGCGTGTTCTGCGTAGTAGTTGCGGTCGATGTCCGCGATTTGCAGACTGGCTTTGCAGATCGTTGCTTTCAGTGCCATGGCCGCACTTTACCTGATGCGCCCGACACCACCTGCGGTGGCGGTGACGGGGCCGCCCCAAGGCGAAAGGCGGAAGGCGGAAGACTAAACAGCCGTGAGATCGCGAGATCGTCAGATCGGGAGGTGGACAAACCGCTTTTCCATCTCACGACCTCCCGCCCTCACGCTCTCTCGAAGATTCAGTCCACTCACCTGTATGCCAC
>JAQBFV010000021.1:0-2746 GCA_032123035.1 Betaproteobacteria bacterium | reverse complement strand
TCGACGATCAGCGTGTCGACTTTGGCGAAGCGTTCGAGCGCCTCGGCGTTCTTGATCAGCACACCGGCCTGCGCACCGCGTCCGGTCGCCGTCATGATCGACATCGGTGTCGCGAGACCAAGCGCGCAGGGACAGGCGATGATCAGCACCGCCACGGCTGAGATCAGCGCGTAGGACAGTGCCGGCGCAGGTCCCCAGATCGCCCACGCCACGAAAGAGAGAATCGCGATCGCGATGACCGCCGGGACGAACCGACCCGCGACGATGTCGGCGAACTTCTGAATCGGGGCGCGCGAGCGCTGGGCGTTCGCCACCATTTCGACGATCTGGGCAAGCATGGTGTCGGCGCCGACACGGCGCGCCTCCATGATCATAGAGCCGGTGCCATTGATCGTGGCGCCGGTGACGTCGTCGCCCGCGACCTTCTCCACCGGCACCGGCTCGCCCGAGATCATCGACTCGTCGACCGAAGAGCGGCCTTCGAGTACCACGCCATCAACCGGAACCTTTTCGCCGGGCCGCACGCGCAGGCGATCGCCCACAACGACTGCCTCAAGCGCGATCTCCTCCTCGCTGCCGTCCGCCCGGATGACACGCGCCGTTTTCGCGGCCATATCGAGCAGCGCGCGAATCGCGGACCCGGTCCGCTCGCGGGCGGCGAGCTCCATCACCTGGCCGAGCAGGACGAGCACCACGATCACCGCGCCCGCCTCGAAATAGATGCCGACATGGCCTTGCGCGTCGCGAAAGCCCGCCGGAAAGATGCCGGGCACGAGTACCGCGACGATGCTGAACGCGTAGGCTGAACCGACGCCCATGCTGATCAGCGTGAACATGTTGAGGCTGCGGTTGATCACCGAGCGCGCGCCGCGGACGAAAAACGGCCACCCTGCCCAAAGGATGACGGGCGTGCCGAGCGCGAGTTCGATCCACTGCGACGCACGCTCGCCGAGCATCTCGCGCAGGAAGCCCAGACCAACGAATGGGCCCATGGTCAGAATCAACAGCGGAATCGTAAGGACCGCGCCGATCCAGAACCGGCGGCGGAAATCGACCAGCTCAGGGTTCGGTCCTTCGTCGGCAGCCGGCACGCCCATCGGTTCGAGGGCCATGCCGCACTTCGGGCATTCGCCCGGCGCGTCGCGCACGATCTCCGGATGCATCGGGCAGGTGTACTGCGTGCCTTTCGGCGCAGGTGGCGCCGGCGGCCGCGGCACGGCGCCCAGGTAGAGGGCCGGCTCCGCGACGAACTTGTCGCGGCACTTGGTGGAGCAGAAGTGGTAGACGTTGCCCGCGTGCTCGACGCTCGGTTTGCCGGCGTCGAGCGCCACGCTCATGCCGCAGACCGGATCCTTGACCTTGCGATGCGCCGGGTCATTCTTTCCCTCTGCGCCGTGGTCGTGCCCGGCGTGTTCGTGATGATGTGCGTGCATGGTGCGACTCCTGTGCCACGCGTTGACGTGGACCGTGTTGCCTTTTTAGACCTTAGAGCCGCTCCAAGGTCAAATCGATGTCGCGGCCCCTTTTCGAAGCCGCCCCTGTGCTACGCCATCCGATGTTTGGCAATCCCCCTCGCACCCGCGCCGGGCAGTAAACCAGCCGACGCCGCAGACGCCGCAAGCTGATGCCAATCAGCCCGGTCGCCATTGCGGCAAGAATGGCGAGTTGGGGCCACAGTACCGACCAGCCGACGCCCTTAAGCAGGGTGCCGAGGGCGCTCTCCAGGTAGAAGCGGATCGGGCTGGCGAGCGAGAGCGTCTGCAGCGTGGCGGGCATGCTCTCCACAGGGACGATCGTTCCCGACAGGAACATGGTCGGGAACAGCACGAAGAACGCGCCATTCGATCTGTCCGCCAGCGCGCTTTACGCGTTCACGGAATGTCCTCTGCCGTTTCGGCAGTGGCCTTGTCGCTTAATCGAAACACACGGGTAGATCCGCCGACGAACTGGTGATCTTGGCCGTCGACACACAAGGAAATCGGCGGCGCCGCAGCCTCGTGTCCGCGAACCGTCAGCGAATCGCGCGTCAGCCGCAGATCGAGCGAATGCCCGCGATAGCGGATGCGCATGTCGAGGCGCTCAATGTCCTGCGGCAATTCCGGATGGAGCCGCAGGACATCGTCCTTGACCTCGATGCCGGTCCATACCCGCTGCACCAGATCGACCGTTCCGGCCATCGCCCCGAGGTGCACGCCTTCCGCCGTGGTGCCCTGCTGGATGTCGCTCACGTCGCTTTGCAGCGCGTCCGCGAAGAACTGCATCGAGCGCGGCCGGTCGGAGCGCGCCATGACCCAGGCACACACCACACGGCACAGCGTGGAGCCGTTCGACAAGCGGCCGGTGTAGTAGGCGATGTTGCGCGGAATGGTCTCGTATTCGAACGGATAGCCCAGACGCTCGAACAATTCGCGCAATTCTTCGGCGGAAAACAGGTAGAACAACATCATCACGTCGGCCTGTTTTGAGAGCTTGTAGCGGTTGGCGCTGTCGTTCTCCCCCTCGAGGATGAGATCGAGGCGCTGAATATTGCCGTAGCGGGTCCGGTAATCCTCCCAGTCGAGCTCACGCAATTTATCGTAGCCCTCGAACTGACTGATGATCCCTTCGTCGTGGAACGGTACATGCATCCTTCGACTGATATCGTCCCAGCGCGCGATCTCTTCCCCCGACAAGCCAAGCCGGGTCGTGAGCTCGGCACGACGCATTTCGGGCAGCAGGTCGAGCACCTCCAATGCGCGGCAGAGCA
>JAQBFV010000020.1:0-10305 GCA_032123035.1 Betaproteobacteria bacterium | reverse complement strand
GGCATGAACGCCACGAGCATGTTCTGCCCCAGCGCGAGCTCGCCCATGTCGGTCGAGGCACCGTCAGCGACCACATCGCCCTTCGCGATGCGGTCGCTGACCTTGACCAGCGGGCGGTGGTTGATGTTGGTGTTCTGGTTTGAGCGCTGGTACTTGACCAGGTTGTAGATGTCGACGCCCACTTCACCCGGCGCCGTCTCCTCGTCATTGACGCGGACGACAATCCGGGAAGCGTCGATGTAGTCCACCAGCCCGCCACGATAGGCCTGGACCGCCGTGCCCGAGTCCACGGCCACCGTGCGCTCGAGCCCGGTGCCGACCAGCGGTTTCTCCGGCCGCAGGCACGGCACCGCCTGGCGCTGCATGTTGGAGCCCATGAGCGCGCGATTGGCGTCGTCGTGCTCGAGGAACGGAATCAGCGACGCGGCGACCGAGACGGCCTGCGCCGGCGCGACGTCCATGTACTGGATGCGATCGGGCGTGGACAGTGTGAATTCGTTGCTGTGGCGGCAGGACACCAGCTCGTCGCTGAAGCGGTTCTGCTTGTCGAGGGCGGCATTCGCCTGGGCGATCATGTACTGCCCTTCCTCGATCGCCGACAGGTAATGGATCTCGTCGGATACCCGCGCATCCTTCACCTTGCGGTACGGCGTTTCGAGAAAGCCGTACTCGTTCGTGCGCGCGTAGAGCGCGAGCGAGTTGATCAGCCCGATGTTCGGACCCTCCGGCGTCTCGATCGGGCAGACGCGCCCGTAATGCGTCGGGTGCACGTCTCGCACTTCGAATCCCGCGCGCTCGCGGGTGAGGCCGCCCGGACCGAGGGCGGAGACGCGGCGTTTGTGCGTGATCTCCGACAGCGGGTTCGTCTGGTCCATGAACTGCGAGAGCTGCGAGGAACCAAAGAACTCCCGGATCGCCGCGCTCACGGGCTTGGCGTTGATGAGATCGTGCGGCATCAGGTTATCGGACTCGGCCTGCGACAGGCGCTCCTTGACCGCGCGCTCGACCCGCACCAGCCCCGCGCGGAACTGGTTTTCGGCGAGCTCGCCCACGGACCGCACGCGGCGGTTGCCGAGGTGATCGATGTCGTCGATTTCGCCCTTCCCGTTGCGCAAATCCACCAGGATCTTGATGACGGCGACGATGTCTTCCGCGGACAGCGTCCCGGTCCCGAGCAACTCGGTGCGCCCGACGCGGCGGTTGAACTTCATCCGGCCAACCTTGGACAGGTCGTAGGTGTCTTCGTTGAAAAACAGCCGTGCGAACAGCGTCTTCACGGCATCTTCCGTTGGCGGCTCGCCCGGACGCATCATGCGGTAGATCGCGACCTGGGCCGCCAGCTGGTCGGCGGTCTCGTCGATACGCAGCGTCTGCGAAATATAGGGGCCCTGGTCGAGGTCGTTGGTGTAGGTCGTCTGGAACTTCCCGGCCTTAGCCTCGCGCAGCTTCACCAACAACTCCTCGGTGATCTCTTCGTTGGCATTGGCAAGAACCTCGCCGGTGTCCTTGTTGATGACGTTGTGCGCCAGCACGCGGCCGACGAGGAAATCTTCCGGCACCGTGACGCGTTGCAGGTTCGCCTGCTCCATCTCGCGCACGTGCTTCACCGTGATGCGCTTGTCCTTGGCGACGATGAGCTTGCCGCCTTTCGTGGCGATGTCGAAACGCGCCAACTCCCCGCGCATGCGCTCGGGCACGAGTTCGAACTCGACCGCATCCTTGGCAAGCTGAAAGGTATCGAATGCGAAGAACTCTGCAAGAATCTTCTCGGGCGTGTAACCCAGCGCCTTCAGCAGAATCGTCACCGGCATTTTCCGGCGGCGATCTACCCGGAAGTAGAGATAGTCCTTGGGATCGTACTCGAAATCCAGCCACGAGCCGCGGTAGGGAATCACACGGGCCGAGAACAGCAGCTTGCCCGACGAATGCGTCTTGCCACGGTCGTGCTCGAAGAACACGCCAGGCGAGCGGTGCAGCTGCGACACGATGACGCGCTCGGTGCCGTTGATAACGAACGAACCCGTGGCCGTCATGAGCGGAATCTCGCCTTTGTAGACTTCCTGCTCCTTGACCTCCTTGGGCGTGTTCTTGGGCGCCTCCTTGTCCATGATCACCAACCGAACTTTGGCGCGTAGCGGCGCGGCGTAGGTCAGCCCGCGCTGCTGACACTCCTTGACGTCGAACGGCGGATCACCGAGGGCATAGCTGACGAACTCGAGCCGGGCGTTCTTGGAGTGGCTCTCGATCGGGAAAATGCTCTTGAACGCAGCCTGCAGGCCCTCGCTCTTGCGCCCTTCAGGCGCAGTGTCCGCCTGCAGGAACGCCGCGAAGGATTCGATCTGGGTGGCCAGCAGGAACGGTACCGGCAGCACGCTGTCGCGCTTCGCAAAGGTCTTACGGATGCGCTTCTTCTCGGTGAAGGAGTACGGCATATCAGCTCCAGGAAAGATTTAAACAGCGAACGACAAAGGCCACACCCCTGCCCGGACCACCTGGCCTCGGGCAGAGAGCAAGACACGGCCCGCTCAAAATAAGATCAGGGCTGGCGGATGCCCGCCAGCCACGCGTTCGCATCGCGGTTACTTGATCTCGCCGGTCGCCCCGGCTTCAGTCAGCTGCTTCAAGACGTTGTCCGCATCGGCCTTGGAAACGCCTTCCTTGACCGCCTTCGGCGCGCCGTCCACCAGGTCCTTTGCTTCCTTCAGACCCAGACCGGTCAGGGCACGCACCGCCTTGATCACGTTGACCTTGCTGGCGCCGAAACTGGTGAGCATGACGGTGAACTCGGTTTGCTCCTCGGCCACCGCGGCGCCCGCGCCGCCGCCCGCCGCTGGCATGGCCACGGTCGCGGCCGCCGCGGAAACGCCAAACTTTTCTTCCATGTCCTTGATGAGCCGCGAGAGCTCCAGCACTGTCATGTTGGAGATCGCGTCGAGGATTTCTGCTTTGGCCATTGTCATTGCTGTTAACTCCTGTCAGATCTGATTCGCTAGTTTTGAAATTGGGTTCAAGCGGGCCTCATGCGGCCTGCTTCTCTTTCTGGTCGCGGACCGCTGCCAGCGTGCGCGCGAGTTTGCCCGGCACTTCGTTCAGCGTCCGTACGAACGTCGCGACCGGCGCCTGCATCGTGCCCAGCAGCATGGCGAGAAGCTCCGGGCGGCTCGGCATCTGCGCGAGATTGACCACCTCTTTTGCCGACATCACGACGTTCGGCATCGCGCCGGCCTTGATGACCAGCTTCACGTTGCCCTTGGCGAATTCCTGCAGCACCTTGGCCCCGCGACCGGGTCGTTCGAGATGCCGTACGCCAGGGGGCCCACCATCTGCTCGGCAAGCCCCTTGAACGGCGTATCGGCCACCGCGCGGCGCACGAGCGAGTTCTTCAGCACGCGCAGGTAGACGCCCGAGCCGCGCGCTCTTCGGCGCAGTTCGGTCATCTCCCCGACCTGGAGGCTGCGGTACTCGGCCAGGATCACGGCCTGGGCCTGGGCAAGCTGGGAGCTCACCTCGGCCACCATGGCCTTTTTCTGCTCGAGGTTCAGACTCAAGTTCTATCTCCGTCAAACGGTTAATCAAAAAACGAGGAATGATGCGCGTTGGAAAAACTGGGGCCCTGTTTCCGCCGCCGGTTCATCGTTGCGCGCCCTGCACTCACCGTTCCGCCACCGGCGACCGTTGATCCAGAAGCCAGAACTCAGCAACTTGATCTTCGTCGGGTCCGCCGTCTGCGTAGGATTTCGGGTACTGACGAACCCGGGCACCGGGCCAGGCACCGCCCTGTAGGCAGCTTCTGACCATGAACCCGTGCGTCGCGTTCCCAAGAAAATTAAACCTCCCGGTTCCTACGGTCTTTGACAACCTGCCGCCACACCCGGCGCGACAGCCCAAAGCCTTCACATGCTCAAACTTGCCTGGTCGACACGCACGCCCGCGCCCATCGTGCTCGACACGGAAATCTTCGTCACAAAGATCCCTTTGGCGCCCGTGGGTCTGGACTTGTTGACCGCATCCACCAGCGCCCTGAAATTTTCCGTGAGCGCTTCGAGCGAGAACGAGGCGCGGCCGATCGTGCATTGGACGATGCCCGCCTTGTCGGCCCGATATTGAATCTGCCCGGCCTTCGCGTTCTTGATCGCCGCAACCACGTCCTGCGTGACCGTCCCCACTTTTGGATTCGGCATGAGGCCGCGCGGCCCGAGAATCTGGCCGAGCTGGCCCACCACGCGCATCGCGTCCGGCGTCGCAATCGCCACGTCGAAATCCAGTTTGCCGCCCTTGATGTCGTTGGCGAGGTCCTCGAAGCCGACGATGTCGGCGCCCGCGTCTTTCGCCTGGGCCGCCCGGTCGCCCTGCGCGAACACGGCAATCCGAACGCTCTTGCCGGTACCCTGCGGCAGCACGATCGATCCTCGCACGCTCTGGTCCGATTTCTTCGCGTCAATGCCGAGGTTGATCGAGACATCCACCGATTCGTCGAACTTGGCGGTCGCGTTGTCCTTGACCAACTTGAGCGCGTCTTGCGCCGGGTAGGTCTTCGCGCGGTCCATTTTGGCCCGCACTGCCTGATATCGTTTGGAGGCGGATCTCATCTACAGGCCCTCCACGTCCACACCAATGCTGCGCGCACTGCCGGCCACGGTGCGCACCGCTGCATCGAGGTCTGCCGCCGTCAAGTCGGGCATCTTCGTCTTGGCGATTTCCTCGGCCTGTGCCCGGGTGATCTTGCCGACCTTGTCGGTATTTGGGCGCGCACTGCCCTTCTCAAGCTTCGCCGCCTTCATGATGAGCACGCTCGCAGGCGGGGTCTTCATCACGAACGTGAAGCTCTTGTCGTGGTAGGCCGTGATGACGACGGGCACTGGCAAGCCCAGCTCCATCTTCTGCGTGGCGGCGTTAAACGCCTTGCAAAACTCCATGATGTTCAGGCCACGCTGGCCGAGCGCGGGGCCGATAGGCGGGCTGGGATTCGCCTTGCCCGCCGGCACCTGCAGCTTGATCAATCCAACTATCTTTTTCGCCATCTGGCTCTCCTTCCGGGTTCAAGCGGACGCGTCACGCGCCCTCCCCATTAACTTCCGTGAACCGTGATTCGTGAGTCGCGAGTCGTGAGTCGTGAGTCGTGAGTCGAAAAAACCCGTCAACGCCGTTGTCCATTCGTTACCACTCACGCTTTCTCAACCTGGCCGAATTCGAGTTCCACCGGAGTGGAGCGCCCGAAAATCGTCACCGAAACGCGCAGCTTGTTCTTGTCGTAGTTGACGTCCTCCACGTTGCCGTGGAAATCGGCGAACGGGCCGTCCTTCACCCGCACGGCCTCGCCCACTTCAAACAGCACCTTGGGACGCGGCTTCTCCACGCCTTCCTGGATCTGGTGCAGGATGTTTTGCACCTCTTTCTCGGAGATCGGCGTGGGCTTGGTCGCGGTACCACCGATGAAACCGGTCACCTTCGGCGTGTTCTTGACGAGATGCCACGTGTCATCGGTCATCTCCATCTCCACCAGCACGTAGCCCGGGAAGAACTTGCGCTCGCTGATCGCCTTCTGCCCGGCCTTCATCTCGACCACTTCCTCCACCGGCACCAGGATCTGGCCGAACTTGTCCTCCATCCCGGCGCGCCGGATGCGGTCTAGCAAGGTGCGCTGCACGCTCTTCTCGAATCCCGAGTACGCGTGGACGACGTACCACTTCTTGCCCATCGCAATTCCTAGCTCATCAGCTTCTGTACGAACCACAGCAACCCCGCATCAACAATCCATAGAAACAGTGCCATTACCACAACGAATGCAAACACGATCCCGGTCGTCTGCAGCGTTTCCTTCCGGGTCGGCCACACCACCTTCTTGGTCTCTACGACCGATTCACGCGCGTACTCGTGAAATTGCTTGCCCGGCGCCGATGTCCAGAACACCGCGGCGCCGATGCCGAGCCCGCCCAGCACGGCCGCCACGCGGAAGATCATGGGATACTGGTCGAGGTAATAGAAACCCGCGACGCCGGCCACCACCAGCATAATCGCCAAAAAAATCTTTACCTTGTCCGCCATCCTCTATTTCCGCGTCCCGGCTCCGCTTGTCCCTGTATGGCAGGCCAGGAGGGCATCGAACCCCCAACCTTCGGTTTTGGAGACCGACGCTCTGCCAATTGAGCTACTGGCCTAAATCGGTTCCGTGTTCCGTGTTCAACGTTTCGAGTTGTTAACCCGGAACCCTGAACACCGAACCCTGAACTCACTCAATAACCTTCGCCACTACGCCCGCGCCGACGGTCTTGCCGCCCTCGCGGATCGCAAAGCGCAACCCCTCTTCCATCGCAATGGGCTGAATCAGCGCCACCGAGATCGACACGTTGTCGCCCGGCATCACCATCTCCGTGCCCTTCGGCAGCTCGATCGAACCGGTTACGTCCGTCGTGCGAAAGTAGAACTGCGGACGATACCCATTGAAAAACGGCGTGTGACGCCCGCCCTCGTCCTTCGAGAGCACGTAGACCTCGGCGGCGAACTTCGTGTGCGGCGTGATCGAGCCGGGCTTCGCCAGCACCTGCCCGCGCTCGACGTCCTCGCGCTTGGTGCCGCGCAGCAAGATCCCCACGTTATCCCCGGCCTGCCCCTCATCGAGGAGCTTCCTGAACATCTCCACCCCCGTGCACACGGTCTTCACCGTGGGCTTGAGCCCCACAATCTCGAGCTCCTCGCCCACCTTGATCACGCCCCGCTCCACGCGCCCCGTGACCACCGTGCCCCGGCCCGAGATCGAAAACACGTCCTCCACCGGCATCAAAAACGGCTTGTCAATCACCCGCTTGGGGTCCGGGATGTAGGTGTCCAGCGCCTCGGCGAGCTTCATGATCGCCCCCTCGCCCATCTCGCCCTTGTCGCCTTCCATCGCCTTCAACGCCGAGCCAATCACAATCGGGGTCTGCTCGCCCGGAAACTCATACTTCGACAAGAGCTCGCGAATCTCCACCTCCACTAACTCCAGGAGCTCCTTGTCATCGACCATGTCCGCCTTGTTCATGAACACGATGATGTAGGGCACCCCCACCTGGCGCGCCAGCAAAATGTGCTCCCGCGTCTGCGGCATCGGCCCATCGGCGGCCGAGACCACCAAAATCGCCCCGTCCATCTGCGCCGCACCCGTGATCATGTTCTTCACATAGTCCGCGTGCCCCGGACAGTCCACGTGCGCATAGTGCCGGTTCTTCGTCTCATACTCCACGTGCGCCGTGTTGATCGTGATCCCGCGCGCCTTCTCCTCCGGCGCCGAGTCAATCTGTGCGTAGCTCCTCGCCTCACCCCCAAACGCCTTCGACAAAATCATCGTCATCGCCGCCGTCAGCGTCGTCTTGCCATGGTCCACGTGCCCAATCGTGCCTACGTTCACGTGCGGCTTCGTGCGCTGAAATTTGCTCTTTGCCATGATCCGCCCCTTATTTCTTCGCTTCCTTGCCCGTGTACTTGTTAATGATTGCCTCCGCAATCGGCTTCGGCGCCTCGGCGTATTGCTTGAACTCCATGCTGTAGGTCGCGCGGCCCTGCGAGAGCGAGCGCAGCGTCGTCGAGTAGCCGAACATGTCGGCGAGCGGCACTTCCGCGCGCACCGCCTTGCCACCGCCCACCAGCTCTTCCATGCCCTGGATCACGCCGCGGCGCGAGCTGAGATCGCCCACCACGTTGCCCATGAAGTCATCAGGCGTTTCCACTTCGACCGCCATGATCGGCTCGAGCAGCGTCGGGCTTGCTCGGCGCAGCCCTTCCTTGAGCGCGATCGAGCCCGCCATCTTGAAGGCGTTCTCGTTCGAGTCGACCTCGTGATAGGAGCCGTCGAACAGCGTCACCTTGATATCCACCACGGGGAAACCCGCGAGCACACCGTTGGGCAATGTATCGACGACGCCTTTTTTCACCGCCGGGATGTACTCTCGCGGGACGCGACCGCCTTTGACCGCATCCACGAACTCGAAGCCCTTGCCCGCCGGCTGCGGCTCGACCCTGAGCAACACATGGCCGTACTGACCGCGTCCCCCCGACTGCTTGACGAACTTGCCCTCGACTTTCTCCACCACGCGCTTGATGGTTTCGCGATAGGCAACCTCAGGCGCGCCGACGTTTGCCTCCACGCCGAACTCGCGCTTCATGCGGTCCACGATGATCTCGAGGTGCAGCTCGCCCATGCCCGAGATAATCGTCTGGCCGGACTCCTCATCGGTGCGCACCCGGAACGAAGGATCTTCCTGTGCCAGGCGGTTTAACGCGATGCCCATCTTCTCCTGGTCGGCCTTGGTTCTGGGCTCAACCGCGACGTGGATCACCGGCTCCGGGAACTCCATCTTCTCGAGTGTGATGATTTTCTGGGCGTTCGTGAGCGTGTCGCCCGTGGTGACGTCCTTCAGGCCCACCGCAGCAGCGATGTCGCCGGCGTACACTTCCTTGACTTCCTCACGCTCGTTGGAATGCATCTGCAACAGCCGGCCGATCCGCTCCTTGCGGCCCTTGGTGGGGTTATAGACCGAATCGCCGGAGCTCACTACACCGGAGTAGGCGCGGAAGAAGGTCAGCTGCCCGACGTACGGATCGGTCATGATCTTGAACGCCAGGCCCGAGAACGGCGCTTCGTCATTCGGCGCGCGCTCGTCGACTTCGCCGTTTTCCTTGATCCCCTTCACTGGCAGCACATCGCTCGGCGCAGGCATGTAATCGATCACGGCATCCAGCATCGCCTGCACACCCTTGTTCTTGAACGCCGAGCCGCACAGCGTCGGGAAGATCTCTCCTTGAATCGTGCGGCTACGCAGCCCTCTCTTGATGTCGTCCACCGAGAGCTTCCCGTCCGCGAGGTACTTGTTCATGAGTTCTTCGGACGCCTCGGCCGCCGTCTCCACCATCTTCTCGCGCCACTCGTTGGCCTCATCCATGAGCTCGGCGGGAACGTCCCTGGACTCGAATTTCATGCCCTGCGTGCTGTCATCCCAGTAGATCGCCCGCATTTTCACTAGATCGACGACTCCCAGGAATTTTTCCTCTGCGCCGATGGGCAGCTGGATCGGCACCGGGTTTGCCTTCAAGCGGCTCTGGACCTGCTCCAGAACGCGCTTGAAATCAGCGCCCGTGCGATCCATTTTGTTGACGAAGATGAGCCGCGGCACGCGGTACTTGTTGGCCTGGCGCCACACGGTTTCAGTCTGCGGCTGCACGCCCCCGACCGCGCACAACACCGTGCAGGCGCCATCGAGCACCCGCAGCGAGCGTTCGACTTCGATAGTGAAATCCACGTGGCCCGGCGTGTCGATGATATTGATGCGGTGCTCGGGGTAATGGCTGTCCATTCCCTTCCAGAAACAGGTGGTCGCCGCCGACGTGATGGTGATGCCGCGCTCCTGCTCCTGCTCCATCCAGTCCATGACTGCGGTGCCATCATGCACTTCGCCCAGCTTGTGCGACACACCGGTATAGAACAGGATGCGCTCGGTGGTCGTAGTCTTGCCGGCATCAATGTGGGCCGTGATGCCGATGTTGCGATAGTTCTCGATGGGAGTCCTGCGTGCCACTTTGAAAAAACCAGTGTTAAATGTTTAATGGCCGGAGCCGAACTCAACATTCAAAATTCTCTCGTTACCGTTAAAAGCGGTAATGAGAGAAGGCCTTGTTGGCTTCCGCCATGCGATGCACTTCCTCGCGCTTCTTCATTGCACCGCCCTTGCCCTCCGCGGCCTCGGCCAGCTCGCTGCCGAGCCGCGCATCCATTGATTTCTCGCCGCGTCCGCGGGCCGCGTCGCGTATCCAGCGCATCGCGAGCGCAGCGCGGCGCACGGGGCGCACCTCCACGGGAACCTGGTAGTTGGCACCGCCCACGCGCCGGCTTTTCACCTCGACCATCGGCTTCACATTATTGACGGCCAGGATGAACACCTCGAGCGGGTCCTTGCTGGTTCGCTTCTTGATGTGGTCGAGCGCACCGTAAACGATCGCTTCGGCGACCGACTTCTTTCCCCGCGTCATGATGACGTTGATGAATTTGGCGACGTCCTGGCTGATGAATTTCGGATCCGGCAGAACTTCGCGTTTCGGAATTTCTCTGCGTCGCGGCACTCTTTTACCTCAATGCTAAATGCTAAATGCTAAATGTTGAATGTTGAATGTTGAATGTTGAACTACATTCCATCCGGCAATACTCATTCAACATTCAACATTAAAAATTACGCTAGGCGGTCTTGGCGCGCTTCGCGCCGTACTTGGACCGGCTCTGCTTGCGATCCTTCACGCCGGCGGTATCGAGACTGCCGCGCACCACGTGGTAGCGCACGC
>JAQBFV010000019.1:0-4060 GCA_032123035.1 Betaproteobacteria bacterium | reverse complement strand
CTGGTAGAAATCCGGATTGCGCGCAGCTTGCGGAGGCAGCACCGCGTAGACGACGTAGAGATCCTTGGCGCGAATCTCCTTGTAATAGGCGAGCAGGTTGTCGGCGTAGCCGTGAGGAGCCTTCAGGACGTCCGGCTTCATCGCCATCCCGGTCACAAAGCTCGCCACGTGATCGGGAGACCGCCCGAACATCCCGTAGGTCAGGTCCGCGATCATCTTGTGGCCGATCATGCGGCGCTGGAGATCCTCGCGGGTGCGGGCGCGGAGGTAATAGATGGAATGTCGGTCGCCGTCCTCCTCGAACGTCATCGTTTCGCGATTGGCCGGATCCGCAGTGGGAGGCGCTGGAAGCGATCCTTGCGTTGCTCAATCCTGCCGTGGCGCAGCTGATGACGTTGTTCGGCGAGCGCGGCGAGGTGGATTTCACGCAGATCGCGCATGGCGCGCTCGCGGCGTTGGGCACACCCGAGGAGCCCACCGACCTTCTGCTGTCGCTCGATGTGCGCGTGAAGCACCTGCTGGTCGACGAGTTCCAGGACACCTCCAACTCGCAGTGGGGCCTGCTCGAGCGCCTGACGGCGGGTTGGGAGGCAGGCGACGGGCGGACGGTGTTCGTCGTCGGTGATCCGATGCAGTCGATCTACCGCTTTCGCGATGCGCAGGTCGGGCTGTTCCTGCGCGCGCGCAATCACGGGCTGCCGAGCGTGACGCTCGATCGCCTGACGCTCGCCACCAATTTCCGCTCTCAAGGCGCGATCGTCGATTGGGTGAATCGCGTGTTTCCGCTCGTGCTACCCGCCGCCGAGGACGAAGATGCGGGCGCGGTGCCGTATTCGCCGTCGGTGCCATTCGAGCCGGCGGACCTGGAGGGCGCGCCGACGCTCGATCTTTTCTCCGGCCGTGAAGGCGAGGCGCGGCGCGTGGTCGAGATTCTTGCCGCGGCGCGCGGCAAGACGGCGATCCTGGTGCGCAACCGCAGCCACCTCGATGCCGTCGTCCCGGCGCTGAAGGCCGCCGGCATCCGCTTTCGCGCGGTGGAGATCGAGCGGCTGGGTGAAAAGCAGGTGGTGCAGGACCTCTATGCGTTGACCCGCGCGCTGACCCATCTCGCCGATCGCGTCGCATGGCTTTCGATTCTTCGCGCGCCCTGGTGCGGGCTCACGCTCGATGAACTGTCTGCTTTCTTCGAGCCCCATCGCGACAAGACGGTCTGGGAACTCATTCAGGACCTTCCGCGTCTTGCGCAGGCCGTCTGCGTCCTCAAGCCTGCGCTGGACAACCGGCTGCGCGGCACGCTGCGCGATCGCGTGGAAGGCGTCTGGCTCGCGTTGGGTGGCCCGGCTTGCGTCGGGGATGCCACCGATCTGGAAGACGCGGAAATATTCTTTGACGAACTCGAGCGCCTGGAGGAGGCGGGCGAGCTCACTGACTTCGGCGCCTTGTCCGATAGCCTCGGCACGCTCTACGCGCTGCCCGATGTCGAGGCCGGGCCGGAGGCCGTAGAGATCATGACCGTCCACAAGGCGAAGGGTCTGGAGTTCGACACGGTCATCGTGCCGGGGCTGGATCGTGGGCCGCGTTCGGGGCGCAAGCCGTTGTTCGCGTGGCGCGCGCTTGCGGGGGGACGGCTGCTGCTCGCGCCGATCGACGAGACCGGGGGCGACAAGGAACCCCTGTACCAATATGTGCGCGACCTGGATCGGGAGGCGGAGGACATCGAGGCGGGGCGCTTGTTTTATGTCGCGGCGACGCGGGCGCAGTCGCGCCTGCACCTGTTGGGCTGCGTGAAGGTCGATGAGGACGGCGTGGTGAAGATGCCTGCGCGGCGTTCGCTGCTTGGTCTGGCCTGGGGCGTGCTGGGGGATTCCGTGCGGTTGCCTGCGGCGGTGGCGGGGGCGTCCGATGCGAAGGAGCCGATGCCGGCGGGGGAATTGCGGCGATTGCCGGCAGATTTTCAGATGCCGGAGATTCCGCTGGCAGTGGCGTGGAAGGCGATCGTGGAGGGGAGGCAGGAGGAAGGGCCGCCGTTCGATTGGGCGAAGGAACGCGTGCGCCTCGCGGGGATCGTGGTCCATGCGTGGCTGCAGCGGATCGCGGAGGACGAACTGCGCGGCTGGGACGCGAACCGCGTCGATGCGCTGCGCGCCGGATTCGCGAGTGACTTGTGGCGCCGCGGCGTTGCGCCCGATGACCTGGATTCCGCCGTGGCGCTCGTGGCTGCTGCATTGAAAAATGTTCTTGCCGACGAGCGCGGGCGCTGGCTGCTCGGCCCGCAGCCGATGGCGCGCAATGAGTATCGGCTGCGTAATCGAGAGCGTAGTTTTCGTATCGACCGCTATTTCGAAGACGCGGCGGGAAAGAAGTGGGTGGTGGACTACAAGACGAGTGCCCATGAGGGCGCGGGTCTGGAGGCGTTCCTCGATGCGCAACGCGAGCGCTATGCGGCGCAGCTCGACGCTTACTCAGACGCGCTGGGTGGGGCGGGGCGGGGTCTCTATTTCCCGCTGCAGAAGGGGTGGCGGGAGTGGTAGCGTTCAAGGTCACAAATTGTGACCTTAAATCTCTAACTTACTGTTCCGTCAATGAAAACATGAAGTCAACCGGGAATCGCCCCGGGAGCGCCGCGGCTACTTTGGCGATTCCTCCTGCGGCTATGGCCCGGTGCGCGCAACTCACTTTCGCTCGTTGCAGGCTGTTGTCATATATGACAACATACGCAGCGGGAAATGCACGGTGATCAGACCCACCCGTCCGGTTTCATGGATCAACGCCGCCCGCAAGGCGTTCCAGTCCTTCCCGGAAGGCGCGCAGTCGATCTGCCTGGCGGCCCTCACCATCGCTGCCGATGGCGGGAAAGCCGACATCACCAAGCCGACGAAGGGAATGGGCTCTGGGGTTTTCGAAATTGCCTTGCCGTATCGGGGCAATGCGTTCCGGGTGGTTTATGCCGTTCAGCTCGGTTCCGATCTCTGGGTGGTGCACGCGTTTCAGAAGAAATCCACCCAGGGCATCAAGACGCCGAAACACGAGATTGACCTGGTCGTAGAACGATTGAAGCGATTGAAGGAGGCACTGCGATGAAAAATGAACGTCTCGAAGTCACGCGCGGCAGCGGCAACGTGTATCGCGATCTCGGCCATGCGAACGCAGACGTGAAGCAGTTCAAGGCCCTGCTCGCGGCGGAAATTCTCAAGACACTAGACCGCGAACAGCTTTCCGTGCGCAAGGCGCAGGTACGCACCGGCATCGCGGCGGCGGACTTCTCGCGCATCCGCAACGCCGACCTGGGGCGCTTCACGCTCGACCGGTTGATGTCGATCATCAATCGCCTCGGTTCCCGCGTGGAAGTGAAATTGAAGGTGACGGCAGGACGCGCGCAGCACGCCGCGACGGCTTGACCATCAACGCGCCCTCATGACACTGAAACGCTCCAAGGGCCCTGCGGGCACCCTCGTCGTCCTCGAGCACAGCTCGCGGATCCTCAAAGGGAATCCGCTCGGTGATCCGCACGTTCGCACGGTCGGTGTCTGGCTGCCGCCACAGTACGACGCGGGCCGCAAGAACCGCTTCCCGGTGCTTTACGACCTCGTCGGCTTCACCGGCTCGGGGTTGGCGCATACCAACTGGAAGCCTTTCAGTGACAACGTCCCGGAGCGCGCCGCGCGGCTCATCCGTGAGCAGAAGATGGGGCCTGCGATCATCGTGTTTCCGGATTGCTTCACCGCGCTCGGCGGCAACCAGTACGTGAACTCTTTCGCGATCGGGAATTACGCGGACTACCTCACGCGCGAGATCATTCCTTTCGTCGACGGCGAGTTCCGCACGCGCGCGGACCGGGCGCATCGCGGCTGCTTCGGCAAATCGTCCGGCGGTTATGGATCGATCATCCACGGCATGAAGTACGCGAAATACTGGGGCGCCGTGGCCTGCCACTCCGGCGACGCCTATTTCGACGTCGTCTACCGGAACGACTGGCCGAACACGCTGAACGAGCTCGCGAAGTATCGGCTGCCGAAGCGCAAGGCCGGTGTCTACGACGCGCGGCGCGAAGCCGCCCGCA
>JAQBFV010000018.1:0-47923 GCA_032123035.1 Betaproteobacteria bacterium | reverse complement strand
AAGGCGCAAGGCAGACGGGCATGGAGAATGGCGAATGGAAGTGAACCGTGACCAGAGCTACGGCGCTTTTTGGGTCTTGTTAAAGATCTTTGGCGGCCTTGGCGTCTTGGCGGTTCAATTTCGATTCTGCTCCTCTCGGCGTCTCGGCGGTTCAATTATTGTTCTTGCTTCTCTTAGCGTCTTGGCGGTGAGGCTGCTATCTTCCTTTGCGTCCTTGGTGTCCTTCGTGTTTAAGCTTTGTTGTGAGCCGTCAGTCGTCACGCGTCACGCGTCACGCGTCACGCGTCACGCGTCAGGCCTTCGGCGCGACAGTCAATCCGCGCACCCCATTCTTCTCGATCGCTTTCGTCACCAGCCCCGTTGCCTTGATGTCCTCGACGAATTCGCGCAGGTACTTTGCGCCGGCATCGCGACCCTTTGGAGTGCCGATCGCCTGTTGAACCGCGGTAAAACGCCCGTCGAGAATCTGCGACCCGGGGAGGTTCTCCTGATCCATGACGAGCCGGGGCCTGAGCCCGGCGATGGTTTCGAGCTTGTCCTCGATGAAGCGCTTGAATACGTTGTCGGCGCCGACCTCCCGCACGAGTTGGGCGTGCTTGAGGTGCCGTGTCAGGTAGAGGTCGTAGGCGCTCTTTCCCGATATCGCGATGCGTACGCCCTCGCGGTCCACATCGGCGATGGTTTTGATCGGCGATCCGGGCGGTACCAGATAGGTGGCCTCGATCTCCACGTAGGCCGCCGTGAAATCGATCTGGTTCGCGCGCTGCGGTTCGGCGCCGAGGAAGCCGACGTCCCAGACGCCCGTGCTCACCGCATCGGCCAGCGCGCCAGGCGAAGGGTAACCGGTGACCTCGACCGGAACGCCGAGCCGCCGGCCCAGCTCCCTTCCAAGATCCACGGCAACACCTTTGAACTCGCCGGTCTTGGCATCCTTTGCAGTGAGCAGGAAGTTTGAAAGGTTGATGCCAACACGCAGCGTGCCGGTCGGCGCGAGTTCGGAACGGACAGCAGGGGAGGGCTCGTTCATTGCATATTCCTCTGATTTTTCTACGGTTGGGACCGGAGCATTAGACACCGAAGGGCCGTGCGCTGTCACCATTGCCGGAAGGCGTGACCGGTGACCTGTGACTGGTGTAGGCTGATGCGAATCTACAGCGGTGTCGATTTACGGTTCACGCAAGTTTTACGCCGGCTCCATGCCCTTTTTCCTGATCACCGGCGCCGCCGCCGGCGCAGTCAAGAACTCGACCAGCGCCTTCGCCGCTTTCGGCGCCTTTGCGCCCGCGTGCAGCCCGGCCGAGAAAACGGTGATCTGCTGGACGTCCGCCGGAAGTGGGCCGACGAGATCGATGCCCGGTACGGGAAGCAGCTCGCTCACCTGCTGGAAGCCGATCTCCGCTTCGCCGCGTGCGACCGCCGCGCCGGCCGGCTCGCCCTGCACCTGCTTGAGCTTGGGCTTCAGCTGCTCGGTGATGCCCATGCGCTGGAAAAGCCCCGCGAGGTAGATACCACTCGGCCCGGTGGAATAGACGATGGACTTCGCTGCCAGGACGGCGCGCTTGAGCGCCTCGCCCGAGCTGATGTCCGGTTTCGGCGCGCCCGCCCGCACCGCCACCCCCACGCCCGATTTCGCGAGGTCGTAGCGGGTCGCGATGATCCCGGCTTTCATGAGTTCATCGAGCGCCGCCGCCGAAAGAATCACGAGATCGACCGTTTCGCCGCCCTTGAGACGGCTCATCATCTGCACGCTCGGAACCCAGAGCGTCGTGACCTTGTTTCCGGTGGCGCGCTCGAATTGCGGCACGAGTTCCAGATAGGCCTCCCGGAAGGCGGCGGACGCCATTACTTTTATCGTAGCCATTGGGGCCTCTGGTATTGACAGGGCATCATTATCGCCTACGCCTGAAAGGGTGATGATTACTGGTGATGACTATTGGTGATGTGTACTGGTGATGGCTAGAGCTCCACAACCGCGTGACGGGTTGTCATCACCATTATTTCATCACCATCTCTCATCACCATTTTCCGTCACCATTTTCTTCTTTGGTGCCCCTTGCGGTGAAGCTTCGTCGTCAGCCGTCACTCGTCACTCGTCACCCATCACCCATCACCCATCATCCATCATCCATCGCTTCATATCATGTATTGTATTGGAATATCCCGTCCAACCAATGAGTGGTCATGAGCAAGCCCATCGTCCTGGTGACGTCCACAACCGTGTCGGAGGAGGCACAGAGCCTGCTGCGCGGGGCCGGCATCGACATCGCCTTCATGCAGGGTCCGATAACCGAGAAGTCACTGATATCGGAATTCTCGCGCCAGGGCATTATGGCCGTCATCCTGCGCGGGCCCGCGCCCTTCACGCCGGCGGTCTTCGCAGCGGCAAAGAATCTGAAGATCATCGCGAAGTACGGCGCCGGCATCGACTCCGTCGACCTGCAAAGCGCCACGGCGGGTGGCGTTGCCATCATGGTAACGAGCGGCGCCAACGCCGACGCAGTTGCTGAGCATTCGCTTGCCCTCATGCTTGCCCTCGTGCGGGAACTGCCGCGCTTCGACCGCGAGTTGCGCAAAGGCGGCTGGAAGAACCCGCACTACATCGTGCGGGACTTCCGGGAGCGCACGGTCGGCATTGTGGGCTACGGCCAGATCGGCCAGAGGACGGCCCGGCTGGCGAGCGCCTGCGGGGCGAAGGTCGTCGTCTACTCACGCAGCCGAGCCGAGCTGCCGCCAGATATGATGTGGGAAGACAGCCTCGACGGGCTTCTGGGCCGCGCGGACATCGTGAGCCTGCACTGTCCTCTGACGGATCAGACACGCGGCATGATCGGGCAAAAGCAGCTGGGGTCGATGAAGCCGGGCGCACTTCTCATCAATACCTCGCGGGGTAAGCTGATCGATGAGCCCGCGCTCATCGCCGCGCTGAAAAGCGGACGCCTGGCGGGCGCCGGGCTGGATACCTACGCGACGGAGCCACCCGACTCCGCGAATCCACTGTTCGCGCTGCCCAACGTGATCTGCACCCCGCATATCGCCTCGTCCACGACAGGGGCCGGTGCCCAGATGGGCACCATCGCGGCTAACAGTATCATCAGCTACTTGCGCGGGGAGATTTACGACCGGCGGAACTTTATCAATCCCCAAGTGCTCGATGTCGTGAAACGTGAAACGTGAAACGTGAAACGTGAAACGTGAAACGTGAAACGTGAAACGTGAAACGTGAAACGTGAAACGTGAAACGTGAAACGTAAACCGTCAGTCGTCTGGCATTACCCATCACTCATCACGCTCTGGACTGCGAGAATGGCTGTGCGGCGCGCTCGTCGCGTAAATGGATCGTTCGTGCAGCCCGCATGCTGGCTAGCGCTGCTGCTGGCAGCCGGAACGTCCGCGCTGGCGGCCGAGGAGATACGGGTCATAGAGACCCGGAGCATTCCCATCGAGCACGTCCCGGTAGCGAACGGAGCGTCGCACGAGTTTCGTGTGTCGCTCTACACGTTTTCCGGAACGCGCTGGTCGCGCGAGGAGATTGCGGCGGCTGCCCTCAAGGCGGCGGGCTTGCTGGCGCAATGCGGCGTCGCGCTTTCGGGCGCCGAGCTGCGGGTAGTCGAGGCGCCACGCCGGTACCGTTTTTATAACACGCCGGTGTCGCGCGAATTGTTGCGGCGGATAAAGATCGACAAGCCCGCCATATTCTTTGTCGATGACACGCACAACAACCCGGCATTTGAGGCAGAGGCCATTGGACGGAAAAACGCCCGCACCCAGCCGGAACTCGCCGATACCGTCTGGGTCACGCTCGGCGCGCGGGACCTGCCGCAAACGTTGGCTCATGAGCTGGTACATGTTCTGTCTAACAACGGCGGCCACAGCGATGAGCCGGGCAATCTTATGCGCGCCCACACCTCATGGCGCAACACGCATCTTAACGATTGGCAATGTGCCCGATTGCGCTTGCGGGGTGAAGCGAACGGCCTTCTCACCGCCAGGCCACGAGGCGCTGATTAGCAACCGACCGCGTAACTAAAAGTGGTGATGACAAATGGTGATGAGAGATAGTGATGGATGATGGTGATGTACCGCACGTTTTTCATCACCAGTACCCATCACCATTTCCCATCAATTCATGACGTCGTGCGCCCGCTGAACGCCAGCAACCCGGCGGTAATTGCGAGCAGGGCCATGGCGCTCAAGGCGAGCGACCAGTGAATGCCGATCATGCCGCCCAGGATCCCAATGGTGACGCCGCTGAAGGCGCGTAGCCCGAACGCGGACATGTTGTAGAGGCCGATCACGCGGCCGCGGATGTGCATGGGCGCTTGCAGCTGCACCAGCGTCATCGCCATCGCGTTGAACGAAAGCTCGAGAAACCCCGCCACGAATAGCAGCATGAGGGCAAACTCGTAGACCGGGGCAATCGCGAACCCGCCGATCGCGAGACCCCAGAGAAAAGCGAGGACGAGCGCAGTGCGCGGGTTCGGCGGAAGCAATCCCCGGCTCTCGAGAACGATGCCGGCCATAAATGCGCCCGCAGCGTTCGCGGCGAGCAGCATGCTGTACGACACGCCTACGTCGTCGTTGCCGAAATCGTGCGCGAAGCCGGGCATCTGCGCCTGATAGGCATGACCGATGAAGAATGAGGCACAGCCCGCGAGCAGGATCATGGACACGATCGTACGGTTTCCGCCGACACCGCGGATCGCGCCGATAATGTCGCCGAAGCCGCGCACGGCACGAGCAGGCGGCGTGGTGTCCTTTCTGAAGCGCGGGCCGTACGGCGCCTTCCACAGCCACAGCACCATCGGCAGGTAGATGAGCGCGTTGATCAAGAGCCCGATCGGGGGCCCGAGCGCGAGCATCAGGCCCCCGCCGACCGCCGGGCCGAGGAATATGCCAAGCCAGCGTGCCGTGGCGCTCAGGCGCACCGCGCTTTGCAGATGCGCCGGTCCCACAATGTCGTGTATCAGCATCTGGGAGGCCGGGGCCCACAGCACGCCAGCGAAACCGTGGATGACCAGCAGCACGCACGCGTGCCAAATCTCGATCGCATCGGTGAGAAGGAGCACACCCCAGGCGAGCGACACGACGATGAACAGCCCCATGCCGAGTTGGATTACGCGGCGCGGGTCGAAGCGGTCGGCGAGATGTCCGGAATAGACCGAGAACAGCAGAAACGGCACCCAGTGCGAGATGACAGCGAACCCTCCCAGTTCCGGCGACTGGAACTTCTCAAAGATCACCCAATAGCTGATGACGTGCTCGATGTTGTCCGCCATCATCGCCAGCGCCGTGGTGGCGAAATACACCCGGTAGCCAGGGTGGCGGAGCGCGGCGAACGATAGCTTCGGAACGGCGGGCGGTGCGGCGCTTTCTGGCGGACGGGCCAAGCGTTACTTTCTGGTCGGTATTGACGAAGGCGCCACTATATCAAGGCGGAGGGCAATAACCCCAGTGATGGGTGATGAGTGATGGAGCGGCTTCGCCGGAAGGATGAAGGTCGAAGGCGAAGTGGATTAACGGGTGGTCACGAGTCACAAATCACAACTCACGTTGTGGCTCAACCGCACCTGCCGCGAAATGTGGTTTGCCTGCTCTGGCAGCGGGTCGGAGAACGACCGCGTCACATCATGGATTGAGACGGGTCGAGCTGGACGTAGTCGAATTCCACCCGCATCGGCGGCGATTTCATGCTGCCGGGCTTGCGCGCCGGCTTCACGGCGGAGAGCGTGGCCGTCATCTCAAGCACGACATTGCGTTGCGAACGGACTTCTTCGAGCAGCTGATCGAAGATTTTTCCGCCGTGGCGGGCAGCGTCCACGGACAGCACGACGGATTCGGTATCCCAATCACCGCGGTAATCGTAATCGAAGTGCGTATAGCCGAGCTGCGAGAAGTAGTAGAACGAGCGCATGAAATAGCGCCTCACGTGGGTGGGATCCTGATCGGCATCGTCACTCGATCCGTACGGCACGCGAAAGACGAGCTTTGCGCCAGGCTTCGCGATGCGGTGCAGCTCCTGCATCAACGCGAGCGGGTCGCTCAAGTGCTCGAGGATATGATTTCCCATCAACTCGTCGATCGAATCGTCGGGGAACGGCAACGGCTTGCGGCGGCACGCGTCAAGATTGGCGATCACGTCGACGCCCGGGAGCGGGCGCGAGTCAAGGTTGATCCAGCCCTGGCGCACGTCGCCGCCGCAGCCGAAGTGCAAACGCTGTAGCCCGACAGGCGATGCCGCGCGACCGCGCCGCGAGCGCTGGAGCCACGTTCTTAACAAAGACCCGAGCAGTTCGATTCTCCGAGTGAAAAAGTCCGGCAGTTACCGGGTACCGTTAAGCGCAGAAGCAAGGATTTTCGCCTCATCACGGGCTTTAATGCATTGGAGCCCCGCCTCTTCCAGCGCCGCTCTGCGCTGCGCATCGCCCACGAGCTCCACGCAGGCTTGAACCAGGCCCTCATACGGCGCGCCGACCATGACCCTTCCAAGGTCTGCGTCGAATTCGACATCCTCCTTGATCTCGGTCACGACGGCCTTGCGGTTGGCGAGGAGGTAGAAAACACGCGGTGTTTCGAGTGCCTTGATGCCGTCATGGTTATGAATATTGAGCACCACTTTCGCCCTGGCGATCAGCGCGTCCCGCTCCGGGCCGTAGACGTCGGATACGATTTCGACGTTGAGCGCGGTTTCGCGCAGAGCATCCAGTATGCGCGCGCGCCGGGCGCTGATATCACCAAAAAAAAGGATATCAATGTCCTGGTCCGGTGCGGGGGCAATCCGCGTCAACAACGGCGCATAGCCAATCGGCACGTGCCGCGCACTGCAGCCCAGGCTTTCCAGATAGCGCACATTGGCGAGGCTGTAGTCCCACACAACGCAGCGCCGCGCATAGTGCGCCAAGAATGTGCCGACACTGTCGAATAGGGGAGGATTCAGCGGCTCGAAGTTGTAGAGAATCGTCGAAGGCGGAACCCGCTCAACGTCCTCCGCCCGCAGCAGGTGTGGACAAAACACGATGTGATTCTGGGCTGGCGCAAACTCGTTCACCGTCACGCTGCTTGAGTAGCCCAGTTCTGCAAGCCCCGCTGCCACCAGCTCGATGACCTCTCGAAAAACTTCGAGATGCCGCCCGATGGAAGAGCGCATCAATACCAGATTGAAGCGCTGCGCTTCGCTTTCGCGCTGTTCTCCTGGATGCGGCCGAGCGCCCACCAGGTCCGTTATGAGTTTGCGAAGCATGTCAGTTCCGGGGCGGGCCCGTGAGGAATTACGCATCCTCCCGCTTTGAAAGCGCGTTTCAGCTTACCACAAGGACGTCAAAGCGTTATAGGCGGACGGGCGATCGAATGTGCGCTTTGCGGCACTTTCCGATGCTGGCGTTCGCCTGCTCGCCGCCGCATACAGCCCGACTGGCTACAGGCTGGCTCGCGTCCTTCGGCGGTCAGTCAGCGTTCGTTACGAGGCCGCCAATTCGGCGATATCCACCGACGACGATCCGATGTCCCGCATCAGAACCTCAACCGGCGGCTCTTGCTCGGCCTCGGTCCGTTCCGCTGGCGGCTTCAACCGCGCTTCGAGGTACGCGCCCAGCCTGCGCGCGCGCGCGACGGTCCGCTCACCGAACACACGCCGCTCGGCGTCGTAGCGCGCAAGCGACGCGTCGACATCGTCGCCGGTCTCCTTGAGCGCCGCGGCGAGGCACTCGGCATCGAGCGCCGCCTTGGTGACGCCCATGCCCACGTGCGGCCGTGCCATAAACGCGGCATCACCCAACAGCGCGACGCGACCCAGGGTCATCGCCGGTGACTCGAGGTCGAAAATGGCGTGGAAGAACGGCTGCTCCGTGCGCTCGACGATCCCGGCGATCTGAGGCGCGAGCAGCGCGCGCGCGGTGGTCTTGATATCAGCAATCACCTCGGGGCGGATCAGCGGCGGCGGAATCGCGATGCCATGGCAGTGCCCGGTGGCGTCGGTGCAGAGCTGCGGGAGCGCGCGATCGGGGTCCGTCGGCCGGTACCAGATGTGATTGTAGCCGCGATGTCCCGGCCGCGTGTCGTTGTCGCGGCCCGGCACCGGATAGGAGAGCATCATCTCGCCCTCTGGCAGGCAGAAGGTATAGCGCTCGAAAAGCTCGCGGTGCACGTCAAGCGGGAACGACCCTTCATCAACGAGGCCGCGCCACGCGACATAACCCGCGTAGCGCGGTTGCGCCTCGGGCATGAGGATCCCGCGCACGGTCGAGCGGATGCCGTCTGCCCCGACGAGTAGTTCGCCGTGCGCACGCGAGCCGTCGGCGAACACGGCCGTGACACCGCCCGCGTCCTGCTCGACGCCGGTGAGCTGCATTCCGAAGTGATAGTTCCCGGCCGGAAGGGCGTCCTTAAGCAGCCGGTAGATGCGGGACCAGGCGCTCATGCGTTGCGGCTTTCGCATCTCGTGGATGACGCGGCCGCTGCGGTCGAGGCAAATGCGATCCTCCACCATGACGCTGACCGTCTCGTCCACGGGCAGGCCGAGCCGCCCTAGCGCCACGTGCAACTCATCGTGAGTGCCGATCCCGGCGCCGCGGCTCGCAAGATCATCCCCGACGCGCTCGAATACGTCCACGTCCCATCCGCTGCGGCGAAGCCAGTTGGCGGCGAGGAGGCCCCCGAGGGAGCCGCCGATGACGATTGCGCGTTGCTTGCTCATGAGATGGTGGTGATGAGTGATGGTGATGAAAAATGGTGATGAATGATGGTGACGAAAACCCGCCCCTGCGCTGGTGACGTGCTACACATCACCACTTTTCATCACCAGTATTTGATCAACAGTTCTCGTCAGCAGCCCTCTGCGCCCATTCGTCGGCCGCTCGTGGCTCCAACCCCGTGGGTTCGCGACAAGGGCTGCGGTAGCTTCGAGTATGATAGGCGAAACGAAGGCTGCGAGGGGTTCGTGCCCGTACGCGTTGCGTTCATCGGATTCGGCGAGGTCGCTACGGCATTTGCCGCGGCGCTGGTGCAGCGCGGTGTCCAGGTCCGGGCATACGATGTGCTGCTGGAGCGGCCCGAAGGACGGGAGCGCCTGGAGGCGCGGGCGCGCGGCGCGGCGGTCCAGTTCTCCGTGCTTCCGCAGGCGCTCGTCGATGCCCGCTTCGTGTTCTCGACGGTGACGACGACGGTTGCGCGGGAGGCGGCGCGCCTTTGCGCCGCGCACCTGGTTCCGGGGCAGACCTACGTCGACTTCAACGCGACCGAGCCATCAGTCAAGGGCGAGATCGCGCACATCATCGCGCCCAGCGGAGCGGACTTCGTCGAGGGCGCGGTGCTCGGTGCGGTCGGGATGACGGGCGCCCGCACCGAGATCCTGCTCGGGGGGCCGCATGCCGAGCGCGCTGCGCGCGAGCTCGCGGACGAGCTCGGCTTGAACGTGCGCTTCTATAGCAAGGACATCGGGCGGGCCTCGACTTTCAAGATGCTGCGCAGCGTCTTCTCGAAGGGACTCGAGGCGCTGCTCATCGAGTTTCTCGTCGCGGGCGAGCGGGCCGGCATTCGTGAAGACCTGTGGCGGGAGGTGACCGGTCTCTTCGATGCGAACCGGTTCGAGAAAGTGGCGGCCAACTGGGTCTGCAGCCACGCGGTCGCGCATGAGCGGCGTCATCACGAGATGGTGGATGTCGCCGGCGTGCTGCGCAGGCTCGGCGTGGATCCGGTGATGACTGCGGCGACCGAGGCCGTGTTCGGGCGCTCCGTAGAGCTGGGCATGAAGAATGCTTTTTCGACCCGGCCGGAACGGATGGAGGACGTGATCCGGTTCCTTGAGGAACGCATGCAGCTCGATACGAAACGGAACGGCATCGAGGGCGATGGGTGAGAGCCCGTAACAATTCAAAAAACATTAACCGCAGATAAACGCAGATAAACGCTGATGAGAATTCAACAATAAAAAAACTGTCCAGGCAGTGTTTTACCTGCGTGCGTTAGCGTACATCTGCGGCGAGAATGACAACAAGGCAGAAAGGTTTTTGATTAGTATCCGCGTTCATCTGCGTTTATCTGCGGCTAATAAAGGTTGTTCGGGGTTCGGGGTTCGGTGTTCAGGGTCTCGGTGTTTATCTGCGGCTTAATAGTCATTTTTAATCCTGCGTGACATCATGAAAATCAACCGTATGAAAGCAAAGCTTCTCGCCGGCGAACCCGTGTTCGGGGCTTCGGTGATGATTCCTTCACCACAGCTGGTCGAGATGCTCGGCGCCTTCGGCTTCGACTGGGTGCTGCTCGACTGCGAGCACGGCACACTCACGCTCGAGAGCGTGGAGCTGATGGCGATGGCGGCGGAAGCGAGCGGCATCACCGCGATCGCCCGCCCCGTGACACGCAGCGCCGAACATATCCTGCAGGTGCTCGACCGCGGCGTAATGGGCGTGCAGGTGCCGCACGTGAACACCGCGGCGGATGCGCGGGAAGTCGTCCAGGCCGTGAAGTACCACCCGAGCGGGCAGCGCGGCCTCGCGGCAGGGACCCGCGCCGCTGCCTACGACGCGCACGGCACCATGGCCGATTACGTTCGCGCCGCCAACGAGCAGACGTTGATCACGATCCAGCTCGAGGAACGCGAGGCCATCGACAACCTGGAGGACCTGCTCAAGGTCGACGGCGTGGACGTGTTTTTCATCGGGCCTTCGGATCTCTCTCAATCGATGGGGCACCCCGGCAATCCCAAGGCTGCTCCAGTCGCGGAAGCGATCAACCGCAGCTTCGAGCGGATTGTCGCGGCGGGCTGCATCCCGGGCACGCCTGCAACGGCCGAGAGTGTCGCCGGCGTCCTCAAGCAGGGCGTGCGCTACATCTATACCCACGTGCCCCGGTTGATTGCGGCAAGCGCCAAGGCTTATTTCGAAAAGGCGCGTCCCTGACGGGGCACGCCCCCATCAGAGGTAGCTCTGGTAGTGCGGGTCGTACATTTGCGCCTTGACATGCGCCGCAATGTCGGTCGGCACTGCCCCGGTGCTCAGGCTGCGCCGGTAAGCGACTTGGGCGACGGCGGCGGCGATGTTGCCTGAAACCTCTCGGATGCGCGGCAACGCCGGGTAGAGGCTGCCCTGCGCCAGGTCCGTCTCGGTTACATCGTGCGCCAGTGAATGCGCCGCCGTCATGAACATCTCGTCCGTGATACGCTGCGCGCCGCTCGCAATCGCGCCGAGCCCGACACCAGGGAAGATGTAGGAATTATTGCCCTGGCGCGGCACGAAAGTCTGGCCGTTCAGCTTTACCGGGTCGAACGGGCTACCGCAGGCAAAGAGGGCACGGCCCCCGGTGTGGCGGTACGCCTCCTCGGCCGTGCATTCCGCTTTCGACGTCGGGTTGGAGAGCGCGAAGATGATCGGCCGCTCGTTCAGGCGCGCCATTTCCTCGAGCACTTCCCGCGTGAAGGCGCCACCGACCGCAGCGACTCCAATGATCGCGGTGGGCCTGAGCGCCTTGATGACCGAGAGGAAATCGCCAACGGGCGCGTGCTCGTGCGCGTAGGGCAGCTTGTGCTCGACAAGATCCGTGCGGCTCTTGACGACGAGCCCGTGGGAGTCCACCAGCCAGCAGCGGCGGCGCGCATCAT
This sequence comes from Betaproteobacteria bacterium, assembly GCA_032123035.1. Lineage (GTDB taxonomy): Bacteria > Pseudomonadota > Gammaproteobacteria > Burkholderiales > SG8-41 > SG8-41. Next base: position 36,333 of record JAQBFV010000018.1, on the reverse strand, counting down.
CCTCTTTCACGCCCTGTGACACCATTGCAGAGACCAGAAGATCGGCGATGCCCGCGGCCGCTTCACCCGCGCCAAGAAACAGAATCTTCTGGTCGGGCAGCTTGCCGGCGGTAATGCGCAGCGCGGAAAAAACGCCGGCGAGCGCAACAGCTGCGGTGCCCTGGATATCATCATTGAACGTCGGTATGCGCTCGCGGTATCGGTTGAGAAACCGAAATGCATTATGGTTGGCGAAGTCCTCGAACTGGATCACTACGCCCGGAAATACTTTCTGCGCCGCGGTAATGAATTCCTCCACCAGCTCGTCGTAGGCGCTCCCGCGCAGCCGGCGCTCGCGCACGCCGATGTAGAACGGGTCGTCAAGCAGCTCCATGTTGTTGGTGCCGACATCCAGTGTCACCGGCAGGCAGGCGTTGGGATGCACGCCGGCGCAGGCGACGTAGAGTGACAGCTTGCCGACCGGGATCCCCATGCCGTTCGCGCCAAGGTCGCCCAGCCCGAGAATGCGCTCGCCGTCGGTCACCACGATGATCCCGGCGCGGTAGGGCCAGTTCTCCAGCACCTTCGCAATGCGGCCCCGGTCGTGCACGGAGATGAACATCCCGCGCGGGCGCTGGTAGATGTGCCCGAAGCGCTGGCAGGCGAGCCCCACGGTCGGGGTGTAGATGAGCGGCTGCATCTCGTCGATGTTGTCGCAGATGACGCGAAAGAACAGGGCCTCGTTGCGATCGTGCAGGGCATTCAGCGCCACAAACTTTTCTAGATCGTTCGGCAGCCCCTGCAGGTTCTCGAGGATGCGCGCGACCTGCCGTTCCTGGGTGGACACGACCGACGGCAGCAGCCCGCGCAGCTTGAGCGCGTCGCGCTCGTGCTCGGTGAAGGCAGTTCCCTTGTTGAGCGCGGGATCGCGCAGCAGCGAGAGGCCCCGGCGTTTTTCCGAGGACACGGGCGTAGCGTGTCTATTGTTTTCCGGCATGGTTATTGTCCTCCTCCAATAGCGGAACCAGCACGTGCAATGAATTATTCTTGCGCCGTCGCAGACCGAGCTTCTTGATTCAGATCAAACACGGGTAGGGGCGAGGGCGCGTTCGAGGAAAGCCGTGAAGATCACAGCGATCTCGTCGTCCTTCTTCTGCCACTCCTCCGGGGGCACCAGGTCCGTGTCCTCGTCCTTGTCGAAGATCTCGTGCAGCTCGCAGTCGGGCAGCAGCCGTGCCAGGTTCCGGCCGGTTTTGATGTCATGGGTCCGGTCGTTGCCGGGAATGACGCAGGCCGGGAGCCTGATGGCCTTCAGATCTGCCTCGGAGGCGCCGATGATCGGCAGGTCGGCGCCCCGGAGAAAATACTCGCGCCAGCGTGACATGGCCTCGATGAAATGCTTCGGATCCATCTTCATCAGATAGTCGCGGTTGGCGGCGCGTGCCGCGATGCGCTCCTGCCAGTGCTCGGTCGCGCACACTGCGGCCATGCCGCCGCTTTCTGCGGCCTCGATGTACTGCGTGTAGTACTGGCGCGCCAACCGCTGCGCGGCAAACTGGCCGCCGGTAATGCGCCACAGCAAGAGGGCGTTGACGAGCTTCGGGTAGCGCAGGGTGAAAAGGATCGCGAGCCGGCAGCCCGAAGAGCCGCCGCCGATAATCGCGGGAAGGGCACCGAGCTGCCCCAGCAACTCGTGCAGATCATCCGCCCAGATCTCGTTCTCGGGGTCGTTTCCGCCGATGGTCACGTCGGAGGCCCCGCAGTTGCGCCGGTCGTGAATGACGACGCGATATCCGGAGTCGGCCATGCGCTGCGCGAGCGGCTTCACGCCCTGCAGCGGGCGCCTGCCGCCGGGCGAGAGCGCCATCCAGGGCCCTTTCGTGCCGAGCACCTCGTAGTTGATATTTACGCCTCTTACCGTCGCCGTTGGCATCAGTCTTCCTTCCTTTTCGCACTAATCCATTCAAGAAGTGATGAGTACTGGTGATGATTACTGGTGATGAGTAGTGGTGATAGGTAAAACTTCAACTGCTCGCCTTGGCGACGCATCGTTTTTCATCACCATTTTTCATCACCAGTATCTCATCACCAGTTGGGCGCACTAGCCGCGCCCCACGAAGGGCATTTTCGTGGCCATGATCGTCAAGAACTGGACGTTCACGTCGAGCGGCAGGTTGGCCATGAAGAGCACGGCGCTGCCGACGTGAGCGACGTCCATGCGTGGCTCCGGCGTGATCGTGCCGTTGGCCTGCATGACGCCTTTGGCCATGCGCTCGGTCAACGGCGTGATGGCGTTGCCGATGTCGATCTGCCCGCACGCGATGTCGTACTTGCGCCCGTCGAGCGAGATCGTCTTGGTAATGCCGGTGACCCCGTGTTTCGTCGCCGTGTAGGCGATCGAATTGGGACGGGGCGTGTGGGCGGAGATCGAGCCGTTGTTGATGATGCGCCCGCCGCGCGGATCCTGGTCCTTCATGATGCGGAACGCCTCCTGCGCGCAGATGAACATGCCGGTGAAATTCACGTCTACGACGCCTTGCCACTGCTCGAAGGAGAGATCTTCCAAAGGCGCCGTCGCGCCTCCGCCGGCATTGTTGAAGAGCACATCGAGCCGGCCGAACTGCTGTTTCACGGCAGCGAACAGCGCCCGCACGGCGTCGAGCTTGCCCACGTCGGTCGGCACGACAAGCGCATTCTTGCCGGCCGGCCCGGCTTCCGCAACGGTCTGCTCGAGCATTTCCTTGCGGCGCCCGGCGAGCGCGACCCGGTAGCCGTCCTTGAGAAATGCGAACGCAACCGCCCGGCCGATTCCAGTGCCCGCCCCCGTCACGACTGCAAATTTGGTCGGTAATGCCATCTTTTCGATCTCCCATCAAAACTGGTGATGATTACTGGTGATGGAAAAGGGTGATGAGTACTGGTGATAGGTAAAACCTTACGCCCTCGCCTATGCGAGGCAGCGCTTTTCATCACCATCTCTCATCACCATCTCTCATCACCATTAATCATCACCAGTAATCATCACTTTTTATGCACCCAGGAGGCGTGAATGGTAACGCATGCGCTGCCCGGCGCGCGAGCCGCGTAAAATGGGGTTTTCAAGAACTCATCGGGGCGAGGAGGCTACGTGGAAGCGGTCGGGGTAATCGGTACGGGACTGATGGGCACGGCGTGCATCGAGCGTCTCAAAGGGGCGGGCATCGACGTCGTCGCCTACGACGTGGACGAAGCGAAACGCGCGGCGGTAGCGAAGATCGGCGCGCGCGCCGCGGCATCGGTCGCGGAGGTCGCCAGGCAGTGCGAGAGGATTGTGCTGTGCGTTTTCACGACCGACCAGGTCGAGCAAGTCATTGAGGGCAAGGGCGGGATCGCCGAGGCCGCGGGCAAGAAGCCACGTATCGTGATCTGCACCAGCACCTGCGACCCGGACTTGCTGGCCGCGCTCGCGTCCCGGGTGGAACCCCGTGGCGTGCATTTTCTGGAAGTACCGATCTCGGGCACGAGCCGCCAAGTGGCTCAAGGCGACGGCGTCGGACTCATTGGCGGCGAGCGCGCAGCCATGGAACGCGCAGCGCAGGTGCTCGATGCGATCTGCCCGCGGCGCTTTCACCTCGGTGCGGTCGGCAACGGCTCCCGCACCAAGCTTGCCGTGAATCTCATCCTGGGTATCAATCGCGCGGCAATGGCCGAAGGCTTCGCCTTCGCGGAGCGCCTGGGCCTCGACACGCTTGCGTTCTTGGAGGTTGCCAAGGCCTCCGCGTGTCATTCGCAGGTTATGGACTTGAAGGGGCACATGATGGCGCGCCGCGAGTTCGACAAAGTCCAGGGCCGTGTGGACCAGTCACTGAAAGATTTCAAGCTAATGCTCGAGCAGGCCAGCAAGGCCGGGCAGGCTCTGCCGTTCGCCACGATCTATGCGCGGATGCTCGAGGACTGTGTGCAGAACGGCGAGGGTGGCTGGGACAACATGGCCATCCTGGAGGCTCTCCGCCGCCGTCGCGCGCTGTAATGATCGTGATGATTACTGGTGATGATTAATGGTGATGAAAAACCGCCTATCCAAGACGTCACCAGTACACATCACCAGCACACATCACAAGTACTCATCACCATTTCACATCACTTGCCCTTGAAGGCGCTAGCTGACACGGAACCGCCGCACCTGCTCCTCGCTCACTTCTACGCCGAGCCCGGGGCCGCGCGGGCGGGCCACGCGGCCGCGCTCGATGCGCAGCGGAGTCACGGCCAGGTCCTCGGCAAGATAGTGGTTGGTAATGCTCAAGCCCCAGTTCAGATTGGGTGCCAGGCAGGCCAATTGCACGATCGCCGCCGCCCCCAGGCTGGATTCAGCAACCTTGCACGCAAGATTGATATTAAGGCCCAGCGCCGCGCACACCGACAGGGCGTGCACCGTGACCCCGATGCCGCCCAGCTTGATCGTCTTGATGTTGGCGCCGTGGATTGCGCCCAGGCGGTGCAGCGCGATGATGCTCGCGATGCTCGCGATCGACTCATCGCCGCACTGCGGAATCGAGCTCGCACGCGCCAGTGCTGCCATGCCCTCGAAGTCCTCGGCGGCGAGCGGCTGTTCCAGGAAGAGCAGGTTGGCTTCGCGGGCGCGCTCGGCAAAGCGCAGGGCGTCGGCGTACTGCATTCCCATGTTGGCGTCGGCGCACAGCGCAACTGTGTCGCCAAGGTGGCGCCGCACGGCGATCGCCGCCGCAGCTTCTTCGGCCGGCGCCTTGATGCCGATCTTGAGCTTGAAAAAGGTCCAGCCCTCCTTCAGCTTGCCCGCAGCCTCCGCGATATCGTCCTCGACCTTGGGATTGCCGAGCAGGTACATCGGCTCGGCATCATCGCGCAGCGCCCCTCCGTAGAGGTCGCAAAGCGAGACGCCGAAGTGCCGCCCGACGAGGTCGTTGAGGGCCATGTCGAGCGCGCATTTCGCACCAGTGTTGTGCAGCAGCGCACCTGCGCAACGGGCCGCCAGTCCGGCGCGATTGAGCGCATCCTGTCCGTGCACGAGCGGCGCGAGGTGATCGGCCACGGCGGCAACCATTCCGGGCAGCATATCGCCGGTCATGAGTGGTGCGGCCGAAGCTTCGCCCCAGCCGACAAGACCATTCGCGGCCTCGACCCGTACCAGCAGCGATTGCGAGCGCTCGATGCGCTCGCCCGCCATGACGACGGGCTTCTTCAGCGGCAGCGCGACGGGGATGGCATCCACGCGCGCGATGGTGAGCGGAGCCGCGGCGGTGCGCGCCGCGGCCGGGAATGACGATGCTGCAGTGAGAGCCATGGTCTTCTCCAAAGATCGTGGCCTTCTTTATAGCCCTGTCGCCGAAGTAGATCAATCCTCAGCGCCCGCGTCTTAACCCGCGCGTCCGTCGATCCGAGGGCGGGTGAGTATGGGCCAGTACGCCACGGTGAAGATTGCAAAGGCGAGGGACCACAGCACGCCAGAAATCCCGGTGGCCGCCAGGTAGACGGTCGGCCACGCTATGGGCAAGAGCACGCGCGCTGCCGCGGCAAGCTGGATCAGCACATAGGACGCAGTTTCGGCGCGCCCGGCAGCAAGCGCGCGGCCCGTGTGCCCCAGGGCGGTACGCGTCATCATTCCCAGCGTCATTCCGCCGATTGCGCCAATGGTGAGCGCGTGCGTTGCGAGCCCCGGCGCGATCCAGTCGAATCCGGCTGCGGCACGCAGCGCAAGGTGCACGACGATCCAGGCGTAGGAAGCGTGCAGGATCCAGAGCAGCGGATTGCGGCGCGTCCGGAGTGGCGACCAGAGCACGAGCCGCGCACCGTGGGCGAGAGCGCCCGCCGTCGCGACCACCGCGGCGAGCTGTGCGTGACCGTAGAGGTCCGCGGCAAGGAGGACAAGCACAGTGCCAAGCGCTGCGACTTCGACAACGCGCATCCGGCGCGCGCCGGCGCCCGGGACTGTATTGTTGGTGAACATCGGCACGACGCGACCGGCGATGACCGCGATGATGAAGAGCACGATATCGAGGCCGACGGCCAGCGCCTGTGCCGGGGAGAACGGCGCGGTGCCGAGCAGCGCGGTGTAAAAAGCGAGGTTGGCCGCGCCGAGAGCCAGCACGAGGAAGACGAAGAAGAAGTTGCGGGAATGGCTCGAGCCGATGAGCGGGCGGCCGATGCCGGCTGCCACCCCGAGCGCAAACAGCGTGTCGGTGAGCATGGCCCACTCGCGCCACGAAGTGAGCGCGAGCACGCGCCCGGCAAGCCAGACGGCCGCGAGCAGCGCAAGGGGCAAGCCGGTGGGCGTAGGCAGCTGCGTCCAGTTTCGAACAGCGGTGAAAAGGAAACCCGTCATGACCGCGAATGCGTAACCGAAGAGCATCTCGTGCGCGTGCCAGTGGGATCCGCCCAAAAGCTGCGTTGTCGAAAGACGGCCGGAGAGCTGCAGAGACCAGAGTCCGATGCTCAACGCGCCGAACGCGCCTGCCAGCAGATAGAACGGCCGGAATCCCAGGGCGAGCACGGCGAACCGCGGCGGCTTCGAGGACCTCCGTAGGTCTGGCGGAGGCAGGACAGGGACATTCATGACGATTGGCTAAAAGCGATCCAGAACAATACAAAAAACAGGATTAGCCGCAGATAAACGCCGATGAGTTCGAACAACCAGTAAACGGTGAGCAGTCATAGGCGCTTTTCGTTCTTCGTTCTCAAATTCTTTGCCGTTCACCGTTCACCGTTCACTGGCTGAGTGGGCGTCCCTCAACGGCTACAGGTCAGCGACGGTTTCCGGTGAAAGGCACGCGGGGCAGGGCGCGCGTCGAGTATCGCAGGCGCCCGCCCCGCGTGCCCTTGATTTCAATCAAGGGCTCGTCACGCGCCCGGCGCTGCGCATGCGTAACACGGGGGTGCAACCGTGAGGGAAGGGGCCAGAGTGCTGCTCGGGCGCGAGGAAGATCACAAGCTCGCCATTGAAATGGAAGGTTGCACGGACCATTTACTGCGTGAATAGTGAATAGTGAATGGTGAATAGTGAATAGTGAGTGGACTGAACCGCCCGCAAATCGTGTATACCCGCAGATAAACACAGATTATTCAGGAAACAGCAAACGCTGGTGCGGAAGGCGCGCTTTTTCCATTCACCATTCACTATTCACGCCTTTGAATTGTAGCGCGGGCGCGGCAGGAGCTATCCTTGCGCCTTTTCAGATCGCGGGTTCCGATGGCTCAGTACGTCTACACCATGCGCGCCGTGGGCAAGATCGTGCCTCCGAAGCGCGCCATTCTCAAGAACATCTCGCTGTCGTTCTTTCCTGGCGCCAAGATTGGCGTGCTGGGGCTGAACGGCTCGGGCAAGTCCACGCTCCTCAGGATCATGGCCGGAGTGGAAAAGGACTTCGAAGGCGAAGCCGTTCCGATGCCCGACATGCGGATCGGGCTCCTGCCACAGGAGCCGCAGCTCAATGCCTCGAAGGACGTGCGGGGCAACGTCGAGGAGGGCGTCGGCGCGATCGTCTCGATCATCAACCGTTTCAATGCGATCAGCGACCGCTTCGCCGAGCCGCTCGAAGACGACGAGATGAACAAGCTGCTGGAAGAGCAGGGGGAGCTGCAGGGGAAGATCGACGCCGCTAACGGCTGGGAGATCGATCGCAAGCTCGAGGTCGCGGCCGACGCGCTGCGACTGCCGCCGTGGGACGCGGACGTAACGAAGATCTCCGGCGGTGAGCGTCGCCGCGTAGCGCTGTGCCGGCTGCTGCTCTCCGAGCCCGACATGTTGCTGCTCGACGAGCCGACCAATCACCTCGATGCGTTGTCGGTGCAATGGCTGGAGCAATTTCTCGAGCGCTATCCGGGAACCGTGATTGCGGTGACTCACGACCGCTATTTTCTCGACAACGTCGCAGGCTGGATCCTCGAGCTCGACCGTGGCTACGGCATTCCGTGGCAGGGCAATTACTCCTCCTGGCTGGAGCAGAAGGAAAAGCGCCTCGAGGTCGAGGCAAAGCAGGAGTCCGCGCGCATCAAGACCATGCAACAGGAGCTCGAGTGGGTGCGGGCCAACCCCAAGGCGCGACAGGCGAAGAGCAAGGCGCGGCTGGCACGCTTCGAGGAGCTTGCGTCTACTGAAGTCCAGAAACGGAACGAGACGAACGAGATCTATATTCCGCCCGGGCCGCATCTGGGCGACCTCGTCATCGAAGCCGACGGGCTCAGGAAGGCGTATGGCGAAAAGCTTCTTTTCGACGAGCTCTCGTTCCGGTTGCCGCGCGGTGGCATCGTCGGCGTGATCGGTCCGAACGGCGCGGGCAAGACGACGCTCTTTCGCATCCTCGCCGGCCTGGACCAGCCCGATGCCGGGAAGCTGCGCATTGGCGACACGGTGAAGCTTGCCTACGTGGACCAGAGCCGCGACACGCTCGACGGCGAAAAGACGGTATGGGAGGAAATCTCGGATGGGCAGGACCTCATCCAGGTGGGAACCTACACCACGCCCAGCCGCGGCTACGTCGCGCGCTTCAACTTCAAGGGCGCCGACCAGCAGAAGCGCGTGGGCGCGCTCTCCGGAGGGGAGCGCAACCGCGTGCACCTCGCGAAGGTCCTGCGACGCGGCGGCAACCTGCTGTTTCTGGACGAGCCAACCAACGATCTCGACGTCGAGACGTTGCGCGCGCTCGAGCAGGCGTTGCTCGATTTTCCCGGTTGCGCAGTGGTGATTTCGCACGACCGCTGGTTCCTCGATCGCATCGCGACCCACATCCTCGCGTTCGAAGACGACAGCAAAGCGGTCTGGTTCGAGGGCAATTACGCTGATTATCTTGCCGACCGTCGCCGGCGCCTGGGTGAGGACGCGGACAAGCCGCACCGTGTGCGCTACAAGGCGTTAATGTCTTAGAGCCCTAACAACAGTACAAGGTATGAGCCGCAGATAAACGCAGATAAACGCGGATCCATATATACAAAACGCCGAGGCCTAAAACCAAGAGCGGAACCTTTAGCCACGAATGAACGCCGGTAGACGCCGATCAATGCTCGTAAATCGAACTCTTGGCATGCTTGGCATCTTGGCGGTTCAATGTTTTTGCTTCTCTCCGTTTCTCCGCGGTTTAATTGTTGATCTTATCCGCGTTTATCTGCGTTCATCTGCGGCTAATATTGGTTTTTTCACGTTTCACATCACGAATCACGGATTCATGCCGTGTAGACCCGGCTCACCGCTCGGCTGGCAACGGTGATGCCGTGCATCACGAGGCTGCTGGGCGATCCCGATCCCCCGGCGACGATGAGGTGCAGATCATCGGGATCGCCGATCACGGGAACGAAAGCCTCATCGTCGCTCAGGTCGATCCTGAATGGCCAGCGAGCAGCGCCCGATGCGCCGCGCCAGATCCCGCCGCGCTTGATATCGCCCAGGCGCCGGCCGGCGCGCTTGACGAGCAGCGCGTGAACGTCGGCGCGCGAGAGGCCGGCCCTGGCAAAGAGCTCGGCGTGTTGCGGACTTAACACGACCGCCATGTCCGCTTGCCGGAAGATGTTGCCGCCGCCGATGGCGGACATCATGTCGGCAATCGCAACCACCAGGCGCTCGGGGTCCTCGCTCACGTCGTCCCACACGATTACCGGGCCTTCGAGGGGAATGGCCGTCACGACGTTTTCTTCCGCGGAATAACCCTTGGCGGCTGCATACGAGGGCCACGGGCTTTCCGCCTCGTTCTCGGCGACACAGAACGTATAGCGCCACGGCCCGCCAAAGCCGCTCAGCGCCGTGATGCCGGGAATGCCGCCGCCGAGGTTCGTCATCATGAGCCGCAGCGCGCGGCCGATGGTCGCGTTCGCGCGGAAGCCGGGCCCAAGGCAGCCCGTGCCGCCATGCAGCCCGATCTCGCGGGCGTGTGGGCCGTTGACCAGAACGAACGGTGCGCCGGCGCTCGTCGTCGCCTGCAGCAGCAGAAGATTGAAGCGCTCATCCAGCACCGCCTCCATGACGCCGATAAGGAGCGGCAGGTACGATGGTTTGCAGCCGGCCATGACCGCATGCAAGGCGATCGCGCGCACGGTTGCGTCGTTCGAGAGCGGCGGCACGCTCCCGATCACCTCGTCCGGATCGCGGCGCGTGCCCGCTAGCATGGCGGCCACGCGCGCCTCCGTCGGCGGGACGACCGGCAGGCCGTCCGACCACTCCTTTTCAAAGAAGAACTCGAATTCGTCCATGATCAGGCAAGAATTTTTAGCCGCAGATAAACGCAGATGAACACAGATCTAACAAGAATCAAAAACCGATATTAGCCGCCGATGAACGCCGATAAACTCCGATAAAAAAGAAGGTCATTCATTCGTACGGACTCCTGTTCGCAGCAATCTGTTTTCGCGGTCTGGATATAAACGTGGCTTTCGAATCTTAAAGTCGCGGGCCCGAGGGCTGGCGGCACGGCCCTCCCCACAGTTCCCGATTATGCCTCGCCAGTATGCGCGGGCGGCGCAGGGGCCGTCATGTGGAATCCGCCCCGCAAATGGCCCTGGCCGGGAGACAATGTTGCCTGAGCAGCACATGGAGCAGATATGGCGGACGGGGTAGGGCTCGCGCTCGGCGCGATGATTTTCTACGGGCTGGCGGACTGGGTCTACAAGTACGCAGCCGCGAGCGGGGTGCAAGCGCATCATTTCCTGCCGCTCCAGGCCTTCTTCTTCACACCGGGGGTCTACCTCTACGGGCTCGCTACCGGCACGCTCGTCTTCGGCACGGCCTTTGCTTGGGGCATGAGCGCCGGCGTGCTTGTCTTCATTGCGCTCTACAATTTCGCGCGCAGCCTCGCGAGCGGGGCAGTGAGCATCGTTGCCCCGGTGTTTCGGCTCAGCTTTTGCATCACCGCGGCGCTCGCGGTGTGGCTCCTCGACGAGCCACTCACGCGCTGGAAGCTTGCGGGACTCGCGGCCGCGCTCGCGGCAGTATGGCTGCTTCTCGCGGGCGGCGCTGCGACGACGCCTCGCGCGACGACGACGTCCGTGGTGCGCATGCTCGTCGCGACGGTGGCGATGGGATTGGTGAGCTTCGTCTACAAGCTGGGCGTGCTCGCTGGCGGCAGCCCGGCCACGGTGCTCGCCGGGCAGGCGAGCGTGTTCCTGCCGCTCGCGACCCTGTTCGCGGTGGCGCGCGATCGCGGATTCCGTCCGCCCCGCGGCGGGTGGCGTTATGGGGCGACGACCGCAGTGTTGCTGCTATTCGGGCTCGTGATGCTGCTGGCCGGACTCGCGCGCGGGGAAGCGAGCGTGCTGGTGCCCGTGGCGCAGCTCAGTTTCGTCGTGACCGCGGGCCTCGGCGTCCTTATCCTGCGCGAGCCGATGACGCTGCGGAAAAGCGTGGGCCTTGCCTTCGCCGTGGCGGCGCTGGCTTGCCTCGCGCACAGCTAACATCCGTGATTCGTGATTCGAGAGTCGTGAGTCGAAACGTCAAGAAATCAACACTAGCCGCAGATAAACGCCGATGAGTTGGGCAATTGGGAGATAGCAAATAGCAAACCCCGTTTAACCCGGAAACCCGCTCCCACTATTCACCATTCATCATTCAACATTTAACATTCAACCCCCACGGGGTTGTGTCCGGACCGTCCAAGGCGTTATATTTCATGATATACAGCGCAGCAGGAACATGCAGAGCCCTTACGACGATCTCCTGATGGAGCACATCAAGAACGCCCGGAACTACCGGGTGCTCGATGGTGCGAGCGACAGCGGGAGGGGCGCGAACGCGCTCTGCGGCGATGAGATGACGGTCTACGTCCGGGTTGAAAATGGACGCATCGAGGACGTGGCATTCCAGTGCTCGTGCTGCGGTGTGTCCATGGCTTCGGCTTCGATCATGACGGAGGCGGTGCTCGGTCTGTCCGCGGAAGAGGCGAAAGGGCTCGTGACATCATTTGTCGAGTGGGTGGCCGATAAAGACGGCACGGAACGCCGTGACGCGGATTCCCCTCAGGGTGCGGTGGTGGCGACGGTGCGGCAATATCCGGTTCGCTCGCGCTGTGCGGTGCTGCCCTGGCGCACGCTCGAGGCGGCACTGGACAGGTGCCCGGATACGATCTACGTGCGCTGAGCCGGGCAGCCGCCGGGGCGGCGCGTCTCATTAACCCGGCTCGTTTCCTGCCGGGGCTCAGCCAAGCGAGCGTTTTTGCATTGCCCGCCGCCGCTCGTGCTCATAGGCCAGCGCCGCGCCGATGATGCCGGCGTCGTTGCCCAGACGCGCAGGCGCGACCCGCGCGGCGACTGTCAGGCGTGGCAGGAATTTTTCGTGCTTCCGGCTCACGCCGCCGCCGATGATGAAGAGATCGGGCCAGAAATAGCGTTGCATGTGCTGGAGGTAGACATCGACGCGGCGCGCCCATTTCTTCCAACTGAGGCTCTTCGCGTCGCGCACGCTTGCGGCGGCCCACTTCTCGGCGTCGCGCCCACGGATCTCGATGTGGCCGAGCTCGGTGTTGGGGACGAGGTGTCCGTTGATGAAAAGCGCGGTGCCGATGCCGGTGCCGAGCGTCACGATAATTACAAGGCCCGCGTGCCGGCGCCCGGCGCCGAAATGCATCTCCGCGTAGCCGGCCGCATCGGCGTCGTTGGTCACGGTAACGGAAAGTCCCGTGGCCTTGCGGAAGAGCCGCGGCGCGTGGACGCCGAGCCACCCTCTGGAGATATTGGCGGCGGTGCGCACATAACCCTGTTGCACAACCGCGGGCACCGCACAGCCGACGGGGCCCTTCCAGTCAAAGTGACGGACGAGCTGCCCGACCGCGCCAGCCACGGCCCGGGGCGTTGCCGGTTGCGGCGTGGGAATACGATGGCGCTCGGCGAGCAATTTGCCGCGGCGCGTGTCCACGGGCGCGCCTTTGATGCCGCTTCCGCCGATGTCAATGCCCAAAACCCTCATCGCGGCCGCTCCTCTGCGTGGTTTTTTCTGCGTCCGCTGCGACTGCCTGCCGGTGAGATCCGGCGCGCGCATGAAGCTCGCTCGCGGATCCCCGAAGTATACGGTAGCTCCACACGCGGCTCCTTCGATGCCGGCGGAAGCTCTGTGCCCGGTCAGCGCGCGGACGGCGCGGAAGCTTCACTGCCCCCCCGCCAGCGCGCGCCCATGTCTTCGACCGCCATCGCCAGCGCGGGCGTGAGGAGCATCAATAGCACCGTGCCCATTAGCACGCCGACGCCGATCGAGACGGCGAGCGGGATCAGGAACTGGGCCTGGATGCTGCGCTCGATGATGAGCGGGAAGATGCCGAGGAACGTCGTGATGGCGGTCAGGAGAATCGGTCGGAAGCGTCCCTTGGCTGCATCGACGATTGCGTCCTGTGGACCCTTGCCCTTGCGGCGCTCCTCGTTGGTGAAATCGATCAGCACCAGCGAGCCGTTCACGATGATCCCGGCCAATCCGATGATGCCGAAAAGGCTCGTGAGGCCGAGGCTGAGCCCTAGCAGGAGGTGGCCAACGACAGCGCCCACGAGCCCGAACGGCACGGCCGCGAGCACGATGACCGGCTGCACGTACGAGCGGAAGGCGAGCGCAAGCACCGCATACATGGCAAACATGGCCAGAACGAAATTGCGCGCGAGCGCGGGCAGCGTCAGGCCTTGCTCGCGCTGCTCGCCGCCCATGCGGTAGGCGAGACCCGGTATTTCCTTCTGCAGCTCGGGCAGCACGTCCGAGACAAGCCTCGTGTTGACCGATTGGCCCGTGATCACCGCAGGGTCGACCTCGGCGAGCACGGTCGTCACGCGACGTCCGCCCACGCGCGTGATGGTGGCCGGGCTCGTGCCGCTCGTCACCTCGGCGAGCTCGTGCAGTGGCACAAAGTCGCCGGCCGGCGTGCGGATGCGGTAGCGCGAGAGGTCGGCCAACGAATCGCGTTCCTCGCGCGGAAGGCGGACATACACGCGCACTTCATCTCGCCCGCGCTGCACGCGCAACGCCTCGGCGCCAAAGAAGGCCGCGCGCACCTGCTGCGACAGGCTCTCGAGCGTCACGCCGAGCGTGCGGGCATAGGGCTTCAACCTGAACTGCAACTCGCGCTTGCCGGGGTTCTGGTCGTCACGCACATCGAAGACACCCTCGATGCGCCGCAGTTCGTTCTGCATCGCCAGAACCGCCTGCGCCAGTCCTTCGGGCGTGCGGGCCGAGAGTTCGACTTGCACCGGCGAGCCGAGGTTGATGACGTTCGAGGCGAACGTGAGCTTGCGCACCTGCGGTAACGATCCCGCCTGCCGTCGCCAGCCGAGCTCGAACTCTCGCGAGGAAATCGTGCGGATTTCGGGGTCAAGCAGCTCGAACACGACCGAGGCCTTGTTGCCTTGCAAAATATTCAGGACGCCTGCGGCACCGGGACCGGTGCGGTCCTGTACGCCCACCGAGATGTAGACCGCCTTGACGAGATCGCGGCCGCTCGGGTCCTTCAACTCCTTCGCTGCCGCATGCCCGGCGCGCTCGATCTCCAACGCCGCCGCCAGGGTCGTCTCCGCCGTCGCGCCTTGTGCGAGCTCGAGTGTTGCCGTGACGTGGCGGCCCTCGACCTGGGGGAAGAACGAGAACTTGATGTAGCCGCCGCGGATCACGCCGAGCGTGAGCAGGAATATGGCGAGACCCACCGCGATGACGACGCCATAGTGTGTAGTAGCGAAGCGCAGGCCGCGCTCGAGCGGGCCCGCGATGAAGCGCCTGAGCGCGCCATCGATGCGCTGCCGCAGCCCCGCTATCCAGGCGCCGGGGCGGGTGCGCGGCTGGTAGCCCACCACCCGGAGGTGGATGAGATGGCGTGGCAGAATCAGCATCGCCTCGATGACCGAGATGGCGAGCACCATGATGACCACTGCCGGGATCTGGAACAGGAACTTGCCAATGGTGCCCGGCACGAAGAGCAGTGGCACGAACGCCGCCACAGTGGTCGAGACTGCAAGCAGCACGGGCAGCGCGACGCGCTGTGCGCCGGCGACGGCCGCTTCCAGTGAGGGACGTCCGCGCTCGTTCTCGGCGTAGATGTTCTCGCCGGTGACGATCGCATCGTCGACGACGATGCCGATCGCCAGGATGAAACCGAACAGCGACATCATGTTGATCGACAGCCCCATCAGGGCCATGACGCCGAAGGTGCCGACGAAAGCGATCAAGATCCCTGCCGACACCCAGAACGCGAGCCGCAGGTCGAGGAAGAGCGCGAGCGCGCACAGCACGAGCAGCAGGCCGACGGAGCCGTTTTTCATGAGGAGCCGCATGCGGCTTTTGAACTCGACCGCGTCGTTGCGCCAGATCGTCGCGGAGATGCCTGGCGGCAGGCTTGGCGTGAGCGTCGTGTCAATGTACTCCTCGACCTTGCGAACGATGTCGAGCACTTTTTCGTCGCCGACGCGGAACACCTGCACAAAAGCGGCGGGCTTTCCCTGATAGCGCATGATCAGGTCCTCGTCGCGGAACCCGTCGTCGACGCGGGCAATGTCCGCGAGCCGCACGCGGGCGCCTGTGCGCGCCGACACCACCACGATTTTCTCGAAGTCGCGCCGGTCGTAGTTGCGCCCCTTGGTGCGCAGCAGGATCGACTCGCCTTGCGCTTTGATGTCGCCGCCCGGGAGGTCCAGGCTGCTGCGCTTGACCGTCGCGGCGAGATCCTGCAGCGTCAGACCGTAGGCGCGCAGCGCGTCGTTCGGCACCTCGATGGAGACCTCGTAGTTGCGCACGCGCGCGACCTGCACCAGCGAGATCCCGGGCGTCGCCGCAAGCTCGTCCTTGATACGGTAGGCGAACTCGCGCAGCACGGCCTCACCCGCGTCGCCATAGACGGCAAGCTCGATGACACGCTGGCGGGTGGTGAGCTCCTTGACCTCGGGGCGCTCAGCCTCTTCAGGGAAGGTGGTGATGCGGTCCACCGCCGACTTGATCTCGTCGAGCTTGCGCGGCACCCGCGCTTCGCGCGTCAGCTCGGCCCGTACGACACCCACGCCCTCAGCGGCGTAGGAATTGACGCGCTGGATGCCCTCGATTCCCTCGATCTGCTCTTCGATGCGTTGGATGATGGCTTCCTCGATCTCGTCCGGCGCAGCCCCCTGGTAGACGACGCGCACTTCGATGATCTCGATCTCGATCTCGGGGAACACCTCCTGCTTGAGCGTGAGCGCGCTCGTCAGCCCGGCGATGACGAGGAACACCATCAGGAGGTTGGCCGCCACCGGGTGGCGGGCCATCCAGGCAATGAGGCCGTTCACGAGGCCGGATGCTCCGCCGGCGCTGGGGCTGCGCGAGGCTCGTCGATGACGCGCACCGGCATGCCCTGCGTGATGACCTTGAGGTCGCTCACGATAACGCGCGCGCCCTCGGGCACGCCGTCGGCTGACACCGCTGCCGTCTCGTTGGCCTCACGGAGCACGCGCACGGGCTGGATCGATACGGCGTCGCCTGCAGCGAGCAGCCAGAGCACGTTGCCGTCGCGCAACGCGCGCCGCGGCACCACCGCATAGCGCCCGTGATCACGACCCGCGATCTCGACGGTCGCGTACATGCCGACGAGCAACGGGGGCGCCTCCGCAGCGCCCGCCGACACGGGCTTGCCGCGGGTGGCCGGGTCAATCACGCGCACGACCACGTTGAAGGTGCGCGTGGTGCTGTCCACGGCCGCCTCGATCCGGTCGACGCGCCCCGGCCACGCGTAGCGCGCGCTACCGTGCTCGACTGTCACGGTCGCCGGGACCCTTTCGTCACCTGTGGACGCGTTGCCGCGCCACGGGTCGGAGATGAGCGCGACGTCGCGGTCGGTGAGCGAGACCGGAATCTCGACCACGTCGTCAGCGAAGATGCGGGCGAGTTCCTTGCCCGGCTGCACGGTTTCGCCGAGGCCGATTTTCTCGGAGAGCACTTTGCCACTGAATGGCGCGCGGATCGTAGTGTGCTCGAGATCGATGCGGCGGCTCTCCTCGAGCGCCTCCGCGTGGGCGAGCGCCGCCTTGGCCTGGTCGCGACCTGCGATGCGTTCATCAAGTGTCTGGCGCGAGAGAAAGCCCTTGGCGATCAACTGCTCGGTGCGTGCAAGCTGTTGTTTCGCGAACTTGAGCCCCGCCAGCGCCGACTGGCGGTCTGCGCGCGCCTGGGCGAGCGCGGCACGGAACGGGTCGGGATCGATACGGATCAATACATCTCCGCGGGAAAAGGCGCCGCCGGTCACGAGCGCCGGGCTTACGTAGGAAACCTTGCCAGACAGCTCCGCCGCGAGGCCGATCTCGGCGCGCGGCTTGACGAGGCCGTGGCCCGTGACCGGAAGCGCGCCCTCCCGGAATTCAACTGGTGCAACACGCACGAGCGGAAGCTGCTTCGCCGGTGGCCTGACCGCGGGGCGCGGCTTGAAAATCTGCAACGCGACGAATCCGGAGACGCCCGCCGCCAGAACGCCGAGCGCTAAAAAGCGCCAGAACCACCGGCTGTGGCCGTCTTGCTTGCTGCTATCCACGCATCAATCCTTTGTGCCGCGGGTTTGGTCAACGAAAAGGAAGCATTATAGTCGCCACCGCCCTAGGGGACGAAAATGGTGATGAGAGATGGTGATGAGAGATGGTGATGAGGAATGGCGATGAGGAATGGTGATGAGGGATCGTGGAGTGCCAAACGCTGTTCATCACCAATTTCCGTCACCAATTCTCATCACCAGTACCCATCACCAGTTCGCATCACCAGTACTCATCACCATCATCCCGCGCATGAAGCGGAATCGTCAGCTCGATGATCGGGCGGAATGAGCAGCCGTCTCGAGCACGACAGCGATTCCGCGCACCATATCGTCGAGCGCCATGGCGCTCGCGTCGCTCGCCTGCTGCGGCAGGCGCGGCACGTGCAGGAACCCGCCGCGGAAGGGCTGTGCGCGCAGCGCGGCAAGATGCATGAGGCCATAGAAAACGTGGTTGCAAACGAAGGTGCCAGCGCTCATCGAGATTTCGGCCGGTAATTCGGCCGCGTGCAGCGCCGCGACGGCGGCTCTCACCGGCAGCGTCGCGAGATAGGCTGCCGGCCCGCCGGCGACGACCGGCGTGTCCGTGGGCTGTGCGCCGTCGTTGTCGGGGATGCGCGAATCCTGCACGTTGACCGCCACGCGCTCGACACAGAGGGCCGCATGGTCCCCCGCCTGTCCAACGCACAGAACGATCTGTGGCCCGGCCGCGGCAATCGCTGCCTCGAGCGCGACGAGCGCACGTGCATACGAGGTCGGGAGCTCAGCGGTGGTGACTTCCAGCCGGCCGATCCGCGGCGGGAGCTGCCGCACGGCTTCGAGCGAAGCGTTGATAGCGTCGCCGCCGAAGGGCTCAAAGCCGGTCACCAACGCTCTCATCCGAGGGCCGTTCCAAGTTCAACGTTCAAAGTTCCAGGTTCCAAGTTGCAAGTTCCAATTTCAATGCGAGGAACCTCCGATTCGACAATCGTCCGACTTTGAAACTTGAAACTTGAAACTTGAAACTTGAAACTTGAAACTTGAAACTTGAAACTTGAAACTTGAAACTTGAAACTTGAAACTTGAACGCGCGCGCGTTCAGCCGCGACCGCGGAGCGGGGCGGCGCCGAGCGTTCGCATGAACGCCTGCATGCCGTAGTGGAACGCGATGAACGCCCCGAGTTCCATGATCTGCGCCTCGGTGTAATGCTTCTTGCCTTCGTCGTAGTAGGCGGCATCCACCCGCTCCGGGTTGAGATACATCTCGCGCGCGTAGCGCAGCGCCCACTTCTCTGCCGGGGTGAAGCGGGGGTCGTTTTCGGGCGTCTTCGAACCGGCCTCAATGGTTTCTTCATCAAGCCCCGCTTGCTGCGCCCGCCTCGAGCGCAGGCCGGCAAAGTAGGGGTCGCCCGCGATCCGGGCGAGCTGCACGCGGATGATCTCCTTCAAACGATGGTCGACGTTGCCCTCGGCGTGGGAGACGAGCAGCGCCTGCAGCAACGCCTTCGCATGCGCCGGCACGCGCGCGAGAATCCGGGGAAAAAGCGCATCGGGCACGCCGAGCGCTTCGCAACGCTCGATTAGCGCGAGCAACTCGGGGTCCCGAATCTCCTCGGGCTTCAACGGCTCTACGTAAGGCATCTTAGCCGCAGATAAACGCAGATAAACACAGATGACTTATCCAAAAACCGAACCCCCAACCCCGAACAGCCTTTATTAGCCGCAGATAAACGCAGATAAACGCAGATAAACACAGATACAACTCGACCAAAACCTTGGGTTGCCCGGCTTCTGCTTTTCCGGTCACTGGTCACGGGTCACCGTAGTTATTGCCGCCGATGAACGCCGATCACAGAGCCGTGAAACGTAAATCGTGAAACGTAAATCGAAGTCGTCTTGGTTTAACGCATCTTCCGCCTTCATCCTTCTGCCTAAAGGTTGGTCCGCCGCCGATAAACGCCGATAAACCCCGATAAGAAAGACGTTCATTCATTTGTGCGGGTTTTTATCTGCGTTTGTCTGCGTTTATCGGCGTTTATCTGCGGCTAATATCGGTTTCTGCTCGGGGTCCGATTCACGATTCACGATTCACGAGATTTCAACCGTCAGCCGTCACTTTTTTGCTCCGGACAGCGAGACGGGTGCCGCACCGTAGAGCCGCGCCGATTCCTCCTGGCTTACCAGCCGCCCGTCCGGCGAGAACATCGGGTAGAACTTCAGCGTGCCGAAGAACGTGTGATAGCCGATGTTGAAGCCGATGAAGGCGCCGAGCTCGACGATCTCCTCCTCGGAATAATGCCGGCGCAGCTCGTCGTAGAATTCGCGACCGATCCGGTCTGGATCGAGCGCCATCAGCTCGCTATAGCGCAGCGCGAGTTTTTCAGCTTCGGTGAAGCGAGCGCTCGCCTCGTAGTTGGCAATGCCCTCGTCGATGTCGTCTTCGTTCAGACCCTGCCGCTTCGCCGAAGCGGACCGGACGTTCCCTCAGTACACGCAGGAGGCCATGCGGGAGAGCTGCACCCGGATGATTTCCTTCAGCGCGTGGCTGACGCGGCCGGTGTTGAAGATCGTGTCCCAGGCGACGAACATCGCTTCGCACAAGTCCACGTTGTGCCCCATCATCGCGTGAAAACCCGGGTCCGGCGCGCGATGCTGGACGCATTTGTCGATATAAGGCCTGAGCTTGGTTTTCCTCAGCGCCTCGATATCGAGCATGGTGATATTCGGCATGGCGGTGAAATGGATCCGGAATGGGTCTTACGCGTAGTATCGCGCCTAACGGCGGTCCCTGTCACCGACAGCGGATCGGACGGGACCCGAGACCGGGTGCCGAACGCCGATCAAATCCGCGGTCGGTGACCAGTGACCGGGAACCTGTGATGAGAACTGGCGATGAAAGAGGGTGATGATTACTGGTGATGTAGTGCGGTTGCGACGGTCTTCATCACTATTCTTCATCACCATTATTCATCACCCGTTCCCCATTATCGGCGTGTACCTATGCTTGTCCGCGGCTTATTTCTTGGGGGCCCATCGTGCCTTAGGGCGCCTAGCGGAGCCGGAAGCTCTTGTTCTCGGCAGTCGCCCGCTTCAATTCCGCGCTCGCTCGCATGCGGGCGTCAGCGACCAGCTTCTTATCGATCAACGCCCCGGCGCCGGCGTACGGCACGATTTTGTTCTCCGGTTCATGGAACGATTCAAGCAGATCGTCCACCTTCTCGGTATCGATCCGGAAACCGCGAAAATCCTGGTCCATGCGCGTCTTGCCCCGGACCGCCTCGCTCACCCACGCTCCCGTGCGGGTGTCGACGCGCATGTGGTCGCGCAACGCTTGCGTGCTTTCCGCGAGCATCAGGCGGTGCTTGTGACTGCCGGCGATCCGCTTCAAGACCTCTCTCGTGGTGAGCAGATAGGAATCCGCGGCGTCGACGAGCGCCATATCGGAGGTGGCGTCCGCGCGCTTCAGCGCCTGGAGCTGGCGGTCGACGTCCTCGGCGTCCGCGCTGACTCTTTCTGCGGCCTGCATGGTGATCGCTTCGGGCGGCCCCGCGGTCAAGGTGAGCGCCGAGCGCAGGCGCTGGCTCGTGTCCTGGATCGCGGCGACGATCGTGGCGTCGAGTTCGCGCTTCTTAATCGCCGTGTAGCCCCAGTATGCAATGATGGCCACCACCACGACCGCCAGCGCGATGACGATCGGTTTCGGCCTGGACCCTGTATTCATTTACGTTCCCCCGCCGTTGCGAGACCCGGCTTCCGTTATGGTAGTGCACGGGGTCGCGCGCGGGTAGCGCAGTAAATCACGGTCGCTGCGCAGCGATGTGTGACCCAGGTCAACTCGCGCCGCTGCGCCGTGCGCGGGCGATGGCGCTGCCGGGGAGCGGGGCTCCTCAGCCAGGTTTACCCCATGAGTCCCGGAGTGTAACGGTTCGATTGAACACCGGTGCGCCGGAGCGCGAGTCCTTGAGGTCGGCCACGAAATATCCTAACCGCTCGAACTGGAATCGCTGCTCGGGTTGCGCCTCGCGCAATGCAGGCTCGAGCCAGGCGCTGGCGACGCGCTTTGAATCCGGATTGACGTCGAGCAGGAAATCGCGCTCGCCCGCGCCCGGTTGCGGCACCCGGAACAGCCGGTCGTAGAGACGGACCTCGCTGCGGAAGCCGTGGCGCGCTGAAACCCAGTGTATATTGCCCTTCACTTTTTTCTTCTCGGCGCCAGAGGTGCCGGACTTCGTGTCTGGATCATAAGTGCAGTGAACGGCGACGATGTTGCCCGCCGCGTCTTTCTCCAGGCGGTCGCACGTCACGATATAACCGTAGCGCAGTCGCACCGCATTTCCCGGATACAGGCGGAAGTAGCCCTTCGGTGGATCCTCCGTTACGTCTTCACGCTCGATCCAGAGTTCTCTCGAGAGCGGCACGACGCGCTTGCCCAGCTCCGGTTTCTGAGGGTGATTGGGCGGGTGGCACGCCTCTTCCCCGTCTTCCGGGAAGTTGTCGATCACGAGCTTGACCGGGTCGAGCACGGCCATGCGGCGCTCCGTGCGCTCGTTCAGGTCCTCCCGCATGCAGTCTTCGAGGACGCCGTAATCGATCCACGAGTCGGCCTTCGACACGCCGATGCGGTCGGCAAACAGGCGGAAGCCCTCGGGCGTGTAGCCCCGACGGCGCGCGCCGACAAGTGTCGGCATGCGCGGATCGTCCCAGCCCTCGACGCGCCCTTCCTCGACCAGCTGGATGAGCTTGCGCTTGGAGAGCACGACATAGGTGAGGTTGAGCCGCGCGAACTCGATCTGCTGCGGTAACGGTCGCGCGAGCAAGCTGCCTTCGGCGAGGCGCTCGAGCAGCCAGTCGTAGAACGGGCGCTGGTCCTCGAACTCGAGCGTGCAAAGCGAGTGCGTGATGTTCTCCAGCGCGTCCTCGATCGGGTGCGCGTAGGTGTACATGGGATAGATGCACCATTTGTCGCCCGTGCGGTGATGCGACGCCCTCTTGATACGATAGATCGCAGGATCGCGCAGGTTGATGTTGGGCGAGCCCATGTCGATCTTCGCGCGCAGCACGTGCGTGCCGTCGGAGTGCTTCCCGTTGCGCATCTCGCGAAAGAGTTTCAGGTTTTCCGCCGGAGTGCGGTCGCGGCAGGGGCTGTTCACGCCTCGCTCGGTCAGCGTGCCGCGGCTGCGGCGCATCTCCTCGGCGCTTTGACTGTCCACGTAGGCATGGCCCGCGTCGATAAGGTACTCCGCGGCTTCGTACATGAAGTCGAAGTAGTCGGACGCATAATACAGATGCGATCCCCAGTCGAAACCCAGCCAGTGCACTGACTTGAGGATCGACTCCACGTATTCCCGTTCTTCCTTCTCCGGGTTCGTGTCGTCGAATCGCAGATGGCAAGCGCCGCCATAGTCGCGGGCCAGGCCGAAATTGAGGTAGATGGATTTCGCGTGCCCGATGTGCAGGTAGCCGTTCGGCTCGGGCGGGAACCGTGTGTGCACCCTGGCCTCATCCCGTGGCGCGCGTGCGTGCAGCGTTGCCGGGCCCGGGCGCCCGCCCCAGGTGCGCGCGGCGTAGCGGTCCGTTTCGAGATCGGACTCGATGACGCCGCGAATGAAGTTCGACGCCGAGGGCGGCTGCGGCTGGTGTTTTTTTGCTTTGGGGGCGTCGGACATGCGCTTTTCCCGAAAGCGCTATTCTAGCCGAGCGCCCACCGTTGCCGCATCGCGCTGCGAGAGGCGCTCCGCGTTGAACGTTGAGGAAGTTGGCGCCGGACTAGGCGGCGTAGGCGCGCAACCGGCCCACGTCAAACATCTGGATCTCGCGGCCCCGCACCTCGATGAGCCCGGCGGCCTGGATCTCGTGGAGGATGCGCGAGAAATGCTCGTGCGTGAGGTTGAGACCGGAGGCGATTACGCCCTTTTTCGCGTTTAATGTTATCGCAATGCTTCCTCCGTTGACGCCATCCGGGATCTGGCTTAGCAGGAACGTCGTCACGCGCTGCGCCCCATTGAGCAGCATACAGTTCTCGAAATAGCGGGTGCGCTGATTGAGGCGACGGCACACGTCCCTGAGCATCCGGGAGCAGAAGTCCGCACTGCGCTCGACTTCCTCGAGCACGGCGTTCTTGCCCAGATGCACGAGCATGGAGTCCGCGATCGTTTCTGCGTTCAGGGCGTGCCGCTCTCCCAGGAACAGCGTCGCCGCGCCAAAATTCGCCCCGGGACCGATAAACTCGATAACCTTTTCGTCGCCCCGTGCGGCCTGGAGCGACAGCTTTACCTGACCGTAGACGATGAGGTGAAGAGCGGCCGACCTGTCGCCTTGCCGGAAGATGACGCTCCCCTGCGGCACAGGAATTTGGGCCGCGCTGCGAGCGAGCCGGCTAATCGCCTCGCTGCCCAGATCTTCAAAGAGCGGCAATCTCTCGAGAAACCGTACTGTGCTACTTTGGGAAAGAGAGCCCGCCTGCGACGCGAGAGTCATATCCATGGCAGACATTATTGCCGGGCACTTGCATCGCATATTGATGCAGATCAAGTGAGTTGCCGCGTTGCAATGAGCTGGCTGTAAAGAACATATAAACAACGCCTTGAATGTCATGAGCCACGTGATCTTTGCTGCACCGCACAGGCCAATCAGGCGACTGGCGCGATCGCTGCTACCGAGCCGCACGTGCTTTTGTGATCGGATCACAAGCTTCTGCGACTCGCATGGCGGTTGCAATGCGGCGCCGGCCGGATCATCGGCCTCATCACGTTCGTTCTTGCAGGGTGCGGCGGCAACCCGCGGGTCTGGTGGCGGGCTATGAGTATTGATTGCGATGTTCTGGTGGTCGGCGCCGGGATCTCGGGACTGACTACGGCTTTCCAGCTCGCCAAGCGCGGGATCGGCGTTCAAGTCATCGACGCCGCGCCGCGTCCGGGCGGCGTCATTGGCAGCGAGCGACGCGATGGCATGTTGTACGAGCGCGGTCCGAACAGCATCCTGGACACCGGTCCGTTCATTAACGAAATGCTCAGCGAGCTCGGCATCCTGAATGAGCGCGTCGACATGAGCGCGATTGCTGCGAAGCGCTTCCTGGTCCGTGCAGACCGGCTCAACGCGCTTCCCACGACGCCTTTCGCATTCTTGACGACGTCACTCTTTTCGCCGAGCGCCAAGCTGCGGCTGTTACAGGAACCATTTATCGGGCGGGCGCCTGCGAGTACTGAGGAGTCGGTCGCGCAGTTCGTCTTGCGAAGGCTCGGCCGCGAATTCCTCGATTACGCGATCGAGCCATTCGTGGCCGGCGTCTATGCGGGCGATCCAACACAGCTGTCCGTGTCCGCCGCATTTCCGCGGCTGCACGCGATCGAGCAGCGCTACGGCAGCCTCATCAAGGGGCAGATCTTCGGCGCCCGGGAGCGCGCCAGGAGCGGTGCAAAGGCGAGAAACATCGCCCCGAGCTTTTCGTTTCCGCGAGGACTACAAACGTTGACCGATGTTCTGGCACGCAGGATCGGGCGCGTTTCGACAGACACCCGGGCCGTGAGTCTGGGTCGCGAACCCGATGGCACGATCGTCGTCACCGCTGAGCGCGGCGGCACGACGTTCCAAAAGCGCGCGCGGGCAATGGTGCTTTCCGTGTCAGCGGATTGCGCTGCCACCCTGGTGCGGGACTTTGCGCCTGACGCAGCGCGCGCGCTCGAAGAGATCCCGTATGCGGGGGTCGTATCGGTGGCGCACGGCTACCGACGGTCCGACGTGCTGCACCCGCTCGATGGTTTCGGACTGCTCGCCCCGCGGGTGGAGAAAAGGCGCATCCTCGGCGTGCTGTTTTCGTCCAGCGTGTTCGACGGACGCGCGCCCGAGGACGCCGTTTTGTTCACCACCTTCATCGGCGGCCGGCGCGACCCGCAACTGCTCTCACGCGCGGACGAGGATCTTGCGGAGATCGTGCGCGAGGAGCTGGCCGCGCTGGTTGGCGCGCGGGGCGCGCCCGTGTTCTGTGCACTCACCCGCTGGCCGCGGGCGATCCCTCAATACACCCTGGGCCATCTCGACCGAATCCGGCGCGCCGAACAGGCGCGGCAGGCGTTACCAGGGCTCTACCTCTGCGCGTCGTACCGGGGTGGGGTCGCGGTCGGTGACTGCATCAAGTCGGGGCAGCAAACGGCAGAAGCCGTTGCGAGATATCTCGATACAGCGCCCGCGCCGACCCTGGCACGAGGTGAAGGCGGATCGATTCCGTAAATCGCAAACGGACAAACTCGATCCCTTCGCCGCTGTCGGACTTACCGCTTACCGCTTACCGTTTACCGTTTACCGTTCACCGGTCACCGTTCACCGGTCACCGATTACGGGTCGCCGGTCACCGTTTGTAAGAGTTACTTCTTGTGGCAGGTCTTGCAGTTCTTGGGATCGCTGGACTTAAACGCCTTGGTGCCGTTGTGGCACGTGCCGCAGTTCTCGCCCTTGTTCATGGCGGCCATCGTAATCTTGGTCGAGCCCTTCTTCATCTGGAAGATTTTCGTATGGCAGTCGTTGCACTTCAGCCCTTTGTCCGCGTGAATCTTGCCGTCGAACGTGACTTTCCCCATGGGCCCGCCGGCAAATTCCACCGTCTTGCCCGGCGGCGCCGCCATGGCGCCTCCGATAAACGCGACGGCCACCACAATGACCATTAATGCTTGAGTAACTTTCATTTCCTTCCTCCTAAAAAAGCGGCGGCCGAATCCTGAATTTCCGCCAAGTTGCAAATTCTATTGTGATCCCGCTCATCGTTCCGGTGTGGCCCCGTCATAAGGTGGAGAGGGGCGTGGAGCGGGACCCGATGAAATGGTGTGATGTCCATCCGGTCGGGGCTGTCGTGCCGTCACCCGCACAACACGATCCTTTCAATCATGTATCGGCCCGAAGGAGAGTATCTCACGATCAGAGATCACAATGCCCGACGAATTTGCTCAACCGTTTGTATGATCCGCACCCTGGTCCTGCGTCGGCGCTGAAGGGACAACGATGGGAACTAATCGAATTCGTGTCGAGACTGATGCTCTCCCGCTTCGGCTTGGAAAAGGCGATCCGGCGCGTAAGCGAATGATTCAAGTGTTCCAGGTAGCGCCTATTCACAGCTGAGCGCTGGCGCGCGCGGGAAGAGCAATGCTAGGTTTCCACCCGTTTTGGGAATAGAATGTTAGTGGATCTGCATAACGCGACAGTCGATGCGAATCTGATGATCCCTGCCCGACCGAACAGTTCCCGAGGCTCGCGATGAGAACATTACTGCTGGCATTTGTCTTGTCGATCGCGCTGATTGGCTGCATGGAACAGGATAAGTCCGCTGGCAAGCCCGTTGCCGAAAAGCTGGCTGCAGCAGACATTGCGGCGGGAAAAGCGATCGCCCAGCGGGACTGTGTCGGATGCCATCTCCTGAACGGCGGTAGTGCTGCCCCGGCGATTCCCATACTCGCGGCGCAGCGGGAGCGCTACCTGCTTGGGTCATTGAAGGCCTACAGGGCGGGAACGCGTGTTCACGCAGCCCTGAAGGACATGACAGGGCACATGAGCGAGGCGGATTTGCGCAATGTGGCGGCCTATTACGCCAGTCTGCCGCCGGTCGTCAGTGCGGCGGCAAAGGAAATTCAGCTGGTATCTCCGTATGAGAAGGGCAAGGAGCTGGCGGCGGCGTGCGAAAAATGCCATGGCGAAGGCGGCAACAGCAAGACTTCCGGGGTGCCGAGCCTGGCCGGCCAGCAGGCCCGTTATCTGATCCTTGCCGTTCAGGAGTACTTGCATGCGGAACGCGAGAAATCTCCCATGCATGCGATGTTGCCTCGCCTGGAGAGGACGGAGCTGGAGAGCGTGGCGCTGTATTTCGCGTCCCAGACTCCTGCCCAGCGTGCTGCACCGCCTTCGGGCGACCCGGCGGCTGGCCAGCCGTTGAGCGCCGTCTGTGGCGGTTGTCATGGACCTAACGGCGTCAGCACGGATACCGCCACGCCAACGCTTGCGAGCCAGGATCCCGTTTACCTCGTGAAGGCGATCAAGGCCTACCGCACCACTCGCAAGCGTGAGCGCATGCGCGACTACGTTGTTGGCTTGAGCGACAAGGACATCGAGAACATTGCTGCGTTCTATTCGACGCAGAAGTCACAAGCGGCCGAAAAGGGCGAGGGGTTCCTTAAAGAGCTCGCGCAAAAGTGCAATCGATGTCACAACCCTGCTGCGGACGTTTCAGACCTCGCGATACCAAAAATCAATGGCCAGGACAGGGATTATCTCGTCATGGCCCTGCGGGCCTACCGCGACGACCGGCGCGAGGTGTCGATGATGCACCGGATGAGCCTGCCATACAGCGATGCCATCATCGAGAGCATCTCGGCGTACTACGCCAAGCAGCCTCCGAAATAACGCGTCGTTTTTTCTTGCGTGTGCGCAGAGCTACTGACGCAACGCTACCGGTCTGTCGATTAGCTTGATGGTATCCTCAGGGGCCTGACGGCCTTGCGGACAGTACCGCTGCTGCCGGCCTTTCCCCGAACGAGAACGCCTATACCGAGATCAAGGCGTCACCGCCGCTAACTTGCGCCGGCGACGCCTAGCAGGGCTCGCGCTTGGATTGCCCGTCCGTCAGCCGACGCCCCTCTCGTGCGCTCTCTTCGCGACCATCGTGGGCGTTCCGCTAAACCACATCTGGTACATCGACACTACCCACATGAAGGCAAAGCACGCGCCGTAGGCGGCGCCCCCGAGCATCACCACCCAGGCAAACGGATGGTATAGCTTGACGAGGTACCAGGACAGGACGTCGAGCACGATGCAGAGGAACGGTGTCGCCACGACAACGCATTTCAGCCAGATAGGCCGGACGTAGGCATGGCTGAAGATCGTGCCCAGGATGAAAAAGATGAAGCTGAGCCCGAACAAATGGATGTGCGAGACGCGAACCAGCGTCGTGACCGCGGGGCCGGTATCCTTCTCGGTCATCTTTTGCAGGTTGTCGAATCCGCTGAGATTGGCGAGATGCGGATTGCTGCCGTCATGACAGGCGAGGCAGCGCTTTTCGATGATCGGCCGGATCCGGCTCTCGTAGGCCGGGCGATCGGCCCCCTCGCGCACCCACGATATGATCAAAGCGGTATCCTCCGCCGGCAGCATGCTTCTCATCGGCCCGCGCAAGGCTGACTCGAGGCGCGAATCCTCGCCGCTGCCGCTGTAGCCGATCACGATGTCCTCGTAAGAGAGCGAGTTCGGATTGCCGTCCTTCGGCGCGTAGGTCGCGAAAATGTAGATCAGGGCAAACAGATACCCCATTCCGATGACCAGAAGCGCCGCCGTGTACAGCGCGCGCAAGCTGTACGGCAGGTCCGAATAATGGCTAAACATCGGATGCAGTGGCGTCTCACTCATAACCTATCTCTTTGGTTGCGTCGGCACGAAAACACGACTGAAGCAAGGTAGCGAACGCGGAAGCCTCGGCATCGCGCTGCCGTTGAGCGATGCGGAAAAAGCGCGCGGCATCTCGCGCAGGAAACGCTCTAACTCGCCGTGGATATCGGGCCATGTTACATCCGCCTATTGCCGCGCACCACACCGCCCTCCCGCGCTGCTCATTTGCAAGGCACGGTTACGTAAACGAAGGCGCGCGCCCTCTGGCGCGCGTAATAAGCCGCGAGGCCGTCGACATCCGCGTCGGTCAGGATGCTGGACATCGCGGCCATTACGGAATCCTTGCGCGTGCCTTTATGATAGGCGTGCAGTACCTTGGCGAGGTAGTCGGCGCGCTGGGCTGCAATGGCCGGGGCGCGCGGGTCGGTGCTGTTGCCATTAATGCCGTGACAGCGATCGCAGCGCTGCACCCATTCGGCAGTGCTCAACGGTCGGGCGACTTTCGGCGGCTGCGGTTGCTGGGCCGCATAAAAGGCCGCGAGATTCTTCATGGCGGTTCCGTCGAGCGTCGCCACGGCATTCTTCATCGTGCCTTCGGCGCGCGAACCATCCTTGTAGGCCTTGAGCGCGGCGAAGAGATATTCGGCATCCTGGCCCGCAAGACTCGGATTGGCCGGATTCGTGCTGACGCCCTGCTCGCCATGGCACCCGGCGCAATCCGCTGCTGCCTTCTTGCCGGCCGCCTGGTCACCAGCGGCCGGTGTTTCCGCCCGCCGGGGCTTCTGCAAGCCGTAATACAGGGCGAGGTTATTCAGGTCCGCATCCGTGAGCGACGTGACCAGTGACTTCATCATGTCGTGCTTGCGTTGGCCGCTGACGTAGCCTTTCACCGCCGCGACGAAATACTTCGGATCGAGCCCGGCCAGGCTCGGCATGCCAGATGCCTTGCTCACACCGTCTTCGCCATGGCACCCGCCGCAGGCGGCGGCTGCGGCCTTGCCCGCGGCAACGGGGTCGAGCCCGGCCGGCGGGGCCTTGGCAGCCGACCGGAGCGGCTGCGCCGGCTCGAGGCTGCTGTAATAGGCCGCCACCTTCACCAGCGCGTCCTCGCTCAGGAATTTGACGGCGCTCTCCATGGCCGGGTCACGCCGCGTTCCGGTTTGGTAGGCGCGCAGCTTGTTGTAGATATACGCTGGGCGCTGGCCGGCAACGTGTGGGATGCCTTTGTTTGCGCTGATGCCGTTTGCCCCATGGCAGCGGACGCACGTTTCGGCGACCCGGCGGCCTTCGGCGACGTCCGCAGGGGTGGCGGTGATGGCTCGCAGGTCGTCGGCTTTTCCCGCCGGGTTTTCGCCGGACTGGGCCGCAGTGGCTGGTAACGATAACAGGAAGGCCGCAACCGCCAAAAACAGGAAACTGGAACACCGTGCCTGCGCAATTCGGTTCATCGACGTTTCCTCATGCGGTTTCGAGAACCCCGACCCGACGACTCCAAGACGGGCGCAAAATTCGCGCCCTGCGAGGTGCCGCGCCAAGTGACATCTGCTCGCAAGACCCTGCACGGCTATTACAGCAATCCCCAATCGGCGCGCGCGTTCCGCATGCGGCGGTCAGTAGGGCTTGAATTCGAACTCGGTCTGGATCACCCGTGACGCGCCGGGTTTCTGCACTCGCACGACAATTCGGTACGGGTTCTTGCCTGACATGCGGAAGTAGTTGCCATAGCTCTTCGCGCCTTTGAGGCTCACGAGCTCGAGCTTTTTCGTTTCGCCTCCCGATACGGGTTCCGTGACGCTGGCCTCCACTTCCGCATTGGCGATAGCCAGGCGGCTCTTGCTGTCGAACAGCGAAATGTTGAGATGGTAGTAGCCTCTGCCCCTCGGGATGCCGCCGTGAATCATGCGTTCCGGATCGTCTTTCGCGTAACGCTCGCGCAGCGTTTTCGCCGAAACGATCCCGAGGTAGATCTCCATTCCATCCGCGACCTTGCGATTCGGGTCGTGCACCGCGATCGGCGCGGCCTGAGCGTGTTCTATCGCCGTGCCAGCCGGATTGAACATGTACAGAATCGCGGCGCGCAGTTCGATATCGGTCAAGTCGGCCATGCCGCCGCGCGGCGGCATTGGGCCGTGCCCGTTGATGGCCGAGCGCACGAGGAAATCGAGGCCTTGTCTCAGCCGCAATATCCACGCCGTCCGGTCGCCGATTTTCGGCGCGCCAAACACGCCGGTTTCGTGGCATTTCGCGCAATTCGCGTTCACGATCTGCTTGCCCTTGCGCTCGAGAGCCGGCGTGACGCCGCCGACGGGCTCGATCCATTGGCCGCCCGACCGGTTGACCATGTAGGTCACAGCGCGCTCGATCTCGAGATCGGAGAGACCCGGATTGCCGCCATGCGAGGGCATACTGCGAATTCCCTTGAGCGCGCTCTCCGTCAAACTGGTAAGGCCCCGTGACGCCAGGGGTGCCCATGCATTCTTGTTGCCCATCCTCGGCGCGCCCTTTGCCCCGGTGGCGTGGCAGGCAGCACACACCTCGTCGACGACCTGTCTCCCGCTGCGCTCGCCGCTTTGTGCGATTGCCATCACCGGCGCGACCAACACCGCAAAAGAAAAAACGATCGCCATCGGTTGGCCGGAAATATGGACAAAAGACGAATGTCTTTCGTCGCGCACTGCATTGTGCATAGCTAGTAGCCTCTTTAATCGAGCGGGCACGGCCAACTTGGAGCCAAAAATCATGAGCCAGGCCAACGTCTCGGGAACGACGTTGGGAAATAGGAAAATATTATAACCTGCAACCCATGATTCATGCGCATCTTGGCGCCGGACGTTCTGACGCAAGCCCGGTCCAGGAGTTGCGCGCAGATTCGCCCAGTTCAACTCCGAATTGCTATGCCGCAATATTTTAGGGCGAAGGCGAGGGGGTCGTCGTGTGTCCCCAGGGCGGCAGCACCCGGACGACTCCCCATAACAGAAAAAGCGGCGCCACGGTCACAATGATCGCGGCCAACAGCCCCTCCTTGGTAAGAATCGGCATGTGATATTCCAGTAATCCTAGGCCCGTCTTCGAGATTTCCTGTCCGCCGATGACCACGTTCCACCGCATCATGAACACCGAGAACAGGACCAGGATGGCGCTCACCATGACACCGAAGATCATGGCGCGTCCGGTGGTCCCGCGCCAGATCATGTAGGAAAGCCACAGGAACGGCACGAACAGGCCGATGGCGAACTGCAGCAGGAAATACGGAATGAGCAGCGGACCGGTGACGTATTCCATGATCATTTCGATCCCTTCCCGGCCCTTGTAGACGAGGTTGGCAAATGCCAGCAGCTCGAGGACGATGGCCACCATGATGAAGGCCCAGATCGTGTAGCCGAGGCCCTTTACGCACGCCGCATCGATAGCGACCTTCCGCACTCTGCACGAGGCGACATAGACCACGGCCAGCAGTGAAACGCCCGAGATGATCGCTGAAAAAAGGAAGATCACCGGCATGAGATCCGAGGACCACCATTCGCGTGATTTCAGCGAGCCGTACATGAAACCCACGTAGCCGTGCAGACCGTGCGCGGCGGGGATGCCGGTGATCGCGAGTGCCAGGATCCATTTCTGGTCGACCTTCAGCGCCTTGTCGGAAAGGTCATGGGAACCGAGCGTCAAGAGCTGGTAGAACTTGCCCAGGAAATCGCGGCGCTTTTGAGCCTGTTCGACGATGTAGGGCCGGTACGCGAACCAGGTCTCCAGCATCAGCAAGACGACGTAGAAGCTCGCAATATAGCCGAACGCCGCCATCGCCGAGGTCCAGTGCGGCGTGAGCGTGGCGTTGAAAGCGCGTTCTGCATGGCCTAGATGCAGCAGCAGCGGTAGCGGCACGAAAATCATGAAGCAAAGCGAGGTGAGCAGCGCAAGGTGCGCGACGGGCTGGAGCCGCTGAAAGCCGAATACCTGGTACAGGCTGGAGACGGTAAATGCCCCCGCCACCAGGCCGGTGAGGTAGGGGTAAACGGCTATCTGTACCGACCACGTAAAAATCGTTTCGTTGGGATACACCCAGCCGGTGTAGGTCGCGATATCGAGGGCGTGTCCCATCAGCGGACCTCTTTGTCGATGCCGACGTAGAAGACATTCGGCGCGTTGCCGGTTTCAGGCTTGAGCACTTGCACGCGGTTGTTGCGGATGAACAGGCTGATCGGGCTGTCCTTGTCCCTGCGATCGCCGAAGATGCGCGCGCCAACCGGGCAAGCCTCGACGCAGGCCGGCTGCATCCCCTTGGTGATTCGGTGGTAGCACCAGTTGCACTTGTCCGATACGCCCTGCTCTTCGTTGAACAGGCGCGCCCCGTACGGGCAGGCCTGCACGCAGTAGCGGCAGCCGATGCAGTACTTGTGGTCGACCAAAACGATGCCATCCTTGGTCCGATAGGTGGCACCCACCGGGCAGACCTGCACGCAGGGCGGATGCGTGCATTGATTGCAGAGTTTGGGCACGAAGAACGCCTTCTCGACTTTCGCATCTTTGTAGCGATCGGCGAAGCGGAACTCCTTTTCCGAACCCGAAGCCGCGATATTCACCGGATCCTGCTGGCTGTCGATGCGCGCCTTGTCCTCCCCTTCCAGGTAGACGTAGCGCTCCACCCAGGTGCGGAAGTGATGCGCGTCCTGCATCACAATATTATTCTCGGTCTTGCACGCTTCGACGCAGCGCAGGCAGCCAATGCATTTGGTGGCGTCGACGCCGAACGCCCACTGGTGCTTCGTCCAGTCATAGTCCGGGGTGGGAAACGATTTTTGGCTGGAAACAGGATCGCTCTTTGCCGCGACTTTCTGCATGACGCCGAGGCCGCCGACGGCCGCGGCGGCTCCCGCGCACGTTGCGGCGCCCCCGATTTTGCGCAGAAATGCACGACGTGCGAGCAACGAAGAGACGGTTTCTTTTTTCCGTTTCATGGTGTCTTCCCTGGCTCGGTAACGGGCTCGCAGCTCTGCGCAGCGTAGAAGGCCGCAAGATTGTCGATGTCTGCGTCGCTCAGGCCCCTTACAACGCCTGCCATCAACGGGTCTTTGCGAAGGCCGCCCCGGAAGGCCTTGAGCACGTTCACCAGGTAACCAGCCCTCTGGCCGGCAAGGTTCGGCCAGGCGGGATTGCTCCCGATGCCCGTTTCGCCGTGGCAGGCGGCGCAATTTTTCGCCGCGAGGGCCTTGCCGGCGGCGGCGTCGCCTTTGCTTGTCTCCCCGGGCGGCGCTTTGCAGCTCAGGCCCGCGTAATAGGCCGCGAGATTCTGAACGTCCGCGTCAGTGAGCGTTTTCGCTATCGGGGACATCATCACGTCGGTCTGGTCGCCGGATTTGTAGGCGCCGAGTATCCGGACGAGATAGGCCGCATTTTGCCCGGCCAGATTCGGCCACGTGTCATTCGGGCTGATCCCGGCCGCACCGTGGCAGCTCGCGCAACTGCCCGCGTGCTTCTTGCTTCCTGCCGCGGCATCGCCGGCCACCTTGGCCACGACGCCCGCCAGCTTGGGCGCGTGCGGGTTGTGACAAACAATGCACTGCTGGCCACTGGAGTGCTGGGCGACCCGGATTTGCGGCTGCGTGCCCGGCCGCCCCGGCATGGCCTCATGGCACAGGGTGCAAAGCTTCACCGTATCCGCGGGGATCGGCAGCTTGCCTTTCTCGGGGTGCCCCTGGGCCGCGCCATGACAGGTTTCGCAGGTCACCGACTTATGATTGTTGGCGGACCACTGGGCGTGGCGTTCGCTGTGGCAGCTCTGGCAGTAGCGCGCCGTCTTGTAGACCGGTTCCTGGGCGGCGATTTCGGGGACTGAATCGGCGCGGTAGTGTCCGTAGCGATAAAAGGACTCGTCGGTCAAAACCCATTTCGCGACCAAGGCGACCGCGAAACCAGCGACGATCAACAGGATCAGCCGAACGATGTGCTTGGGCACGATTTTCGCTCCGCGAATGGTACACCGCTAGTTCACCGTGGCGTTGAGCATAAGAGCATCTCGTCTGGCCCCGTCTTGATATGGATCAAGATCCATCCCGCCCGGCCCCGGAAAGATCGGCACCTAAATCGAGGCTGTCGCTTGCTTTACCTTTCGCAATGGCCCTCAGCCGGGCGCTCGAGGGACGGACTGCCCGCGCATGCGTAAAGGCGCCTGACAAGGGCCAACCGCGCTGGAAAATCGCGCCGCAATGCCGTGGAGCCGAAAACGAGCGTTGCATATTTACGACACTATTTAAACTAAGCTTCGAAAATTGATCTGGATCAAATCCAGATCAATTGCCCGCTGATCATAATGCCGGTAAGGTGTAACAAGATGCTTCGAAGACGGCACTTAGCCTTGCCGGAAGCTGGCGAAATGCGTAGGTCATCAGGGGCATCCGAGTCACAGTGATCGGGGGGTCGACCGCAACGGGAGACCCGTTAGTTGAGGGAGATACGCGATGAACGAAGTGAACCGTCCTGGGCTAACCTTGTTGCTGTCGATCCTCATCTTTGCCGGGGGCGTTCTTTTCAGTCCCGGATTAATGGCCCAGGCCCCGGGCCCCGACGTCTGCAAGAACTGTCACGAAGAGAAGGTCGCCAGTTATTCCCTCACGAAGCACAGCATGAAAGCGGATGCGCGGACGCCCGCGGCCAAGGGCGGATGCGTGGTCTGTCACGGCGATGGCACCGAGCACGTCAAGGCGGGAGGCGGCAAAGGCGTCGGCGGGATCAAGAATCCAGGCTCAAAAGCCATGTCGTCCGACGAAAAGAACGCCCTTTGCCTGACCTGCCACGAGGGCGGCAAGCGCATGCACTGGTCGCTGAGCCTCCACGCGAGCCGTGACACCACGTGCGTATCGTGCCACCAGGTGCACAACAGTCATGACCCAGTGCGCGACAAGACCAAGCAGGCGGACGTGTGCTTCACCTGCCACAAGGAACAGCGTGCGCAGATCAACCGGCCCTACCGCCATCCCATTGTGGAGGGCAAGGTCGCGTGCTCGGACTGCCACAACCCGCACGGCTCGGTCGGGCCAAAATTGATGAAGCGCGACAGCGTGGTCGAAACCTGCTACCAGTGCCACCTGGACAAGCGCGGTCCGTTCGTGCGCTCGCACCAGCCGGCGACGGAGGACTGCTCGATCTGCCACAACCCGCACGGCACCACGTATCCCAATCTGCTCAAACTGCGTGCGCCGTTCCTGTGCCAGACGTGCCATGAGATGGCCAGTCATCGCATGCACCCCGGTGAGTTGGGCGTGGGCGGTAGAAACGCTAATTTCGAGGCGCGGGGATGCTTGAACTGCCACACGGAAATCCACGGCAGCAACTTCCCCAACGAA
The DNA here is from genome assembly GCA_032123035.1 of Betaproteobacteria bacterium. GTDB lineage: Bacteria > Pseudomonadota > Gammaproteobacteria > Burkholderiales > SG8-41 > SG8-41. The sequence goes on along the minus strand of JAQBFV010000018.1, from coordinate 236 downwards.
AGCACGGGCCGCGGCTACCGGCGCTAACAAACTGGGCTGACAGGAGATCGAACATGAAGACCAATACCTCTTTGGGACTCCGGCTCGCACCGATCGCGGCCGCGGTGCTGGCCGTCGTTGGCTCCGTCCACGCTGCCGAGGGCGACCTCAAGTCGATGATGACGCCGGACAGCAGTTTCGAGGTCGGTGGCGGATATATTGACAGCGACAACGGGAATTTCGGCAAGTACAACGGG
>JAQBFV010000017.1:0-9729 GCA_032123035.1 Betaproteobacteria bacterium | reverse complement strand
GTGGCGCGGAATCGGGCCCGGCCTCCCTTAAGGGCAAAGGCGTGACCAGTGACCAGTGACCAGTGAATAGAAGCTATCTCAAAAACGAGAAAGCAGCTGCCGATCGGCGCCGACAAAAAAGCGATCTCTCTGAATTTTGTAGGTTTTCTGTCTGCGTTTATCTGCGTTTATCTGCGGCTAATATTGTTTTGCAATTTTTGAGATACGTTTTAGTGACTCGTGGTTGATGGTTAAGTAAAGATCGGTCGACCAGGCGGTATGCTATAGATATCCATCGGCCATGAGGCTTCGAAAAACGGTGCAGACATTGCTCATCACGCTCGTCGCTCTCGGCGCGGTGCTCCTTGCCGTCGCGGCAGGAAGCACGGCGAACTGGCGCACGGCAAGCCGTGAGCCCGTCGGACTCGCGCCGGAACCGGAGGCGACGCCGGAGGCGGTGGTGCAGGTCTACGCTGCACGGGCTTGGGGATGGCGGGGTTACTTCGGCGTTCATACCTGGGTTGCGGTCAAGCCGGCCCGGGCAGCCGACTACACCGTCTACGAAGTGATGGGCTGGCACTTGCGCTGGGACGACTCGGCCGTGGTCGTCCGGCGGCGCGCGCCTGATGCGCGCTGGTACGGCAATGTGCCCGAACTGTTGGCCGAACGACGTGGCCCTGGCGTCGACGCGCTGATCGAGCGCATCGACCAGGCAGCGCGGAGTTACCCCTTCGCCGGCGAATACACGTTGTGGCCGGGGCCGAATTCCAATACGTTCACTGCGTGGATCGCGCGCGCTGTTCCCGAGCTCGAGGTAGATCTGCCCCCCACCGCTATCGGCAAGGACTACCTTGGCGATCGCATGGTCGCCACAGCGCCGAGCGGCAGTGGCTTTCAGTTTTCTCTGCGAGGGCTGCTGGCGCTCACACTGAGCGGCGTCGAAGGCATCGAGGTCAACCTTCTCGGCCTGACTTTCGGGGTCAATCCTTTTGATCCCGCATTCAAGGTGCCAATGGCCGGTCGCCTGGGGCCCGCCCGCAACAATCGCACGCCGCTGCAAACGACCGTGCCAAACGAAACTCTTTAGCCGGGAAGCGCAGTGCCGTGATCAAGTGACGACTGATGACCTTCGAATCCCGACGGAGAGTGTCGGGTAAAAACTTCAGCCGTCGGTGAAGCTGTTATTTTCCTTTGCGGCCTCCGCGTTTTCGGCGGTAAAGCTTTTCTTTTCCTTTGCGGCCTTGGCGACCTTCGCGGTGAGGCTCTTCTTTTCCTTCGCGCCCTCCGCGTCCTCGGCGGTGAAGCTTTTGTTTTCCGGGCTAACCGTTTTTGTCGCTGATCGGCAAACACGATTTCCGCAACGAATCATTCGATTGACCAAAGTGCACTGACGGGCGTTGCCGCACGGCGACGTTTGCAGTGTTGGCGCAGCGCACCGTGTCGCGGGTAACGATTTGATTCCGTGCGGTTTGGCACGTCTGGCACGGATGTCGCTATAAACCCGGGCGAGCCGATCGCGATCCGGTGGTTTTCATCTAAATTTCTGAAAGGAGCCCGTCTAATGAAATTGGTGCAGAAACGTTCGTGCCTGTTGATGCTTGCCTTCCTCGCTGCCTATGCCGGTTTGGCACTCGCCGCACCGGTCGTCGCAGCCAATCCGAGTGACAAAGCGATCGCCGAGGCGTGCAAAGGCAAGAAGGCTGGCACGGTGGTGACCATCGACGGGAAAAAGGTGGTGTGCCCGGCATCGAAGATGTAGCAACGCAACCCTATCGGGGCGAAGCCGACAGGCCGCGGCGGCTTCGCATTCTCCTCCCCCCCGATGCGGTCGGCGGACCCCCTTCGGGGGGTCTGCCTTTTCTAGCTAATGGGTAATGAGTGATGGGTGATGAGTGATGGGCGGTGCAGATCCGACAGCTCCTCCCCCTGCCACTTAGTTCCTTCGTCACTTCATTGAATTGTTTGAGAATAAGAGCTCATGAATCTCGGTAACCGCAGCTTCATTCGTAGAGGACTGCTCACCGCGCTGGCCGGCGCGCTGGCGCTCGGCTTGGTCGCGTGCGAACCGCGGCCGGCCGCCGACAATATGAGCCCACCCGCCAACACCGCGGGAAAAGTCGGGCCGACGGGAAAAGCGGCCGGCGAAAACGTTGCCGCCGTTCGTCCGCCGGTAGACGACAAGACGCTCACGGTCAGGGTGCAGGCCGCCCTGATGGACTCGCCAGCCCTCAACGCCACCACGATAGACGTCGCTGCCTCGCGCGGCGTGGTCACGCTCTCCGGCACCACCAACACTTCCACGAGGCGCGATCTCGCTGGATACGTCGCATTGAGGGTCGAGGGCGTCAACTCGGTGCGCAACCGGATCGTGATCGTCAAGGGTTCGTAACCCGTGACGGTAGCCAGTGACTAAGTAACTAGGTAACTAGGTAACTGAGTGACTAGGTTGTTCCGCTAAGAAACCAACCGGCGCGAACGACTCCTCTGGTCGTCACTCAGTCACTCAGGCACTTAGTCACTTAGCCACCTGCCAGCAATCTCCTCCAGCTCCGCGTGCAGCTCGAGCCAGCGGTGCTCAGCCTCGGCGAGAAGCCGCGTGACCTCCTGCTGGCGTTGCACCACACCCTTCAGCTGCTCGGCGTCGGGCTTCGCATAGAACGCTGGGTCCGCCAGTTGCGCATCAAGGCCGCGCTTCTCCTCCTGCCACTGCGCGAGCTGCCGCTCCAGCCGCTCCACCTCCTTGACGAGCGGGCGGCGCCGCGCGAGTCTCGCTTGCCGCTCCTGCGCCGATGCTTCGCGTACCTCCTTGCGCGTCAGCTTACCGGCTCCCGCCGGTGAAGCCGTGGTGCTCCTTGCGCCGGCGGCACGTCGCGCGGTGGTCCACGCGACGTAGTCATCCAGGTCCCCGTCGAAATCTTCCGCACGGCCATCGGCTACCAGCACGAAACCGTCACACACCGTCCGCAGCAAGGCGCGGTCGTGCGAGACGAGCACGAGACTTCCCTCGTACTCGGCAAGCGCCAGGGTAAGCGCGTGGCGCATCTCCAGGTCGAGGTGGTTGGTGGGTTCGTCGAGCAGCAGCAAGTTGGGACGCTGGCGCACCAGCAGCGCAAGCGCCAGACGAGATTTCTCGCCGCCGGAGAGCGGAGCAACCGGCGCATCCGCCATCGCTCCGCGAAAATCAAAACCACCGAGATAATCCCGCAGGGACTGCTCGCGCGCAGTCGGCTCCTGGCGGATGAGATGCGCGAGCGGTGACTCGTCGCCTCGTAACTGCTCGAGCTGGTGCTGGGCGAAGTAGCCGATCGCGAGTCCGCGGCCTTCATGTCGGCTCCCCGCCCGGGGCGCAAGCTCACGGGCGAGGAGCTTCACAAGCGTTGACTTGCCTGCCCCATTCGGGCCGAGCAGGCCCAGGCGCGCACCGGGCCGGAGCGTAAGCGAGACGTCGCTCAACACCACTTCCTGCGCGTAACCCGCGGCCACGTGCTCGAGGGACACGAGCGGATCGGGCGCACGCTTGGGCGCCGGGATCTCGAATTCGAACGGAGCATCGACGTGCGCCGCGGCGATGCGCTCCATCCGATCGAGGGCCTTCAGCCGGCTTTGTGCCTGGCGCGCCTTCGTTGCCTTGGCGCGAAACCGCGTGATGAAGTGCTCGAGGTGGGCAATCTCGCGCTGCTGCTTCTCGTACATTGCCTGCTGCACCGCAAGCTGTGCGCTGCGCTGCTCCTCAAACGCCGAATAATTGCCGGTGAAGAGCGCCATCCGTCCCGCGCTAATCTGGGCCACGTGCGTCACGCAGCCGTCGAGGAGATCACGATCGTGCGAGACCAGGAGCAGCGTGCCCGGATAGCCGGCGAGCCATTTTTCGAGCCAGACCACCGCTTCGAGATCGAGGTGGTTGGTCGGCTCGTCGAGAAGCAAAAGCTCGGAGCGCGCGACCAGCGCCTGCGCAAGGTTGAGCCGCATGCGCCAGCCGCCGGAGAACTGGGCGACCGGGCGCGTGAACTCTGCGTCGGCAAAGCCGAGCCCCGAGAGCAACGCGGCCGCCCGAGCACGGGCGCCGTAGCCCCCGATCTCCTGAAGCCGCGCGTGAAGTTCGCCAACGCGGTGGCCGTCATGTGCGGACTCCACCGCGGCAAGGCCGCGCTCGATCGCGCGCAACTCGGTGTCGCCGTCGAGCACGTATTCGATCGCCGGGACGGTGAGCGCCGGCGTCTCCTGAGCAACGGACGCGATGCGCCAGTTGGCTGGAATCTCGCAGTCGCCGCGGTCGGCATGAAGCTCTCCGCGCAGTAACGCGAAAAGGCTCGACTTGCCGCAGCCATTCGCGCCGGTCAGCCCGACCCGCCAGCCGGGATGGATCTGCAGCGAAGCATCTTCGATCAGGCGGCGCGCGCCACGGGCGAGCGTGAGGTTGCGAAATTGGATCACTTTTTTGTATTCGACCGGTGACGCAGGAGACCGACAATCGATAGTGCGCCTTGGCCGCCGCCCGTAGTTCTCACCGACACCTTCTCACCAGTATCCGGGCACGTGCGGTCAGAGCGAGCCGATGAACGCGTCCGACGAGACGATCTTTCCGAACAAGGGCTGGATTTTCTCACACTCGACAAGGCGGCGCCCCTGATCGCGGACATTGCGCAGCGAATACGGCTGCGCCCCGCCCTTGATGCGCGACTCGACGTTGGCTCCGTCTTACGGGAAAATTTCTCCCCTCATCGTGTAACCGTCCCCCGTATCTGGCCCACAGTGTTTTGATGCATACTTCGCTTTTCGAAGGCGACCACGCGCAGTCGCACTCCCAAAACCCACGAGGATCCAATGGCACTTTCCCCTCAACGCTCGTCCTCGCCGGTTTTTTTCATATCCGAGTAACCTAGTCACTTAGTCACTAGATTCGATTCCGTCACTGGTCAGCCGCCAGTCGTCACCTTTTACTGCTAACAAGAAGCTCCATACGACCTGATGTCTGTGATCGAGAAACGCCTGGCCGCCCTGACGCCGGAGATGCTCAAGGGCCTGCGCCGCGGGATCGAGAAGGAGAGCCTGCGCGTGCGGCCGGATGGCGCTCTCGCCGACACAGCGCACCCGGCGGGACTCGGCTCCCCGCTCACCCACCCGCATATCACGACGGATTTCAGCGAGTCGCAGCTCGAGCTCATCACCGGGGTCCACACTGACGCGGACGCGTGTGTCGAGGAGCTGACAGAGGTCCATCAGTTCGTGTACCGCAACATCGGCGAGGAAATGCTCTGGTGCTCGAGCATGCCCTGCAAGCTGCCGGCGGATGACGCTATTCCCATCGGCCAGTACGGCCGCTCCAATATTGGCGTGGCCAAGACCGTGTACCGCATCGGCCTGTCGCATCGCTACGGCCGGCGCATGCAGACGATTTCCGGCGTGCACTACAACTTCTCCCTCCCCGAGGCCGTCTGGCCCCTGCTGCAGAAGGCCGATGGCCGTCGCGGTTCGGCGCGCGAGTATCAGGATGCGGCGTACTTTTCTCTCATCCGCAACTTCCGGCGGCATTCCTGGCTGCTGTTCTATCTCTTCGGCGCGTCGCCGGCGGTATGCGAGACCTTCGTCGCCGGCCGCAAGCACGGTTTGAAGCCGCTAGCGGGCGGAACGTTGTATCTTCCCGGAGCGACCTCGCTCCGCATGGGGCCCCTGGGCTACCAAAGCGAGGCTCAGGCCGCGCTATCGGTGAGCTACAACAGCCTGGAAAGCTACGCCCGCTCGCTCTACCGCGCGTTGACCGAGCCCTATCCCCGGTACGCCGCCATCGGGATACGCGACGGCGACCATTACCGCCAGCTAGACACGACGCTACTGCAGATCGAGAACGAGTTCTACGGCACGATCCGGGCCAAACGGCCGGTGCGCCCGGGCGAGCGGCCGCTGCACGCGCTGGGTGAGCGCGGCGTCGAATACGTCGAGGTGCGTTGCCTTGACCTCGATCCTTTCTGTTCCGTCGGCATCACCGCCGCCACGATGCGCTTCCTTGACGTCTTCCTCCTGCATTGCGCACTGAGCGAGAGCCCCGCCGACACGCCCGACGAGATCGCCACGAACAATCGCAATCACCACCAGGTCGCGGAGCGCGGCCGCGACGCGAATGTCCAACTCGTCCGTCGCGCCGAAAAGCTTTCACTCTCCGAATGGGGCGGGCAACTGCTCGGCGAATGCGAGCCCATTGCCGAAGCGCTCGACGCGGCTCGCGGCGGCAGCGCTTACCGCGATGCCGTCGCGACCGCCGGCGCCGCGCTCCGGAATCCCTCTTCGACGCCATCCGCCCGTGTGCTGCACGAGATCAGCCAGAACTACGAGAACTCCTACTTGCAGTTCGTCCTGGGCCATTCGAAGCAATATCAAGCCGACCTTGTGAAGCTGCCGTTCCCTGCGGAAGTCGAAGCCCGCTTCAAGCGCGCGGCCGAGGACTCGCTGGCCGAGCAACGGGAGACCGAGGCGGGCGATGCTGTGCCTTTCGAAACCTTCCGGCAGCAGTACCTGTCGCAGGATCTGCTGGGCGGCCTTCGCCTCTAGCCGAACGGCGTGACCCGTTACGAGTTTCCAGTTTCCAGGGTTTAGACCGTCTTTTTCCTATTTCCTATTCCCTATTCCCTGTATCAAAATTTGAAAGGATTGCCATGGCTTCCACCACCACTGCCAGCGGTCTCATCATCGAGGAGTTGATCGTTGGCGACGGCGCGGTTGCTGCCGCCGGCCAGAGTGTCCGGGTGCACTACACCGGCTGGCTCACCGACGGGACGAAATTCGATTCGAGCAAGGACCGCAACGATCCTTTTGTCTTTCCGCTTGGTGGCGGCAACGTGATCAAGGGTTGGGACGAAGGCGTCGCGGGCATGATGGTTGGTGGCAAGCGCAAGCTCACCATTCCGCCTGCGCTGGGCTATGGCGCGCGCGGCGCCGGCGGCGTCATCCCGCCAAACGCAACGCTAGTATTCGAGGTGGAGCTGCTCGGAGTAGGGTAAGCGGGTCGCGTTTTATTGGAGGGCATCACTGCGACGCCAGTCGCTGCAATCGCGCCCTGACCATGTCGATGTGCAGCTTGAGATTGTAGGCGTAGTCCGAATAGGTGAGTGGCACGCGGGTGCGGCTCACGTGGTCCTCGATCTCGTCAAGCTGCGAGAGCAGTTCGCGCACGCGCTCGGGTGGGGGTCCTTTCCCGGTCTCGGCATCGACGATTCGCAGCGCACGGTACCATCGGAACACGCGCATGCGCACCCGCCACTTGTAGACACCGGGAAAGATCCGCATGACCGGAATCACCACCGCAATCAGCGGCACGAGCAACACGAGCAGCCGCTGGAGCAGGTTCGCCACCCAGAACGGCATGTAGCGTTGCAGAAACGGCGGCCCGGACCTGAAATAGCGCTCGGCCGCATCGCTCAGCGGAAAATCCCCTTCGCGCGCAACGGGGAAGTCCCCGGGGCGGCGAAACAAGCCGCCCCCTCGGTGCACCCGGCTCGTCGCCTGCAGGAGCACCGATATCAGCGCCGGATGAAAATCCTCTCGCGCGACGAGATAGGCCGTCGTCGCCACCAGCGTGATGTCCTTTGCCGGCAGGTCGCCCGCGAGGTCGATCACGCCGCGCGGCAGCGTAACGGTTGCAAGATAAGGAAACCGCCGGGAAAGCGCCTCGGCCTGGCTCAGGTTCATCAGGCGCACGCCTTTGTCGCTCAACAGCCGCTGCACGACCGGCGCATCCGGTCCCGCAACGAATAGCGCCGCGTCGATCTTGCCAGCGATCAGCGCGTTGGCGGCCTCCGAGCCGCCGAGCGGAAGAAAGCTCTTGGCCCTCTCGGCCATCTTGCTCACCGCGGCAAGAGCGAGCGCGAGCGCACGCGTCCCGCTGCCTTCCGGGCCGATGGCAACGCTCTTGTCGACGAGGTCCGACAAGAGCGTCAACTCCCGGTCGCCCCGGTAGAAGACCCAGAGCGGCTCGTAGTAGAGAGCAGCCAGCGTGACCAGATTCGGATACTCGGTGGCGTTGCCAACGCCGCCCTGGACGAAAGCCACGCTCACGCCCGACTGGCCATCCGCAAGCCGCTTCAGGTTCTCGACCGAACCCGAGGAGGCACGCAGCTTGACCTCGATGCTGTCGCGCGCCAGAAGTTCCACGTAGCGCTCGCCATAGACGTGATAAGCGCCGCTGTCACTGCCTGTGGAGATCACGAATTCATGGGGCGGTGCCGGGCGCACAAAGCGAAACGCGACCCAGAAGGCAAGCCCGATGATCAGCAGCGCCACGGCCGCGACCAGCACGAACTCCCTGACCGCCACCTCCTCAGTCTCGCTCCCGCCATGGAAGAGGCGGAGCAGCCAGCGCTCGAGGAAATGTTTTGAGGGGAACGGATCGGTGCTCATGCGCCAAGTTTACTCAAGAACCCCGTGACGCGTGACCAGAGCGGATCTCAAAAACCCGTGAATGCAAAAGATCATTTTGTTTTTGGGACGGCTTCCGGTCACGGGTCACGTTCACCGGGGTGAGACCGTGACATCGTCTCCGGCTCGACGATTACTCTGAGGCGGCTGGCGGCGCGGCGGGCTCCAGCCACGCGAGTAACAATCCATAGCCGAGCGTGAAGATAATCGCGCCGACGAAGAGGCCGATGATGCCGGTATTGATGAAACCCCCGATGGCCCCGACGAACACCACCAGCATCGGCACCTTCACGCCGCGGCCGAGCAGAATCGGCTTGAGGATGTTGTCCAAAGGGGCAACCAGGATCGCGTACACCAGGAACGAGACGGCGGTGAAGGTCTCGGCCGTGGAGAAGAGATAGATCACGACCGGGATTAGCACGATCACGACGCCGACCTGGATCACGCCGAGCACGATACATACGAGCGTGAGCAAACCCGCACCCGGCACACCCGCGACGAGGAAGCCGAACCCCGCGAGCATGCCCTGGAGCAGCGCGACGCCGAGAATGCCAAGCGCCACGCTGCGTACGGTCTGCTCCGCGACTTTGGCATAGCCCAGCCCGCGCTCGGGCGCGAGCCGCTGGGCAATGGCGCGGGTGGCGCGACCGCCGCCCGCCGCATTCGCGAGAAGCGCGCCAGCAACGAGAATGGCCAAGAAAAACTGCAGGGCGGCAAGCCCGGCTCCTGCTGCTGCGCCCAGCAGCCACTTGCCGGCGGTCTTGATATAGGGGCTCAGCTCGTGCGCGGCCTGCACGATGTTTTCCGAGGCGAGCTGCCAGAAGGAGTACAAAGACTCGCCGACGAAGGGCCACGATTTGACGCGCTCGGGCGGCGGCGGAATGTCCAGGGTGCCCGCCTGGAACGCCGCCGCGGCATTGCGCACGCCGCTCGCCAATGAATCTCCCAGTACGACCGATGGCACCAAGACCACGACGATCATAAGGATCGTGAATAGCACTGCCGACAATACGCGGCGCCCTCCCAGGCGCGCCTCGAGCCCTCGGTAGGCAGGGTAGGTAGCCACTGCGATGATCATGCCCCAGACGAGCGGCACCAGAAACGGCCGCGCGATATCGAAGCACCACACTGCGAGGGCCGCGAGCACGCCGATGCGGATCGCGGCTTCGACGGTGCGGTTGATGAACTGGCGATCGTTATTGGTGGGGGTGGGCACGGAACTCATACCACGATTATTTTACGCGAGTGACCGGAGCTTCGTGACGCCGTGTACGCCGGCAGACGCAGGACAAGATACCACCTATCGTTCGTTTCCGCCCCTACCGCGGCTGGCTGGCGAAG
>JAQBFV010000016.1:0-3579 GCA_032123035.1 Betaproteobacteria bacterium | reverse complement strand
TTCGGGCAGCTTGCGATGGGGCCGGGGATGCACGGCTCGGCCGGCGCAATGGGCCCCGGAGCCATGGGATTCGGCGACGGGCCGCGCGGCGGCTTCGGCCCCGGGACGATGGGGCCTCAAGACGGAATGCGCGGGGGCTATGGGTCGGGCGCGATGGGCCCTCAACAGGGTGCGCGCGGCTATGGCTATGGTTCCGGCATGTCGGGTGAGCAGCGCGGACCGGGAACCGGGGGCCGCTCCGCCTGGAATACGCCAGGCAACGGCCCTAGCGACACGAGCGACTAGGAACCGGCGCGCGCTCCCGTCCACTGCGGGCGCCAAGCGCTCGTAGTGGACACGCACGAAACCCATATAACCCGCGATCTATCATTATGATCGATCTCGATCGCAGACAATTCCTGAGAACCGCCGGCGCTGCGAGCGCGTGGCTCGCAGCGCTACCGCACCTGTCGCTTGCACAGACCGCGCAGCGGCAGACCCCGGGCGCCGCGGCGAGCCCGGGCTTCACACCGGATCTCGATATTGAACTTGCCGCAACACCGGGTGAGACGGCCATCTTCCCCGGCGCCCCGACGCAGGTATGGCAGTTTCGGGGCCGGGTGCTGACGGGCGCCTCCGCAGGCTTCGAGATGCTGCCCGGCGGCATGCTGCCCATTATCCGCGTGCACCGCGGGCAGAAGCTGCGGGTCCGTTTCATCAACGATCTCCCCGAGGAGAGCATCGTCCACTGGCACGGCCTGCACGTGCCGCAGAGTATGGATGGCCACCCTAGACATGCGATCGGCCCCGGGCAGCGCTTCGTCTACGAGTTTAAGGTGGATAACCGCGCCGGCACCTACTGGTTCCATCCGCATCCGCACGGCCGCACCGGCGCGCAAGTCTACGGCGGGCTCGCCGGCCTTTTCCAGGTGAGCGACGATGAAGAACGCGCAGCCGGTCTGCCCGCCGGCGAGTTCGACATCCCGTGGGTAATCCAGGACCGGGTCTTCAACAACGCGAATCAGCTGGTCTATCTGCAGAACATGATGCAGCGGATGAACGGGTTTCTGGGCAACCGCGTGCTGGTCAACGGGCAGCTGGACTTCACGCAGTCCGTTGCGACGACCGCGTACCGGGTGCGCCTGCTGAACGGCTCGAATGCGCGCATCTACAGGCTCGCGCGCGACGACGGCCGCCCGCTCACCGTGATCGGCAACGACGGTGGCCTGCTCGAGCGGCCGCTGGAGCGCCCGTTCGTCACGCTGGCGCCGGCGGAGCGCGTCGAGCTGTGGCTCGATTTCAGCGATCGGAGCGTCGGCGATCGGCTGACCCTGCGCAGCCTGCCATTCCGGGCCGGCGGAGGAATGGGGATGATGGGCGGCGGCGCCGGCAGCGGCGAGTTTCCAGTGCTGCGTGTGCGCGTTGACCGCAAGATCACGAAGCGGCACGTGCTGCCCGCGCGGCTCTCGACCATCACCGCTTATCGCCCGGAGGATGCGGTCAATTACGCCGCACCGCGCCGGTTCCATCTTCAGATGGGTATGGGCCGCGCCGCGATCAACGGGCGCAGCTTCGAAATGATGGCGGCGACGCCACACGAGACGGTCAGGCTCGGCACGCAGGAAATCTGGGAGTTCGCCAACGACGGCGGCATGATGACGATGCCGCATCCGCTACACGTCCATAATCTGCAGTTCCAGGTGCTGGCGCGGCGCGGCGATCCCCGAATCGTGAGCGCGGGCGGCGATCTTGCCGCGGGCAGCATCGATGCGGGATGGAAGGACGTGGTGCTGGTGATGCCGGGCGAACACGTCCGCGTGATGATGCGGTTCTCGGACCACACCGGGCTCTACCTCTACCACTGCCACATCCTCGAGCACGAGGACATGGGCATGATGCGCAACTACCGCGTAGTGGCCTGATTAACGGCGGACAGGCTGGACTTCCCGGTTTCGCGCATCACGCATGCTCCTGGTACGGTTCTCGGGGGGTCTGTCCCCGACTTGTTCTCCCCGGGATCTAATCCCGCAGGCGTACGGTCGCGCTGGTTCGATCGTTCCTCGTCATGCGCATTATCAGGAATAGATCCGCCGACTTGGCTGCAATTCTAGCGCGGACGCTCCCATTTCACTCCGCCATCGTTGCTCTTCAATACCGCTCCCTCGAAAGCCGCAGCAAAGATGTCAGTCGGCTTTTTTGGATTTACAGCCACCGAGGTCATGTTCCTGAGCTCTTTCCCAATTGATTTCCAGCTTGCACCAGCATCCTTGCTCTTAAAGAGTCCGTCGCGCATGGCCACGTACATAACCTTGGAATTGGTCGGATCGACGGCAAAGCCGTTCACGGTTCGGTTAGCGGGCAGACCGCCCACTGACGACCACCCTCAGAAACAGTCGGGACTTCGTCGCAGCCCCGTGGACGTGCCCGCATAAAGAAAAATTCCGCCCATTCCGGAGGGTAGGTCGACCGACTTTAAGACCTTGATCTCACCCTCAGGGCCATCATCAACCCGGGTCCACTTGCTGCCCCCATCTGTCGTACGATAGAAACCGTCGACTTTTTCTCCTCTTACGGCCGCGTGCAACGTAGCCGGGGCCTTCGGATCGATGGCAAGCCCGTGGACATCAAGGCCTTTCAGACCGCTGTTTACCTCTCTCCAGGTTTTTCCACCATCGATGCTCTTGAGAACCCCCACCTCATGCGTGGCGACGTAAATCGTCGTTGGCTCCCGTGGATCCGGCGCGATATCCATGACGTCAATATGGGCGTGCTTGTTTGATACGGGGACTTTGCTCCAAGAGCGCCCATCATCACTACTACGAAAGAGGCCCGTGTGCGCGCCTAAGAATACTGTTTGCCCGCTAGAGTCCATGGTGAGCGCATGCACATGTCCGAAATTCGGCGGGTTTTTCTTCTGCGCTGTGGCTTGCGTCGAATTGAATGCCGTGAGCGCCGCAAACAATATCCATGCAATTCGATATCTACTCCCCATACCGTCTCCTCTTCACGTAGCTGCACAAGCAATGAGTTGTTTCGCGGCTCCGTATCGCATCGTGTTCGAAACCACGTAGTACGGGAAGCCAGCCAGCGTGTTCAAGTGCCTGAAATGTAGCTAGAGCCATCATCGCTCCTTTTCTCTAATAGTTGATAGACGTCGCCAACGTGCCTGCTGCCTACAGTTAAACACCAGACCGACCGGTCAGGATTATTGAAATTCGCGGAACATGTCCGCACGTAGCACGTCCTTGATTAATTTCACTTCACATCAGTTGTCGATCCAAATATTTAATGATAATACGGATCGAACATCGGCTTTGCGAGAAATGTTTGTCCGACCGCTCATGGCCGAAAGCAGTCATTGGTAAATGACCTGTTTCGACTCTAAACTGCCGTTCAGGCTTGCCGAAAGCAGCCGTTCCAAGCGCAGACTTCCCTGCAGGCTCGCGCGCGAGGGGGTAATGGGGATAGCCAGCGATGTTCCGCTAGACGTAACTCAATTGAGGAGTGTTTAGTTATGAAAGTAAGCATGCTACCCATCACCAGCCTGTTGACGCTGCTTGTCCTGCTCCTGGCCGCCTGTGAGGAAACCAGCAGTCCGGC
>JAQBFV010000015.1:0-3476 GCA_032123035.1 Betaproteobacteria bacterium | reverse complement strand
GGTGCCGTACTTGGACCGCGACTGCTTGCGATCCTTGACGCCCGCGGTGTCGAGGCTTCCGCGCACCATGTGGTAGCGCACGCCCGGCAGGTCCTTCACGCGACCGCCGCGGATCAGCACCACGGAGTGCTCCTGCAGGTTGTGCCCTTCGCCACCGATGTAGCCGATCACCTCGAATCCATTGGTCAGGCGCACCTTCGCCACCTTGCGCAACGCGGAGTTCGGCTTCTTCGGCGTCGTCGTATACACGCGCGTGCACACGCCCCGGCGTTGCGGCGATCCGGCCAGCGCCGGCACCTTGCTTTTGGTGGGCACGGCGCGCCGGGCTCCACGCACTAATTGATTGACTGTTGGCATATCCTTAACGATCCGATTTCTTGGCCACCGCCCACCTAAGCCTTTGAATTAAAGAAACTCAGGGCGGGACAGCGTGGCGTGGCTGACTTCCAAAAAAGCGGGGACGGCGTTGCCACCGTCCCTGCCTGGATTGTGCTATCGGTCACCGCAGCACCCGATCCAAGGGCACCGGCGGCTAAAAAGACCACGAATTTTAAGGGGTTAGCACACCTCTGTCAAGCAACCTGCTCCTGACTTTCCGTGCTGATCGGCACCTCTTCCGCCGGCACGGCGCTCTCGGCAAGCTCCGCCGCGACCGCTTGACGCTTGCGGACACGATGATAGGCCAAACCGGTGCCGGCCGGGATAAGGCGGCCGACGATCACGTTCTCCTTCAGGCCGCGCAACTCGTCGCGCTTGCCCATGATCGCGGCTTCCGTCAGCACCCGCGTCGTCTCCTGGAACGAAGCAGCCGAAATGAACGAATCGGTGGAGAGCGACGCCTTCGTGATCCCGAGCAGCATGTACTCGTAGATTGCCGGTTTCTTGTTGTCGGCTTCCATTCTCTCGTTCTCTTCGAGCACCTCGGCACGTTCGGAATGCTCGCCGGTGATGAAGCGGGTGTCGCCCGGATCCACGATTTGCACGCGCCGCAGCATCTGGCGCACGATGACCTCGATGTGCTTGTCGTTGATCTTCACGCCCTGCAGGCGGTAGACGTCCTGCACCTCGTTGCAGATATAGCGCGCAAGCGCTTCCACGCCGAGCAGTCGCAGGATGTCGTGCGGCTCCGCGGGGCCGTCGACGATTATCTCGCCCTTGTTCACGACCTGCCCGTCGTGCGCCATGACGTGCTTGTCCTTGGCAATGAGGAACTCGTGCGCGACCCCGTCGAGGTCAGTGATTACCAGGCGCTGCTTGCCCTTGGTGTCTTTCCCGAACGAGACGGTGCCAGTGATCTCCGCGAGCAGGCCGGCATCCTTGGGCGACCGTGCCTCGAACAACTCCGCCACCCGGGGCAGACCCCCTGTGATATCGCGAGTCTTCGAGGTCTCCTGCGGAATGCGCGCAAGCACCTCGCCCACCCCCACTTGCTGCCCGTCCCGCACCGTGATGATCGAGCCGATCTGGAAAGTGATGTTGACCGACTGGTCCGAGCCGGCGATCCTGATCTCGCCGCCGCTTTCATCCAGCAGTTTGACCTGCGGCCGCAGTCCTCGCGCCTGGATGCTCCCCCGGCGCTTGGGATCCACGACGACAAGGGTGGAAAGTCCGGTCACTTCGTCGGTCTGCCTGGCGACGGTGACGCCTTCCTCGACGTTCTCGAACTTTATCCGGCCCGCGTACTCCGTGACAATCGGACGCGTGTGCGGGTCCCAGGTTGCCATCACCTGCCCGGCCTTTACGACATCGCCGTCGCGCGGCAACAGGGTAGCGCCGTACGGCACCTTGTGGCGCTCGCGCTCGCGGCCGCTTTCGTCGTGGATCATGATCTCGCCATTGCGCGATATCACCACCAGCTCGCCACGCGAGTTGGTGACATAACGCATCCCGGCCGTGTAGCGCACCACACCGTTCGATTTGCTCTCGATCTGGCTGACCACCGCAGTACGCGAGGCCGCGCCACCGATGTGAAAGGTGCGCATCGTGAGCTGCGTGCCCGGCTCGCCGATCGACTGCGCAGCAATGACGCCCACCGCCTCGCCGACGTTCACCGGGCTGCCGCGCCCGAGGTCGCGTCCGTAGCACTTCGCGCACAGCCCGTGGCGTGTCTCACAGGTAAGCGGCGTGCGGACTTTCACTTCGTCGATACCAGCGGCTTCGATTGCCTCAACCGCGTCCTCGTCGAGCAGGGCGTTCGCGGGAGACATCACCTTGCTCGATTCGGGATTGATCACGTCGTTCGCGCACACGCGCCCGAGGATCCGCTCGCGCAGCGATTCGACCACCTCGCCGCCCTCGATCAACGCCTTCATCGAAACGCCCTGCGTGGTGCCGCAATCATCTTCTGTCACGACCAGGTCCTGCGTGACGTCCACCAGGCGCCGCGTCAGGTAGCCCGAGTTGGCGGTCTTCAATGCCGTGTCGGCCAGCCCTTTGCGCGCACCGTGCGTGGAGATGAAGTACTGCAGCACATTCAGCCCCTCGCGGAAGTTGGCCGTGATCGGCGTCTCGATGATCGAGCCGTCGGGCTTGGCCATCAGGCCCCGCATGCCAGCCAGCTGCCGGATCTGTGCCGCCGAGCCGCGCGCGCCGGAATCGGCCATCATGTAGATGGAATTGAACGACTCCTGCATCACCGGCTGGCCCGTCTTCTTGTCCATGCGCGGCGTCCACTCGTGCGTCTTGCCGTCCCAGTCCATCACGGGTTCGACGCCAAGCTCATCCATCATGGCCTTGGCCACCAGGTCGCCGGCGCGGCCCCAGATGTCGACGACCTTGTTGTAGCGCTCGCCTTGGGTCACCAGGCCGGAAGTGTACTGCTGCTCGATCTCCTGCACCTCCTTCTCGGCGTCCGCAATGATCTCGGTCTTCTGGGCCGTGATCAGCATGTCATCGACCGCGATCGAGATGCCCGCGCGGGTCGCCATGCCGAATCCGGTGTACATGAGCTTGTCCGCGAAAATCACGGTCTCTCGCAGCCCGCAGCGCCGGAAGCTCGCATTGATCAGGCGCGAGATCTCCTTCTTCTTGAGCGTCTTGTTGAGCAGCTCGAACGGCAGACCGGCGGGCAGAATTTCGGACAGCAACGCTCGGCCGACGGTGGTCTGGTAGCGTGTGATCTTCTCGCGCTTCTCGCCCTCATCGTCGATCTCGTATTCCTTGATCCGCACGGTGATGCGGGCACTGCCCTCGACCTCGCCCGAGTCATACGCACGCGACACTTCGGCGATGTTGGTGAACAGCGAGCCCTCCCCCCGCGCGCCGATTTTCTCGCGCGTGATGTAATAAAGGCCGAGTACGATGTCCTGCGACGGGACGATGATCGGTTCGCCGTTGGCCGGGGACAGAATGTTGTTGGAGGACAGCATGAGCGTGCGCGCCTCCATTTGCGCCTCGAGCGACAGTGGCACATGCACGGCCATCTGGTCGCCGTCGAAGTCGGCGTTGAACGCCGCGCAGACAAGCGGGTGGATCCG
>JAQBFV010000014.1:0-10945 GCA_032123035.1 Betaproteobacteria bacterium | reverse complement strand
CGCCGCCGGCCTCCTGCGGCTTCTTCCCGAATGCCGGTGCGCTGGCGATAGCGCCCGAAACAAGGATTGCCAAAAATCCAGTCACGGCCAGGCCGTTACAAAACATGATGCGCCTCCGTTCGGGAAACCATCTCGATAATGATTTTAAGCCGGGCGGACTTGCAAGTAGAGGTCAAATTGCACGACTCTTGGACGGGCGCCTGGTAATGTCACGCTTTCTCAAGAGGCGTGACTAGTGTCGAACAAGTGACGACTGACGACTGACGGCTGACGATCGACGAGTGATGGGTGACGCACCCAAAGTCAGAAGTCAGAAGTCAGAAGTCAGAAGGCGGAAGGCGGAAGGAAGACCGACGGTATACCTGTGTGTCACTCTTAGCGCTGCCTCCGCGGCCTTGGGTTATAGGTTTTTGAGTAGATTTCCTCCGCGTCCTCGGCGTCCTTTGCGGTAAAGCTTTTCTTTTCCTCCGCGTCCTTGGCGGTAAGGCTTTTCTCTTCCTTGGCGTCCTCTGCGTCCTTATCGTTAAGGCTTTTCTGGTCCTTGGCGTCCTTCGCGGTGAAGCTTTTCTTTTCCTTCGCCGGCGCGCTCCAGGTCACGTAGACTACCCGCCACTATCCAACCCGAAAGGACAAAACATGCTGCGCATCTACGGCGCCGCCACATCCCGTGCTCTGCGCGTATTGTGGATGGTGAGCGAACTTGGAATTCACTACGAGCACAAAGACTGGCGGCCCCGCGCGCCGGAAACCCGGACGCCGGAATTCTTTGCGCTCAATCCCAACGGCCGCGTGCCGGTAATCGATGATGACGGGTTCGTGCTCTACGAGTCGCTGGCGATCAATCTCTATCTGGCCAAGAAACACGGCAGCGCGCTCTACCCTGCGGACGCGAAGCAGGAAGCGCTCGCCTGGCAGTGGAGCATTTGGGAGATCGACCGCCTCGACCGCCAGATCGTCAACCACGCCCGGCACACCAAAGACTTGCCCGAAGCCGAGCGCAAACCGGAGATCGCCGAGGGCGCGTGGAAGGAAGTCGTGCCGGCGCTCGACGCGCTGGAAACAGCGCTCAAGAAATCAGAGTGGCTTGCCGGTCCGGCGTTTTCGGTGGCCGATCTCAACGTCGCCTCGGCGCTCTATCGTGCGCTGGTACTCGATCTCGGAAAATGGCCGCATGTCCAGGCCTGGCTTCATCGCTGCTGGGAGCGCCCTGCGGCGAAGCAAGCGCGGGCCATGCGCGAAAAGTAATTAAAGCAAATTAATAGAAGGGATCTGATCCCTTTTTGCCCGAAATCCCGAAATGCCCGACGGACCTGCCTATACCGAGCTTTGCCGCGTTCATTCGCGCCTTTACCGCTACGACCATCTTGCCGCCATCGTCGGCTGGGACCGCAACACGATGATGCCGCCGAAGGGCAGTGAGGCGCGTGCCGCGGCGGTGGGGGAGCTCGCCGCGCTAATCCACCGCACGCGCACCGATCCGCGCCTGACCGAATGGCTGCGCGCGGCCGAGCAGGAGCCGCTCGACGACATTCAGCGGGCCAACCTGCGGGAGATCCGGCGCGACTGGCGCGATGCGAACGCGCTTCCCGAATCGCTGATCGAGGCCAAGACGCTCGCCGGCGCGCGGTGCGAGCACGCCTGGCGGCGCCAGCGTCCCGCCAACGACTGGCGCGGTTTCCTCGACAACTTCCGCGAAGTGGTGCGTTTCGCGCGCGAGGAAGCAAAGCTGCTCGCCGACGATACCGGGCTCTCGCGCTACGACGCGCTCATGGACCGCTATGAGCCCGGCGCGTGCGCGGCCGAGATTGAGCGAATTTTCGGGGAGGTCAGGCAGTGGCTGCCCGGCCTGGTCGCGCGGGTGCAAACCAAGCAGCGCAGCGAGAAGGTGATCGTCCCGTTGGGGCCGTTTCCCGTCGCGGTCCAGCGTGCGATGAGTCTTGCCGCCATGAAGCTGTTGGGCTTCGATTTCGAGGCCGGGCGTCTCGACGAAAGCGCGCATCCGTTCAGCGGCGGCGTGCCCGAGGACCTGCGTCTCACCACGCGCTACCGGGACGATGATTTCGCGCAAAGCCTGATGGGCACGATCCACGAGACCGGCCACGCCCGCTTCGAGCAGAATCTTCCGCGCCAGTGGCTGGGCCAGCCGATCGGGAGAGCGCGCTCGTACGGGATTCACGAGAGCCAGAGCCTGTCGTTCGAGATGCAGCTCGCGAGGGGCCGCGCATTCGACGGGCTGCTCGCGCCGATGGTGGCGCAGCACTTCGGCGGGCAATCAGCATTCGACGCGGATAATCTATACAGGCTGTTCACGCGCGTGAAGCCAGGCTTCATCCGCGTGGAAGCTGACGAGATGACCTACCCGGCGCACATCATGCTTCGATTCGAGATCGAGCGCGCGCTGATCGAGGGCGAGATCGAGCCCGAGGACATCCCCGCGCTGTGGGACGGGAAGATGCAGGCGCTCCTCGGGCTCGACACGCGCGGCAACTACAAGGACGGCTGTATGCAGGACGCGCACTGGACCGAGGGCGCGTTCGGCTACTTTCCGAGCTACACGCTGGGCGCAATGTATGCGGCGCAGTGGTTCGCCGCGATGCGGCGCGCGACGCCGGACCTCGATGCGCGGATTGCAAAGGGCGATCTGACTCCCGTGTTCGACTGGCTCCGCGCGAATATCTGGTCCCAGGCGAGCCGCTGGGAGACGCCGGAGTTGGTGCGCCGCGCAAGCGGAGAGGCGCTCAATCCCGCGCACTTCCGCGCGCACCTGGAAACGCGGTATCTTGGGGCTGACGACTGACGACTGACGACTTTAGAATGACTACTGCGGAGGCGTACTCCGCGGGAGCCTGAACGGGAGGCTGGAATCATGCTGGAACGATTTCAGGGCAGAGAGGGCCTTGCTGCACTCCTCAATGCGCTGCGAAGCCAGTTCGTGGTCGACGGGAGTTCAGAGATCGCCGACCTGATTTCGTCGGCGTCGCAGCTACAGGAATATGGCCCCGGCTCACCGCTATTCACTCAGGGAGAGCGAGGCAGCGACCTCTGTTTCATTCTCGCCGGTCAAGTCTCTGTTCACGTGGATGGCGAGGAAGTTGCAACGTGTCGTGCCGGTATTCACGTCGGCGAGGTCGCTCTTCTGGAGCCATTCCAGAGTCGCTCGGCCACCGTCAGGGCCAAGGACACGGTCGTCGTAGCGCGGATATCCGCGCAAAAATTCACGGATATCGCGAAACATCACCCTGAGCTTTGGCGCCGGATAGCCATTGAGCTATCCCGCAGGCTGGTCAAATCGCAACTCAAGGGCTAGATGCGAACAGCACCGGTGACGGCGGCCGTGCCGGACGAACGTTCGCTCCTGGCCGAAAGCTGACGTTTGCTGAATGTCCGCTTCCGCCCAAAGCAGACATTCTCGAACTCCTTGAAACGCAATCCCGGCCCATTGACTTCCGACCAAGTCGCCCCGGGGTTACGGGTAGGCCTCTCTGATCTGCCCAAGGTCTGATCCAGGTCAACGTACGCATGCCCCTGTTGTGGTATTCAAAACGTCATAGGGCTGAACGTAAACGGTCATGGAGGTCACGATGGCTATTAGCCTTAAAGAAAAGGAACTGACTGCTGTTGGCATCTCAGTCGCCGCCGGTTGTAAGCCTTGCACGGACTATCACGTGAAGGCGGTGCGTAAGGCCGGCGCCGTCGATGATGAGATCGGGCAGGCTGTGGCCGATGCCTTTGCGGTGAGGTGGGCCGCCACTGCGGTGATGGAGCGTCATGCATTGGCGCAACTGCGCAAGGTGGCACCTCATACGGTGAGCAAACCAACCGAGCAGACTAACCGCATCAGGGTGTTGGTCTCTATCGGTGCGGCCTTCGGTGTGAACTGCGTGTCAAGCCTTGAGCAGCACCTCGCCGAGGCGGAGGCTGTAGGCATTTCGCAAGATGAGATCGAGACGATTGTTAAACTGGCGGCCTTCATCAAGAGGCGCGCCGCCTCGCACGTTGAACGGCTCGTCAACATGGCCGCAGAAGCCGCGGCCTAACCAGCATGACAGCCTTAGGAGGGACCAAACGATGATGCCCGAGATGATGAAACAGTGTTGTACCGAGGACGGCAAACCGGACTTCGAGAAAATGAAGCAGTTCATGGAGCATTGTGGGAAACAGCAGTTCAGCGGAGATGAGCTTGCGATGATGAAGCAGTTTTGCGCCCAGGAAGGCATGCCGGACGTCGACAAGATGAAGCAAATGATGGAGAAGTGTGGATGCCAGGCCTCTTAGGTAGCTGTCACGCTAGCTAGGAGGAGTGCATGTGCTTCTTTTTCAGTTTTCTGCCCGCCACAATCTGGGTCGTGGTCGGTTACTTTATTCTTTTTTCTTCTACCAAGACGCAAGGCGGTGTCCAAATGTTTGGACGGGTCTTGGCGATCTGGGTATTTGTCATCGCTGCGTTTTTTCCAGTGATGGGCGCTTATGTGACGTTTGCAGGTCTTTGCCCTATCGAAGCGATGTTTCAAGCGATGCAGTCTAGTTAGGCAGCAGGGATTCGCGCCGCATTGCGTCTCGTGGGCATACACAAGCATGCAAGCGCGCAAGATTCGAGGCAAGACTGGGGGTGTCATGTTCAGTCAACGAATTAGAGACGTCATGGAGCGAAAAACACTTATCACCGCTCCGCTGGAGACCACCGTCAGCAACGCCGCCAAGCTGATGGCACGCAGGAAAGTCGGCGCGGTCATGGTCGTCGAACACCAGAGCCTGGTCGGGATATTTACGGAGCGCGATGCCGTATTTCGCGTCATCGCGCGAGGTCGCGATGCGCAGACCACCCGGCTGGCCGATGTGATGACGACCGCGCCGCAAGCTGTCGATCCCGACAAGTCGTTTGGGTATGCGCTCCTTTTGATGCACGAGAATGGCTTCCGCCACCTGCCCGTGATCGAGAACGGCAAACTTATCGGAATCGTGTCTGCGCGCAATGCGCTGGATCCCGATTTGGAGGAGTTCGTATCCGAATCGGAACGTCGAAAGCAGATCCTCCGCGAGCGGGCTTGACATCGCGACCGACGGTGAGGTCGCGTGCCCCCTGCCGATATTGAACCTGGGGGCACCGCAGGAAGTCGCTGTCTTTCTCGTTGCTCATCTGGGGCTCGCGCAGCCAGCGCGATGACTCGCCCGGCATTGGCGCGCATCACGGCGGTGAGGTGAACGTCCGCGTTCGACCCTGAGCTGCCGTTCGCGTCTATCACTCGATCAGGGTGCCGACGCACATCGCGTTGGGTCGTCATCGACCTGCGCGAATGCTCTCCACAAACGCGAAGCCCCGCGATAAATTCGCAGGGCTTCACAGGTTCGCCACTTGCCGTGGCTTCATTTCGTCACGTAACCGTGACGCATGCCGGTCTGTCATTACCGGCTTCAGAGTAGCGCTGTCGGAAGTTTCACCGATAGATCTGACCTCTTTTTCCGGCTTCACACCACGCCTAGATCTCCCCGCAGGGATAAAAGCGGCGCGTCTCGCGCCGCGACCTTTGTCGCCTGCTCCGGTTCCCCGACTCGGAATAACCCTCAAACATAGTATCGAAGGTGGTCGCCACCGGTTCGCCTCAGGTACACCCGCAACACGGGGCGCGCACAACAGCGAAACAAAGGCAGCAACCGGATCAGCCGTTAGTTCGAGAATCCATCCCGACCCGAGTCACCGTAGCAGTTTCAGTTGACGCCTTTCCCGGCGCCCCGTCAAGGCGTAGCGGCGACTAATCGCACGCTGATCTGACTTAGGTCAATGAACGTCCACTTGATGAGAACTGGCGATAGGGATTCGTGAGGAAAAGCGTCTAATACATCACACTTTTTCATCACCATTAATCATCACCATCATTCATCACCAATCTGTTCCCCGCGCCCTTGGCGGTGAAGCTTTTTTACTGCGAAGTCTTGCGCAGTGCACCCAATACCTTCTGCCCCGGGTGGCCGTCCACCGGCAGGCCGGCGGATCCCTGGAAAGCCTCGATCGCCGCGCGTGTCCGTGAGCCGATGATGCCGTCCGCTTCGCCGATGTCGTAGCCGCGCGCGATCAGCAGTTTCTGAAGCTCGTGGCGCTCGGCGCGCGAGAGGCCCGGATCGTCCGTAGGCCACGGCGTTTTGAACGGGCCCCCGCCGCGCAACCGGTCGGAGAGATGCGCGATCGAAAGCGTGTAGGATTCCGACGGGTTGTAAGAATGAATTGCGTTGAAGTTGCGGAATACGAGGAACGCCGGGCCGTCTTGGCCGGCGGGCAAGAGAAGCGCCGCGCGGCCGTCGCCCGTTGGCGCTTCGCCGTCGATCTGCCGGATGCCGAGCCGGCTCCATTCCTCGAGAGGCTGGCGAGTGCGACGCCCCGACGGGCCGTTGTAGTTTTTCGGCAGGCGCACCTCGTAGCCCCAGGGCTGGCCGCTCACCCAGCCCGCATCCTGGAGGTAATTCGCCGCGGATCCGAGCGCATCGGGCACTGAATTGACGATATTTCGCTGGCCGTCCCCGTCGAGATCGACCGCCAGCCGCTGAAACGTGGAGGGCATGAACTGCGTCTGGCCGAACGCCCCGGCCCAGGAGCCCACAAGGGCCTCGGGCGGCATATCGCCGTCCTGCAGGATGCGCAGGGCCGCCATGAGCTCGCCGCGAAAGAATTCCTGCCGGCGCCCGAAGCATGAAGTCGTGGCGAGCGAGCGCATCAGCGGACGTTTGCCCATGATCCGGCCGTAATCCGTCTCGACGCCCCACAGTGCGACGACAACGTGCCGGTCGACGCCGAACTGCCGCTCGATGTGCGCCAGCACTTCAGCCCGCTCGTCCAGCTTCTCCTTGCCGTCGGCAATACGCCGCTCGTCCACGAAGCTCGCGACGTAATCCCAGACCGGGGTCGTGAATTCGGGCTGGTAGTCCATCGCGTCGAGCACGCTCTGGTCGGGCTCGACGCCGGCCATGACCGCGTCGAAAATTTGCGGGGTGATGCCCTGGTCTGCGGCCTCGCTGCGGAGCTTACCGAGGCAGGCGTTGAACTCCTCCCCCGGCGCGGCTGCCGAGGCGAGCAGGAGCATAAGCCCAACGAGTACGCTGCTCGCTCGCAACGATGGGTGACGACTGGCGATTGACAAGTGACGAGTGCTGAGTGGCAAGCTATCGATTACGAGTGACAGGAGTTCACCCCTCGAATTCTACCGTTATTTTGTTTTTACGCGTGGGCACCAGTATTCGTCAGTCATCAGTCGTCAGTCGTCAGTCATCAGTCATCACGCCCTGTCTAATTATCACTCACCCGCGCGGGCGGCCGCTCGATATTCTCACGATTCCGGATCTCGTGGGCAAAGCGGGGTAACATCAATCATGGCTCAACCCATAACGGTTTCCCTCGTTCTCGGCAGCGGCGGCGCTCGCGGCCTGGCGCACATCGGCGTAATTCAATGGCTGACCGAGAACGGCTACGTCATACGCTCGATTGCGGGCTCCTCGATGGGCGCGCTCGTGGGCGGGATCTACGCGACCGGCAAGCTCGAGGATTATGCCGAGTGGGTGTCGGCGCTCGAGCGCATGGACGTCGTGCGGCTGCTCGACCCGTCCTTTGGCCGCGCCGGGCTGTTCAAGGGCGAGCGCATCATCAGCGTGCTGCGCGAGATGATCGGCGACAGCTTGATCGATGATTTGCCCATGTCGTTTACCGCGGTCGCAACGGATCTCGCCACCGGCAAGGAAGTCTGGCTGCGCGATGGAAAGCTGTTCGACGCCATCCGCGCTTCGATTTCGTTTCCCTTGATCTTCACGCCCTTCCACCACGGTGGGCGGCGGCTGCTCGACGGCGGCCTGGTCAATCCGATCCCGATCGCCCCCACGCTCAATGACACGACTGACATCACCATTGCCGTGAATTTGACCGGTCCCGAGGAGGCGAGTGCGCCTTCGCCGCCGTCGCCGCCTGCTCCCGGCGTGTATGCCTATCGCGAGCGCATCACTGCTTTCATCGAGACCCTGGGCCTCGCGCGCACGCCCGATGCACCATCGGTCGGCTTCGCCGAGATCATCATGGCGTCGATGGACACGATGCAGGACACGATCGCGCGCCTCAAGCTCGCTGCCTATTCCCCGGACGTGACTGTCAGCATCCCGCGCAACGCATGCCTGTTTCACGAGTTCTGGCGCGCCGAAGAGCTGATCACGCTGGGCCGCGAGCGCACGGCGCGCGCCTTCGGGAACACCAGCCAGAACTCCTGAAACAAGTGACCGGTGACCTGTATTGGGAAATGGTGATGAGTACTAGTGATGATTACTGGTGATGAAAAGCGGGTTGTACATCACCAGTTTTCATCACCATTATCCATCACCATCATTCGTCACCATTTCGTTCCCGGACACCCTGGCGGTGAAGCTTTTTCTTTAGCCTGTTACCATGCTGGCCGCGATTCATTTTCTCTCGTGTCCACATAATGATCGAGGTTAGCGAAAAGATCGACGTGCCGGCGGCGCCGAGCACCGTATGGGAGATACTGTCGGACCCGCGCGCCGTCGTCGATTGCGTGCCAGGGGCGGCATTGGGGGACCAGCACGAGGACGGGTCGTTCGATGCGGCACTGATGGTCAAGTTCGGGCCGGCCAAGGTAACCTTCCGGGCACAGGTCGCGGTGGAATTCGACGAAGCGGAGATGGCCGGGCGCGTGACCTCCAAAGGCAAGGACAAGCAGGGCGGCACGAGATTTACCGCAACGATGAGCTTCAAGGTCGTGGAGCAGGCGGAGCCGCCGGGCGCGGCGATCTTGATTGACGCCGAGGTCGAAATAGGCGGCCGCCTTGCTACGCTGGTGGAGAGCGGAGCGGCGTTGGTGGTGAAGCGCATGACGGGGGAGTTTTCGGAACGGCTCGTCGCCCGCTGCCGCCCTACGGGGCCGTGATTAAAAATGGTGATGAATAATAGTGATGAATAGTGGTGATGAAAAATGGTGATGTACAACCTGCCTCCTATCACCAGTTCTCATCACCAGTAATCGTCACCAGTAATCGTCACCAGTAAAGGTGTTAAAGGGAGAGAGATCGTATGAAAGTATTCCAGCGGCTGGCGAGTGCGTTTATTGCCGAAGGCACGACGCACCTCTTCGGCATCATGGGCGACGGCAACATGTACTGGATGCACGAGCTGGACAAGCTCGGCGGCGTCCAGATGCTCGAGGTGCGCCATGAAGGCGCCGGGCTCGGGATGGCTGACGGCTGGGCACGCGTGACGCGCACGCCCGGCATCGCGACCGCAACTTGCGGCCCCGGCGTATCGCAGCTCGCCACCGCGCTCCTTACCGCGAGCCGCGCCGAGTCGCCGCTCGTCGCCTTCGTCGGCGAGTTTCCCTCGAACGACGACGAATACAATCAGCGGCTAGACCAGGCGCGGTTTGCCGCGGGCTGCGAGACCGCATTCTTCCGGGTGACCTCGCCGGACACCGTGGACGACACGGTGCGCAAGGCCTTCTACACGGCAAGGCTCGAGTCCCGTCCCGTGATGCTGAGCGCGCCGATGGACGTTCAGCAGAAGAATTTCGACGACGACGATCCGTACGAGCCGTCAACCGCGCTGCTGCCGAAGGGCGTGCTTCATCCGGATCCAACGGAGCTGGAAAAAGCGGCCGACATCGTCGCCGCCAGCAAGCATCCCGTGATCATCGTGGGGCGCGGGGCGAGATGGGCGGGTGCCGGCGACGCGGTCAGGAAGCTCGGCAACCGAATCGGCGCGCTGATTGCAACCTCCCTGATGGTGAAGGGCTGGCTGGGAGAAGAGGAGTACCACGCCGGGATCTCGGGGACCTACGGCACGCGCACGTCGATGAAGCTCTTCGAGGAAGCCGACTGCGTCATCGCCGTCGGCGCCAGCATGAA
Source organism: Betaproteobacteria bacterium (assembly GCA_032123035.1). Classification (GTDB taxonomy): domain Bacteria; phylum Pseudomonadota; class Gammaproteobacteria; order Burkholderiales; family SG8-41; genus SG8-41. Next base: position 1,060 of record JAQBFV010000014.1, on the reverse strand, counting down.
CCGCTACACGACCGAGCACGGTTATCTCTATCCCAACGCGCGCTTCGTGCACATCGACAGGAAGCCCCACCTGGTCATGAGCGGGGGGCGCGCCGCCGACTGTTATCTTCAGGCCGACGGGCGCGCGGGCGTGGAGGCGCTCGAGAGCGCGCTTGCGAAACGTTCGGTGAAGAACACCGGCTATCGCACGCCCGAGGTCAAGAAACAACTCGCGGGCAAGCACATCGATCGGACAGAATTTCCGCTCGACCCGAACACCGTGGATCCGCGCGAGGTTTGCCTTGCGTTGGACGAGATGATCCCCGCGGAGATCAACGTGATCACGGGCAGCGGAGCGACTGCGGGCTTCTCTAACATGCTCTTCAATCGTCCACGCTCCCTGGTGCTCGCCGGCCATTTCTTCGGCTGCATCGGCCAAATGCTGCCCGCGGCGATGGGGGCGGTCGTGGCACAGGGAAACAAGCCGACCGTTCTCGTCGACGGCGACGCGAGCATCATGATGCACATCGCGGAATTCGAGACCGCGGTGCGCTACCGGATGCCACTATTGGTCGTGTGCATGGACAACGAGGCGCTGGGCTCGGAGTACTACAAGCTCGACGCGCATAAGATGAAGGCGGAGCTCGCGACAGTCTCCATGCCGGATCTGGGTGCCGTCGGCAAGGCCTTCGGCGGCCGGGGCCAGATGGTGCGCAGCGTCGAAGAGCTGCGTGCCGCGGCCAAAGAGTGGCTCGCCAAGCCCGGCCCCATGATCATTGATGCGCGGATCTCACGCAGCGTGGTGACCTTGCCCTATCGGCGGATTCACTACGGGCGCGATGAGTGACCCGGCTAGACCGGGTCAAAAGGAGGTACTGGTGATGATTACTGGTGACGGGAACTGGTGATGGAAACCCTTTGTAGACCACCACTTTTCATCGCTATTCTTCATCACCATTTATTATCACCAGTTATCTTGGATCATCACCATCTTTAATCACCATTCTGCATGGGCCGCGGAAGAGATAACCAGTAACCCTCACAGGCCATGGTTTTGCTCCAAAGCCCCGGGTGTCTTGAC
>JAQBFV010000013.1:0-10702 GCA_032123035.1 Betaproteobacteria bacterium | reverse complement strand
CCATCGAATCGTGCCTTGCGCCGGGTAGTGGCGTTGTCACCATAGGCACGATCGCCTCCGCCACGGCCAATGGCAGCAATTCCACGCTCGATGTCACGGGCGTCAACTTGAGCGGGCAGAACGCCGTCGTTGTATTTGTCGGCTACAACAACGACACCTACGAGACCGTCACTTCGGTAGTCATCGATCCGGGCGGCGGCAATCAGACCAGCATGGGTGCGGCTTTGGCCACTGATGCCAACGACGACGATGCCCGGATATACGTCTATGGGCTGGTCAACCCGCCGCAGGGCACTTTTACGATCCGGGTCACGTTCAGTGCTCCACTGGACACAAATCGCGGCAGCAACATTGTCGTCTACCCGTTGTCCGGCGTGGATACGGCCGCTGCGTTTGGCACTCCCGGGACGAATCAAGCCGCCACCGGCACCGGGAGCGTCGTTGTCCCTTCCGCCTCGGGTGAACTGGTCCTCGCAGGCGTGGCCGGCGAGACGATCGGCGTCAGCACGGTCGCCTCACCAGCGGTCGAGGATCGGGACATAGTGGGTGCTTCTGGGTCGGGAACCGCTCATTATCTCGCGACGGCTCACCAGAATGGCGCGGCGACCAGCGTCAACTTTTCCTGGACCCATGACAGCGATCACTGGGCCGCAGCCGGCGTCTCCGTCAAGCCCGGAAGCACATCGATGACGAGCCTCACCCTGCCTTCGTGGACGCCGCAGGCGAACGAGCTCCTCCTGGTCGGCGTCTCGCAGCGCGATGAGAGCGTCGTGCCTACGGTATCGGGTAATGGCCTGACCTGGACACAGGTTGCTGACCGCGACAACGACCGCGGCGTAATGGGAGTCGTCCTTTTCCGCGCTTCAGGAGCCTCTCCCTCGGCTGGACAAATCACGATCAGCCTGCCGGGGAACACCGATCCCGTCTACGCCGTCGCCGTGCGATTGTCAGGCGTTGATACCACGGTCGATCAGGGGATTGAGGCGCTCGCGACCGCGTCGGGGCCACCGGGCGCAGACTCCACCTTCGACAACAACGATATGAAAGTCACCGTGACGACGGTGACGGCGAATGCCATGGCGCTCGCGTGGGGCGGACAGCGCGGCTCGGCGACGCTCACCCTGCCTGCGGGCGAGACGGTCATCATCCAATCCAGCGCCGATTGCGGCACGGGCGGGGACCGGATGCGCGGCCACATGTGGCAGGAGATCGTCCCCACGCCGGGCCCGACGCAGTTGGGCCAGGACAACAGCCTCAGCTCCGCTCAGCCGTGGGCCGTCATTGGGGTCTCGATCAAGCCCTTGGTGAGTGCGGTGGGGCCCCAGGCGCCAGGACGCTTCAACGCTTTCGAACCCACGACGATTGCTGGAGCGATGACGGGTGTCATCCGCACCAAGATCGCGGGCGACCCGATAAGCGTCGACATTGCTGCGCTCGACCTGAACCGCACTGCGATCGACTCCACCTTTACCGGCACGGTGCGAGTGGAAGTGCTCGACGCGAGCAACAACGGCGGCGCGCTCGATGGCGACGGTTGCCGTTCGAGCTGGACCGTGATCCAGACCCTGTCGAATCCGATTTTTTCCGCGGGCGACAACGGACGCAAGACGATCAGCTTCACGCAGGTGAATTCGTACCGCGACGTGCGGCTGCGGATCTCCTACCCCACATCCTCGCCCACCCTGATCGGGTGCTCGAATGACAATTTCGCGATCCGGCCCAGTGCGCTCGTCAATTTCGCCTTGAGCGATAACGACTGGGAGACAGCGGGAACCGGCCGCACGCTCACGAGCGCGTCTTTCTCGACGGTCACCCACAAGGCCGGCAGGCCAATGAGCGTGCGCGCGACGGCGATCAATGCGACCGGCACGACGGCGACAACCAACTACGCCGGTGCGCCGACCAAATGGCTTTCCGCTTGCGCGGGCGCCGCGTGTAGCTCGAGTTTCGGCACGCTGACGCTCGACACGACGTTCGGGGCGGGGCAGCTCGTTACCGACGTCGCGTCCTACAACGAGGTCGGCTCGTTTGCGGTGCAGCTTGTGGATTCGACTTACGCCAACGTGGATGCTTTCGACACCGTCGGCGACTGCACCGCGCGCGGTAGCTACGTCTGCACCGCGCCTATCAACGTCGGCCGTTTCGTGCCCGATCATTTTGAGGTCGCCTACAATACGCCCGTGTTCGCTGCTGCCTGCGGCTCGTTTACCTATTTGGGGCAGAAATTCAACTATACGACCGCGCCGGAAATCACGCTGACGGCGCAGGGTTTCGCGAACAACACGACCACCCGTTACGAAAACAGTTGGTGGCGCATCACCAACACGAGTCTCACCGGCAAGGCCTATACGACGGCGAGCGGCACGCTCGATTTGAGCGGCGTCCCCGGCACCGATCCGGTGATTTCCGCGACTGGTAGCGGAGCGGGAAAGCTCACGTTCAGCTCCGGCACCGGGTTCGTCTATTCACGCATCACACCGGTCGCTCCGTTTGACGCGGAGATCAGCCTCGCGATCAACGTGGTTGACGCCGACGGGGTCAGTTACGCGAGCAATCCCGCTCGCTTCGGCCAGGCCAGTGCCGGCAACGGTATCGCTTTCAGCTCCGGCAAGCCCATGCGCTTCGGCCGATTCGCCATCGGCAACGCGCACGGCTCGCAGCTCTTGCCGCTGCTGGTCCGCGTGGAAGCGCAGTATTGGAGCGGGCCGCCCACCAATGCCTTCATCACCAATACGCTGGACAGCTGCACTTCAATTCTATCGACCGACTATGCCATGGGCACATATACCGACAACCTGAGCGGCTCGCCGACTTGCGAGACCGCCATGAGCGGCGGCGGAACGCTCAGTGCGGGGCGGGGGACCCTGCTGCTGGACTCGCCGGGCGACGGCAACAACGGCAGCGTAACTCTCACGGCGAACCTCAGCGCAACCGCGAGCGGCAGCACCTGCATCGCCCCCAAGGGAGGCGCACCGGTTTCCGCGACGACCGCCAACCTGCCGCATCTCCAGGGCAACTGGAGCGGCGGCGCCTACGACGCGAATCCCTCAGCCCGCGTCACGTTCGGGGTCTTCAAAGGCTCCGAAGAAGTCATCCACATCCGCGAGAACTTCTAGAAGCCATCTCAAAAAAGCCGGAATGCGGCCGCCGATGAACGCCGATAGACGCCGACAACGTCGGTGAGCGGTGAGCCGTGAGCCGTAAGCAGTGAACGGCAAGAAATTCATCGCAACGTTAGCAAACCGAGCTACGCCGCTTACCGCTTACCGCTTGCCGCTCACGCGGCGCTCCGGTCACGGGAACGCAGATCCTTGCGGCCCCGGAGTTTCTGGGAGCGGGGTGGTGTTTTCGTCGCGAGATATCGCCTGGTGAAAGGTGACCCAAAGGGTCGCGGAAACGCAGCCTTCGCGCAGTCTTCCGCAAAAATCAAGAATTCACGGGTGATCGCGCCAGGTTTTCCCCTGATTTTCTTGTATTTTTTGCTGATTTGTACTATCGTTACTCGCGGGTGCAACCACCAGGTATAGTGTCGACCCGGAAGGAGGCCACAATGTGCTGTGGCGGCTGCGGCCGATCGACCGTAATACCGAGCGTTGACAGGACCTTATTAGGCGGCTTGCCCGGGATGCGACAACATGAGGAGGGGGCGATACGGCGCGCGGTTTTTTCGCAAGGGCCCACCGCCCGCTGCGCACCGGCAAGTTGGACTTGGAAAACCCGAATATGACGGTGCGTGGCGCGCATCGAACCGCAGAATTCCTCAGCCCGACTGAGAGCAAGGCCAACTTCACTCCAACGCAGACGCCGCAGCACCGTATCGCGCCGGCCGTTCACCGCGCGATGCGCGCGAACGCTCGCGGTGAGGTTCGCGTGGCAAGGCACGGATTGCGCCGTCATTGCGACGCATCCCTTGCTTTCCCGGCGGCAGACGCGGGATTCCTCGGCCCATTGCCCGGCGCTCGCGCATGTTGAAGCTACCGTCCTTGAAGCTACCCTCCCTGGGCGCGTTGAAAAACCTGAAGCTCCCGGGTCCCGCCCGGCGCGCAGCCGGCTTGGTGTGCATCAATCTGTGGCCCGACCGCGTGGACGTGTTGCACGCGGTGGCGGAGGGCAGGCCGCGGCCGGAAATCCAGCGGTGTGATTACTATCGCAGGGTAGGCGGAGAGGCAGCAATATTGAAACGGTTGCGCAAGCAACTCCACCTCGATCGCTACCGTTGCACCCTGCTGCTCAGAAGCGGTGACTACCAGATCGTCCAGGTCGAGGCCCCCAACGTGCTGCCGGCTGAAATGAAGAACGCGGTGCGCTGGCGCATCAAGGACATGATCGACTTCCCCGTGGACGAAGCGACCGTGGACGCGGTCTCCATCCCGGGTAGCGAGGGCGCCGCGGGCCGCCCCGCGCAGTTGTTCGCGGTGGTCGCCCGCAACCGGGTCATCGAGGCGGCCATCAAGCCGTTCAACGACGCCGATATTCCGCTCGACGTCATCGACATTCCCGAGTTCGCGCAGCGCAATATTGCCCGCTGCCTCGAGCCGGAAGGGCGCGGTGTGGCCCTGCTGTCCCTGGACGATCGGGGCGGGCTGCTGACGTTCACCTGCGGTGGCGAGCTGTATCAGCATCGCCGTATCGAGGTCACGCTCGCGAGCTTGCGCGGCGCCGGCCCGGAGCAGAGCGAAAGCGCGGAGTTGCAACTCGAGTCGGAAGGCCCCTATGAGCGGCTGGCGCTCGAAATGCAACGCTCGCTCGATCATTTCGACCGCCAGTTTCCGCGTGTGGCGCTGGCAAAGCTGGTGTTGGCGCCGATCCACGGGGCGGACACATTGCGCGATTATCTGGCCGACAGGCTCGATCTCCCGGTGGAACTGCTCAGCCTGCCCGCGGTGATGGATTTTCCCGACATCGTCGAGCTGCACGATCCCGCACGGCAGGTGCAGTGCCTGCATGCAATCGGCGCGGCGCTGCGGCTGGAGGCCGCATGACCTCCTGTTCAATGTTCAACGTTCAACGTTCAACGTTCCAGGTTCAAAGTTCCAGATTCAAAGTCGCGCGGTTCCGTGTGCCTTTTGAAACCTCGAACCTGAAACTCGAAACTCGAAACTCGAAACCCGAAACTCGGAACGCGGGATGAGTCAGAACATCAATCTCTTCAGTCCCGCCTTCCGCAAGCCGCGTCAGCTGCTGACGCTTGCCGTGGTGGCGCAATGTCTGGGCATCACGCTCGCCGCGTTGCTTGGTTATAACTACTACGTTCAGCAGGAGCTGCGCGCTGTCGCCGCCGAATTGGCTGCCGCTCAGAAGCTGTTCGACACCCAGGTTAATTTCGCGCAGAAGCTGAAGGTCAAGCCCGTCCCGGCGGTCACCGAGGCGCAGCTGGATGCCGAAATCCGCCAGCTCGAGGCCGAGTTCAGGATGGCCCTCAAGTCGATCGAGGCGTTAAAGAGCGACGCGTTCGGCAGCCAGCAGGGTTTTGCGGAGTATCTCCGGGCTTTCTCGCGGCAGTCGATCGGCGGGCTGTGGCTCACCGGATTCAGCATCGGCGGCAGCGGAGAGCTGGAGATCCGCGGCCGGGCATTAAGCCCCGACCTGCTGCCGAGCTACATCCAGCGCCTGAACCGGGAACGCGTGCTGGCCGGTCGCACCATCGCGCGGCTCGAGATGATCCGGCCCAAGCCGGAACCCGTGGTGGACAAGGCCGAGGGGGCGGACGAGGCGGCGCGCACGCCGAGCTTTCTGGAATTCAGCCTGGCCACGGGAACGGCCAGCCCGGAGAAGAAGCCATGAAAGACGGGTGGCAGAAGCTAACAGAGCGTTTCGGCGCGCTTAAGCCGAGGGAACGCGCACTGGTGCTGATCGCTGTGGTCATCGGCACCGCCCTGGTGTTCGATGCGGTCGCGTTCCAGCCGGCGCAGGCGCGCAAGAAAGCGCTGGAAAAGCAGGTCGCGGCCGCGCGCCAGAACCTCAAGGCCGCAGGGGACCTGATGAAGACGAAGGTAACGGTCGGCGATTCGCACGCGGTCAAGCGCACGTATCGCGACGCCCTGCACGGGCGGCTCGCCGAGATCAACGAGAACCTGGTGGGCATGCAGAAGGGGATGGTGCCGCCCGAGCGCATGGCGAGACTGCTTGAGGGGGTGCTCGCCCGCACCCGCGGGTTGCAGCTCCTTTCGCTGCGCGCGCTGCCGCCCAAGGGCTTCGAGCCCGGGGGCGCGGGACCCGCTCCGGAGGCCGGGGCCAAGGCCGCGAAACCGGCGACCAAAAAGCCCGCGAGCACGATTTATCGGCACAGCTTCGAGGTCACGCTGCAAGGCTCCTATCTCGACCTGCACGAGTACCTTGCGCAGCTCGAGAAGCTGCCATGGCAGATGTTCTGGAGCAGGATCAGCGTCCAGACGGAGCGGTATCCCAGATTGCGCGTGACGATCACGGTGCAAACGCTGAGTCTGACCAAGGCTTGGCTGATCGTATGAGCACTCTGTTCCGAGTTCAAGGTTCAAGGTTCCGAGTTCAAGGTTCCGGGTTCAAGGTTCCGGGTTTCGGGTATCGGGTTGAACACGCATCTCGGAACTCGGAACTCGGAACACAAAGCTCGGAACTCGGAACTCGAAACTCGAAACGGTACGCTTTCATTTTAGCGCTGGGATTAGCGTTGATGCTTGCGCCCGGTACAGCGATGGCGCAGGCGATGACGGATCCCACGCGCCCGCCGGCCGCACTTGCCGCGGAAGCGCCTGTGGGCGGGGGCGAGGGCGCGGTTACTCAGGTGCGTCAGCTGCAAACAGTGATCATTTCGCCGACGCGGAAGGCGGCGATCATCAACGGCGTTTTGGTGAATCTCGGCGGGAAGGTCGGCGATGCGGTGCTGACGAGGGTGGCGGAGGACGAGGTCGTGTTGAGGAGCGGCGATTTGCGGGAGGTGCTCAAGCTGCACCCGGCCGTGGATAAGGTCGATATCGAGCCGGCGGGGGCGAAGAACGCCCCGCGCAAAACGAAGCCGAAAGCGACGACGCAGCGAGAGGCAGACCCCGCGGCCGACGGCAGCATGATGGCGCGCTAGGCGAAGCGACGATGACGCGAAAAATTCTAATGGTTGCGATCGCGATAGTCATCGCCGGCTGCGCGGCCCCGCTGGCAAAGCACAACGCGACCCAAGAGACCATCAGCGCCGAGATGGACAAGGCGGTGGAGGAGCGCGCCAAACGGGCGATGCTGCCGCCACTCATGGTGGAGATGCCGAGCGGGGTCGAGGCAAAACCGCTCGAGCAGCGCTTCGATCTCAATGTCAGCGGCGCGCCGGCAGCCCAGGTGTTCATGGCGATCGTGTCCGGCACGCGCTACAGCATGATCGTCCACCCCGACGTGCGCGAATCCATTTCGGTGAACCTCAAGGACGTGACCGTGCTGGAAGCGCTCGATGTCATGCGCGACCTCTACGGCTATGAATACCGGGTGCAGTCCAACCACATCACGGTCTTGCCGATCAGCATGCAGACGCATATTTTCCAGGTCAATTACATACAGGCGAACCGCGTCGGGAAATCCGATATGCGGGTAAGCTCGGGCTCAATCACCGATGCGCCCGGCAGCGGCGGCGGGGCGGGAGGGGCGACCACTGGGGGCGCTCCGTCGCAGACCCTCACCGAAAGTTCGCGCGTCACCACCTCCTCAGATAGCAATTTCTGGGGCGACATCGTGAAGTCGATCACCGCCATCATCGGCGGCGGCGGCGGGCGCAACGTCATCGTCAATGCGCAGTCCGGCGTGATAGTGGTGCGGGCATTGCCGGCCGAGCTGCGCTCGGTCGGATCGTTCCTCAAGGCGATGCAGCTGATCGTCGAGCGGCAGGTGATGATCGAGGCGAAGATCATCGACGTCCAGCTGCGCGATGGCTTCGAGGCCGGCATCAACTGGGCAGCGTTTCGAGATGGCAGCACGCGGGCTGCCGGCGGGTTCGTGCGGCCAGGTACCAGCATTGGCAACACCGGCGATTTGTCCACGGCGACCGCGCTCAAGCCGGACGGCACCCTTGACCCTAACTCCGCCTTCACCTCGACGCTCGGCGCCGCCGCGGCGCTGGCTACCGGGCGGGAGCACCCGGCGCCGTTTTCGGGCTCGCGCTGCAGACCGCGAACTTTGCTTCGCTCCTGACATTCCTCGAAACACAGGGTTCGGTCAACGTGCTGTCCAGCCCGCGCGTAGCGACGATCAATAATCAGAAGGCGGTGCTCAAGGTCGGCGACGATAGCTTCTTCGTGACCAACATCTCGACCACCTCGACGACCAGCGGCTCGGGCACCGTGACTTCGCCGACCATCACGGTGCAGCCGTTCTTCTCGGGGATCGCGCTCGACGTGACGCCGCAGATCGATGGCGACAACAACATTATCCTGCACGTCCATCCGCAGGTGAGCCGGGTGGTGGAGCAGCAAAAGACGATAGACCTCGGCACCCTCGGCGTCTTTGTGCTGCCGCTTGCGTCCAGCAGCGTCAACGAGACGGACACCATCGTGCGCGTTCAGGACGGCAACATCGTGGCGATCGGGGGACTGATGCGCCAGGAGACTCTGAGCGCCGGTTCCCAGGTCCCGGGCGTTGGTGACGTACCGGGCCTCGGCGCGCTGTTCCAGCAGAAAAACAAGCGCACGACCAAGAGCGAGATCGTGATACTGATGAAGCCCACGATCATTCACAGCGACAGCGACTGGCAGCGGGATCTCGTCGAGACGCGCAAGCGACTCCGGGCGCTGCAGCCCGCGCCCGCCCCTCGGCAGCCCGAGACCGCTCCGCAGCAGCCCGAGCCCGCCGCTCGGCAGCTGGTGCCCGCCCCGGAGCTGCCCGAGCCCGCTGCTCGACAGCTCGAACCCGCACCGCTGCAGGCCGAGATCGCCGCTCGGCGGCCCGAGCCCGCCCCGCTGCCGGCCCAGTAACCGCGATTAAGGTTTAAATTTCGAGACTCAAGAATTAGAATCATCCCTACGGGAAGCTGGAACCCTGAGCCGTGAATCCTGAACCCGGATGCTGAACATTGGAGGGCCCCACAATATGTATAAGACACACTTTGGGCTCCGCGAAATGCCGTTCGGGATCACGCCCGACACGAGTTTCGCCTTCGCGAGCAAAACCCATCGGGAGGCGCTCAATACGCTGCTGGTGGCGGTCAAGAACGGCGAGGGCTTTCTCAAGATCACGGGCGAGGTCGGCGCCGGCAAGACGCTGCTGTGCCGCAGGTTCCTCCGGGCGATCGATCAGAATCACATTGCGGCCTACATTCCCAATCCCTACCTCGAGCCGCGGACGCTGCTGTTCGCGCTGGCGGCCGAGTTGCGCCTGGGGGTGCAGCTGGGGGACGCCGATCAGCATCTCCTGCTGAAGGAGATCGCGCGCGGACTACTTAACTTCGCTCGCCAGGGCAAGACCGTGGTGGTGTGCCTGGACGAGGCGCAGGCGATGCCGATCGAGACGCTTGAGGCGCTGCGGCTGCTCACCAACCTCGAGACCGAGAAGCGCAAGCTCCTGCAAGTGGTCCTCTTCGGCCAGCCCGAGCTCGACCAAAAGCTCGAAGACAAATCGGTGCGCCAGTTGAAGCAGCGCATCACCTTTCAGCACCACCTGGCGGCGCTGGGTCGCGACGAGGTCGAGCAGTACCTGGCCCACCGACTGCGCATCGCGGGCTTCCGCGGCGATCGCCTGTTTACCCCCTCGGCGGCGCGTCTCGTGCACCGCAGAAGCGGCGGCCTGCCGCGCCTCATCAACGTGATTGCGCACAAGGCCATGCTGCTCGCCTTCAGCGAGGGCGTGCAGGTGGTGCGGCCCCAGCACGTGAAACTGGCGGTCGCCGATACGCCCGCCGCGCGGCAATACTGGACGTGGCGGTGGTTCGGTTTTACGTGTCTGTTGCTGTCGGCCGGAAGCATGAGCTGGCTGCTGATGTCATGAGCGTTATCAACCAGGTTCTGTTCAACCTGGAGAAGCGGGGCGCCAGCCTGGCCGAGTTCGGGGTGCTGCCCGACCACATGCGGCTGCCGCCGGAAACCGCGCGCGCGCGCCATTGGGGATGGGTCGCGGCAGGCGTCGCATTCGCGGTTGCCGCACCGACGGGTTGGATCGCGTTCCAAGCAACGGTCGCGGCGCCGGCACATTCGCCGGTGGCGTCCGGCGCCGGGGGCGTAAAAATTGCCTCCGCCTCCGCGGGCGAGATTCACGCGGCATGGCCCGACGAGCGTGAACGTGCGTACTCACAGGAAATCGGAGTATTCCGCCTGAGCTCCGAGCTGTCGAACCCTCCGGCCGATTCCGCGCCGCACCGTGGCACGGGGGCGCCGAAAGTGGCGGTGGGGATTAGGGACCCGTTGAGTTCGGCGGGGCTACTCGGTGGCACGGACGCGGAATCCCCCACCGACGAAACGCGAGCCGGACCGGTCACACCGGGCCGGAGCGTGGCGAGCGCGGGGGCGGCAATTGTCAAGCCCGCGGTGAAACGCATTTCCGTACCACCCGAGATCCGCAAGCAGGTTCGCGATTCGACTCCCGCGGCGCACCGTGGCACGGGGGCGCCGAAAGTGGCAGCGGGGATTGGCGACCCGTTGAGTTCGGCGGGGCTACTCGGTGGCACGGACGCAGAATCTGCCACTGACAAAACGCGAGTCGGACCGGCCGCATCGGGCCGGAGCGTGGCGAGCGCGGGGGCGGCAATCGTCAAGCC
>JAQBFV010000012.1:0-8638 GCA_032123035.1 Betaproteobacteria bacterium | reverse complement strand
GACCACGTGCCCGAGGCCTATCGCCGCTACCTGGAACGTTTTTTCCGGGAGGCTTTCCAATTACAGGGTACTCCGCTGCAGATCGAGTTCAGAAGTGGCGCGAACCCTTACGCCCGGCGGGCCGCGACGCGGCGATAACCCCATGGCGTAATTACATAAAAGCGAGTAGAGTGGTTACCACAAAAACACGATCACAATGAGGCTCACATGAGCAATAAAGGGCAGTTGCTACAAGACCCGTTCCTGAACGCCCTGCGCAAGGAGCACATCCCGGTATCGATCTACCTGGTCAACGGCATCAAGCTGCAAGGGCAGATCGATGCCTTCGATCAATACGTGGTCCTGCTCAAGAACACGGTCACGCAGATGGTGTACAAGCACGCGATCTCGACCGTGGTGCCCGCGCGCGCTGTCAACTTCCAAACCGACCCGAGCCCTGACGCTTGATGGTTGTCCCACTGCTGTTTGATGTTTGACCGTCCCGGAAGCGGTAACGACGCGGTGCTGGTCGGCCTCGACTTTGGCGCGGGCGATTACGCCGAAGGCGTGGAGGAAATCCAGCTGCTGGCGTCCAGTGCTGGCGTGATGGCACGTGCACTCGTGAAAGGCCGGCGCGCACGCCCGGATGCGGCTCTCTTCGCCGGCAAGGGCAAGGTCGAAGAGATCAAGCGCGTGGTGGCGGCAAGTGGCGCCCAGCTCGTGATCTTCAATCACGAGCTCTCTCCGGTGCAGGAGCGCAACCTCGAGCGCGCGCTCGATTGCAGGGTCGTCGACCGGGTCAGCCTGATCCTGGACATTTTCGCGCAGCGCGCGCGCACCCACGAGGGCAAACTTCAGGTTGAGCTCGCTCAACTCGAGCACCTGGCGACGCGTCTGGTGCGGGGATGGACTCACTTGGAGCGCCAGAGAGGGGGCATAGGCTTGAGGGGGCCGGGTGAAACCCAGCTCGAAACCGACCGTCGGCTCCTCGGCAAGCGCGTCAAGGTACTGAAGGAGAAGCTGGCCAAAGTGCGGGCGCAGCGCGCGGTGCAGCGCCGCGCGCGCAGGAGGTCAAATCTCCGGCATGCCTCGCTCGTGGGCTATACCAACGCCGGCAAATCCACTTTGTTCAACCGGGTCGCGCGGGCCGATGTCTTCGCGATGGACCGCTTGTTTGCGACGCTCGACACGACCACTCGCCGTGTACACACCGGAAACGGGTCGGGCGTCGTGCTGTCGGATACGGTGGGATTCATCCGGCGCCTGCCGCACACGCTGGTCGCCGCCTTTCGCGCCACGCTCGAAGAAACGACGGAAGCCGACGTGCTGCTGCACGTCGTGGACGCGAGTAGCGCCGACCGGGCAGCGCAGATTGCAGCGGTAAACGAGGTGCTGGCTGAAATCGGTGCGCAGGAGATTCCGCAGGTGCTCATCATGAACAAGATCGATCGGACCCGGCTCCCGGCGCGGGTCGAGCGCGATCAGTATGGTAGAATTGCGCGCGTCTGGATCAGTGCGAAAACGGGTGAAGGCATCGACGGCGTGCGCCTTGCGCTCGAAGAGTATGCTGCTCCGGCGCTTGCCTCTGTCGAAACCAACCATACCGCTGCGGCTTAGGATCAATAGGCTCTGACCATGCTGGCTAATTTGAGGACATTTGGCGGAAACATTCGGGACCGCTCGCTGCGCCTGCTCGGTGCGCTCATGTCGATGAACGATCCGCAGTGGGGCCGACGCCCCAACCAGGGACCGCCCGACCTCGATGAGCTCCTGCGCCAGTTCAACCGCAAGCTGAACGGCCTCTTCGGCCGGCGTGGCGGGGGAGGCGACCAGCCGCCCAGTGGGGGTAACGGGGGTAACGTGAAACGTCTCGGCGGCGGGGCGGGGGTGCTGCTGGGCCTCATCGTTGTTGTGTGGCTCGCAAGCGGCTTCTACATCGTAGACGAAGGCAAGCGCGGGGTCGTGCTGCGCTACGGCAAGTATCGGGTAACGACGATGCCGGGTCCGCGCTGGCACCTGCCCTATCCGATCGAGTCGGCCGAGGTGGTGAACCTCGACCAGGTGCGCACCGTCGAGGTCGGCTACCGCAATAACGTGAAGAGCATGGTGCTCAAGGAATCGCTGATGCTGACCGACGACGAGAACATCGTCGACGTGCAGTTCGCGGTGCAGTACGTGCTGAAGAGCTCCACCGACTTTCTCTTCAACAGCCGGTCGCCGGATGCTGCCGTGCTGCAGGCGGCGGAATCAGCGGTCCGCGAGATCGTGGGCAAGAGCAGCATGGACTTCGTGGTGTTCGAGGGCCGGGCCGAGGTTGCCGCGCGCGCGCATAAGCTGATGCAGGTCATCCTCGACCGTTACGGCACGGGCATCAACATCAGCAAGGTGACGATGCAAAATGCGCAGCCGCCGCAGCAGGTGCAGGCCGCGTTCGCCGATGCGGTCAAGGCGGGGCAGGACCGCGAGCGGCAGAAGAACGAAGGCCAGGCCTACGCCAACGACGTTATTCCGAAGGCGCGCGGGATGGCGGCACGGTTGCAGGCGGAGTCGGAAGGCTATCGTCAGCGCGTCATCGAGCGGTCCGAGGGTGACGCTGCTCGCTTCCGCCAGATCCTGGCCGAGTACAACAAGGCGCCACAGGTCACGCGTCAGCGGCTCTACATCGACACGATGCAGGAAATCATGAACAACACGACCAAAGTGATGATTGACCAGAAAGGCGCGAACAATCTGCTCTATCTGCCCCTCGACAAGATCATGGAAAAGTCCCGCAGCGGCGCGGCTGATACGACGTCCAAGCCGGCGGAGCAGACACCGGCGCCGGAATCGTCGACCGCGCGCTCGCGCGAGGCGTTCCGCACGCGCGATCGGGAGGCACGCTGATGAGAGCCTATTTCGGCGCCCTGGTCGTCGGTGCGGTGGTCATCTTGATCATCGCCTCCCTCAGCCTTTTCGTCGTCGACCAGAGGCAGAACGCCATCGTGTTCCGCCTGGGTGAGGTCATCAACGTCAAGAAGGACCCGGGTCTCTATTTCAAGGTCCCGTTGCTGGACAACGTGCGCACGTTCGACGTGCGCATTCTCACCATCGATACGCCCGAGCCGGCGCTTTTCTTGACCTCCGAGAAGAAGAACGTGCTGGTCGACCTTTTCATCAAGTGGCGCATTACCGACGTGGTGAAGTTTTACGTCAGCGTGCAAGGCAATGAAGCGCTCGCCCAGACGCGCCTGCTGCAGACCATCAACGACGGCCTGCGCGCCGAGTTCGGCAATCGCACGGTCCACGAGGTGGTATCCGGGGAACGCGATCAGATCATGGACCTGATGCGCGCAAAGGCCAATGAGGACGCGACCAACATCGGTGTCGAGGTGCTCGACGTAAGGCTCAAGCGCGTGGATCTCCCGCAAGAGGTGAGCGAATCGGTCTATCGCCGGATGGAAGCGGAGCGCAAACGGGTCGCGAACGAGTTGCGGTCCACCGGTTTCGCCGAGTCGGAGAAGATCCGGGCCGACGCCGACCGGCAGCGCGAAGTGATCGTGGCGCAGGCTTACCGTAAAGCGCAGACGATCAAGGGCGAGGGCGACGCCAAGGCGACGGGGATCTACGCGGGTGCCTACGAGCTCAACCCCGAGTTCTACGCGTTTCAGCGCAGCCTCGAAGCCTACAAATCGAGCTTCAACGGAAAAGACGATCTACTGGTGCTTGACCCAAGCTCGGAGTTCTTCAAGTACCTCAAATCACGCGGCAGCCCCGGCAAATAGCAGGTCGCCGGGCGGGCGGGGCAAGGGCCCGGGCTGCCGTGGCGGAGATCTCGATGGGCAGTATTCTGCTAACAGCTGTCGCCCTGATGCTCATCATCGAGGGAGTGCTGCCCTTCCTGATGCCTGTGCTGTGGCGAGAGACCTTCCGTAAGCTGATCGCGATGTCCGATGGGCAAATCCGCTTTGTGGGCCTGACCTCGATGGTGGCCGGTCTGCTGCTTTTGTTGATTGTGCGCCATTGACGCGCGGGAGCCGGGATCGAGGACTCGGTGAATGTGAGAGTGCCTGCCGTTTTCCTCTATAATCCCGTCGGTTCCGGTTTCCGAATCCTCAGTACTCACTCCTGGCTTTAGAGACATGCGCGCCTGGGCGCTGCCCGAATACATCGAGGACATTCTTCCGGGTGAGGCCGCATGCATCGAGCGGCTGCGGCGCCGCATCCTCGACCTTTTCCGCACGCGCGGCTATGAGCTGGTCATGCCGCCGTTGCTGGATCACAGCGGTGTCGTCTTTGCCGCTTACGCCGAGGGCTGGTCGAATGCACTCGCGCTCGGCGGCCGTTATGACGAGGTTGGGAAGGCGTTCGGGCGTGCGCGGCCGGCAACGGGCTTCAGCATGGACCTGCGCGAACTCGCGTCGGCGAGCCCCAACGGAGCGGCAAGCGCCGCCGTGCTCGCGCCGTATCGGCGGGGTGACGCGACACTGCAGCGCGCCGTTGAGGCGCTACGGGCCCGTGGCGAGATCGTGATCGATGATCTCCCGGGGCATACCGGGACGCGAGGCGAACTCGGCTGCAAACGCAGGCTTGAGAAGCGCAACAGCAAATGGGTTCTTCAGAAAGTGAAAGCATGAACCGAAACGGTGCGAAGGGTCCGCCAGTAGAGGCATAATTTTGGTGGTGGTTTCTTTTCTTTGCGTGCTCTTTGCGCCTTTGCGTCTTTGCGGTGAGGGTTATCCGGAATGTCCAAGAACGTCGTAGTGGTAGGTGCCCAATGGGGCGACGAGGGCAAGGGCAAGATCGTCGATTGGCTCACCGATCATGCCCGGGGAGTGGTGCGCTTTCAGGGCGGCCACAACGCTGGCCATACGCTGGTGATCGGCGGCAAGAAAACTGTGCTGCACCTGATCCCGTCCGGCATTTTGCGCGAGGGTGTTGCGTGCTACATCGGCAATGGCGTCGTACTGTCCCCGCACGCGCTGGTAGAGGAGATCGACACGCTTGCACAGGCGGGCGTCGACGTGCGCCCGCGTTTGAAGATCAGTGAGGCCTGCCCGCTGATCCTGCCGCACCATGTCGCGCTCGACCAGGCGCGCGAGACGGCCAAGGGGGCGGGGAAGATCGGCACCACGGGCCGCGGTATCGGTCCCACCTATGAAGACAAGGTGGCGCGGCGCGGATTACGCCTTCAGGATCTCTTTCACCCGGATCGATTCGCGGCCAAGCTGAAAGACGTGCTCGAGTTTCACAACTTTGTGCTGAAGAACTACTTCCACGCGCAAACGGTCGATTACCAGAAGACCCTGGACGAGACGCTGGTGCTCGCCAGGCACATCAAGCCCATGATCGCGGACGTGCCGCGGTTGCTCTACGAGGCGCAGAAAGCAGGTCACAATCTATTGTTCGAGGGCGCGCAGGGCGCGCTGCTCGATATCGATCACGGCACCTACCCGTACGTGACCTCGAGCAATTGCGTGGCGGGAGCGGCTGCCGCGGGGGCTGGTATCGGGCCGCAACATCTGCATTTCGTGCTTGGCATCACCAAGGCCTACACGACCCGCGTGGGCTCGGGGCCGTTTCCGACGGAGCTGGACGACGAGATCGGGCGGCAGCTCGCGAGCCGCGGCAACGAGTTCGGCGCGACCACCGGACGCCCACGGCGCTGCGGCTGGCTGGACGCGGCGGCATTGAAACGCTCGATTCAGATCAACGGCATCACGGGCCTGGGGGTGACCAAGCTCGACGTGCTGGATGGCATGGATACCGTGCGGATTGCGACGGGCTACCGCCTCGAGGGCCGGCACAGCGATATCCTCCCGGTGGGCGCGGAAGAGCTGTTCGGATGCGAGCCAATCTACGATGAAATGCCGGGCTGGAAGGAAACCACGATCGGCGTCACACGGTTCGAGGAACTTCCCGCGGCGGCCCAGGACTACCTCAAGCGCATCGAGGCCATCAGCGACGTGCCGATCGACCTGATTTCTACCGGCGCGGATCGTACCCAGACGATCGTGCTTCGCCACCCCTTTAAATGACATTCAACGTTCAAGGTTCAAGGTTCAAAGTTCGATGCGCCAAGTCAGGCGCAGAACCGCCCGCCTCGAAAACATTGAACCCGGAACCCGGAACGCGGAACCCGGAACTTGGAACGTTTTTTGGTGCCCAGGAAGGGACTCGAACCCCCACACCATTGCTGGCGCCAGGTCCTGAACCTGGTGCGTCTACCAATTCCGCCACCTGGGCTCAGCAGCCTGACGGACTTGGCGCCTCGCCAGGCTGCTTAAGGAGTTTGTCGGCTCACAAGCTGACAAACTCCTAGGCGCGCGATTCTAGCCGAAGGCGCCCTATTTATCAAATGAATCAACGCAAAACAAACAAAACCTCCGGTGCCCGCAAGCGCGTCGAGCGCACTCCGCGCCACGCGTACGAAGTGCCCAGCCGGGAGCTCATCCTTGAACGGCTGACCGAGCGGGGCGTGCCCGTCCCGGAGCGGGAGCTTGAGCGCCTGCTGCGCATCGACCCGCACCAGCGCGAGGGGTTCGAGCGACGCGTCGCCGCGATGGAGCGAGACGGGGAGATCATGCGCAATCGCCGCGGCGCAATCTGTGTGGTGGCGAAGCTCGACCTCGTCCGTGGACGGGTACAGGGCCACCCGGACGGCTTCGGATTTCTCCTGCGAGATGACCGCGGTCCCGATCTCTTCCTCGGCCCGAAGGAGATGCATCAGCTCCTCCACGGCGACCGCGCCGTGTGCCGCATTGCCGGGACGGACCGGCGGGGTCGCCCGGAAGGCAAGGTCGTCGAGGTGCTGGAGCGCGGGCAGCAGCGAGTAGTCGGGCGGCTGCACCGAGAGCACGGCATCCTGTTCGTGACAGCCGAGGACAAGCGCCTGAGCCATGAACTTCTCGTACCGCCAGATGAGGTGCGCGGCGCAAAGCCGGGCCAGGTGGTCACGGTCGAAATTGTCGCGCAGCCCTCGAAGCACGCGCAGCCGGTGGCCAGGATCGTCGAGGTGCTCGGCAACTACGCCGATCCGGGCATGGAGATCGAAATCGCCTTGCGCAAGCACACACTGCCATGGCTGTTCCCGCGCGAGGTCGAGCGCCTGTGCGCGAAACTTCCGGATGCCGTCACGACCGAGGACCGGGCGGGACGCACGGACCTTACGCGGCTGCCGCTGGTTACCATCGACGGGGAAACCGCGAAGGATTTCGACGACGCAGTGTATTGTGAGCCGTTGGGGAAGGGCGCCGATGCCGGCTTCCGGCTGGTCGTCGCGATCGCGGACGTGAGCCACTACGTGAAGCACGGCGATGCACTCGACCACGAAGCGAAGCTGCGGGGCAACTCCGTCTATTTTCCGCGGCGCGTGATCCCAATGCTGCCGGAGAAGCTCTCGAACGGCCTGTGCTCGCTCAATCCCAAAGTCCCGCGTCTGGCGATGGCGTGCGAAATGCAGATTGATGGCGACGGGGAGGTCGAGTCCTACCGCTTCTTCCCGGCAGTGATCCGCTCGCACGCCCGGCTGACGTACACGGAAGTTGCAGCCATGCTGGAAAGCGACCGCAGCGAGGCGGCGCACCATCATCGCGGGCTGCGGCCCCACATCGAGGCGCTCTACCGGCTCTACCAGAAGCTTGCGCAGGCGCGCGCGCGACGCGGCGCGATCGATTTCGAGACCATCGAGACCGAGATGATGTTCGACGATCGCGGCAAGATCGAGCGCATCGTGCCAGTCGTGCGCAACAACGCGCACCGTTTGATCGAGGAGTGCATGCTGGCGGCGAACGTGTGCACGTCCGAGTTCTTGCACAGCCACCGGCAGGCGATGCTCTACCGTATTCACGAGGGGCCGACGCCGGAAAAGCTCGCTGCACTGCGCGAGTTCCTCGGCAGCTTCGGTTTGCAGATTGGCGGCGGTGAGGATCCCCACGCTCATGATTACGCCCGGCTACTCGAGCGCGTCAAAGATCGGCCGGACGCGCAACTGCTGCAGACCGTGATGCTGCGCTCGTTGCGGCAGGCAGTGTACAGTCCCGACAACGTGGGCCATTTCGGGCTCGCATACGAGTCGTATACGCATTTCACCTCGCCGATCCGGCGCTACCCCGATCTGCTGGTGCACCGGGCGATCAAGGCGGTATTGCACAAGCGGGGCTACGATCCCGGCAACTGGCACGATCTCGGAGCGCACTGTTCGATGACCGAGCGGCGCGCGGATGACGCGACACGGGACGTTGAGGCATGGCTCAAGTGCTATTCCATGAAGGACCGGATCGGCGAGACGTTCAGCGGCACCATCAGCGGCGTGACCGCCTTCGGCGCGTTCGTCGCGCTCGACGAGGTCTATGTCGAGGGGTTGGTGCACGTCTCCGAACTCGGCAACGATTATTTTCACTTCGATGCGGCCAAGCACCAGCTCATGGGAGAGCGCACGCGCAAGCGTTTTCGGCTGAGCGACCGTGTCCAGGTAACATTGGTGCGCGTGGACCTGGACACCAGCAAGATCGATTTCACGCTCGCCTAACGGCCGTGAGCGGTAAGGGGTAAACGGTAAGTGGTGTTAGGAGATCCCGCCATTCATCGACAGGATGGGGAATCACGAAGGAATGAAACTCGTATGTGCTTCTTGACGCTTCTGCATCTCGGTGTTTTCCGCTCACCGCTCACCGCTCACCGC
>JAQBFV010000011.1:0-6801 GCA_032123035.1 Betaproteobacteria bacterium | reverse complement strand
GTAATTGTGTGAGCTTGCCCATGATGACCCCCTCCGATTCAGAGAACCTCGTGCGGACTGGCGTAACGATCCGAACGTTGGCCTCGTGTGTTGCCTTTCTCTAGTCGCCCGTTGGCGTGAAACGCGTCGCCTTGCTCGCAGCGGCACAGGACTCACCGCACAGACTGAGTAGACCGAAAAAGTATAGCCTAGAAAGGCGAGCGCTGGCCGGCGGGCGTTTCGGGTTACGAAAAGTGTGGCTTTCCGTGGACCGTTTTGCAGTCGCTACCGGATCAAGACGCGTTGCGGTCCGCCAGGCGCTTCCACATTCCGGGAAAGCGCGACGGTTCCGCATCGCACCATGCCGGCGTTCGGGTTCCGCACATCCCATTGAAACCAAAGGTAGACCAACTGATTCAGCCCGATGGGGCCAGACTCGATCGCTCTGCGCGGAGTCGGGGCGCCGCGACTTTCGGCGCCGCGAGCCAGGTCGTTTCTAGCCGGGCGCAGGTTGCTTAGGGGGAAGCACGGCTTCCTCGCCCAAGTCCGGTTCCCCGCAGAGCCGCAAGATTTCGGCGCGCGCACGATCTCGTAATTCGATGGCGGCGTTCCAATCTGCGCCGGGCGGAGCGATCGGGGCGCTAAAGCTGACGCTGAGCATCGTGCGGCGAAAGAACCAATGCCCCTCGCGCAAAGCAGAGCGAGTCCCGCGCAGGGTGACGGGAACAATGGGCGCGCCACCCTGGGCCGCGATCACGAACGCACCCATGCGGAACGGCAGCAGGCCCGGCATGCGGCGGAACGTGCCCTCCGGAAACACGATGAGCGATTGCCCGGCGCGTAAGGTTTCGGAGAACTTGCTCGCGTCCTCGATGCCGTGCTGCACGTCGAAGCGCTCGACAAAGGCCGCGCCGATCCCCCTGAGAAAAATCCGCGGGACCCAGTGATCGAGGAGCTCGCGCTTGGCGACGAACCGAACAGGGCGGGCGAGCGCCGCGACCACCACCACGCCATCCAGATAACTCGCATGATTCGGGGCCAGCACGACCGGACGGTCCTGCGGTACTTGCTCGAGTCCCCGAACGGCGAGACGCATGCCGGCGAGAGCCAGGAAGAGTCGCGCCATGCGATGGCTCAGGGCCCAGCACCAATCGATCCGCGGCAGCACCGCGCAGGCGAACCAGATGAGCGTACCCAGGGTGCCGAGCAGCAGCATGACGTACCCGCTGTAGGCGAGATCGGCGCCGGCGCGCAGGCTGCGCCGCGCTTGCGGCAGTACGGCCGACCATGCGAGGCGCACAATTTGCCACCAGACTGCATGCGTGCCGGTGCGGCCGCCGCGCTCGTAGAGCTCGCGGCTCGCGGCGCGCCGGATCTTGCCGCTGGAGGTCTTCAGCACGGACTGCGGCGGCGCGAGCACGACCTCGTCCACCGGCATGTCTATGATCTCCGTCGCTAGCTCGTTGATGCGTGCGCTCAGGCGCTCGCGCTCCGCGGAGTCGGTGACGCGTGTCTCGGCGAGAACGATGATGCGCTCGGTTCCCGAGCGCTCGTCGCGGCTGCCGAACACCGCTACGCAGCCTTTGCGGATGCCCTCGAGGTGGCCTACAGCCTCTTCCAGTTCGTACGGATAGAGGTTGCGACCGGCGCGGATGATCATGTCCTTTACGCGGCCCGTGATGTAGAGCTCGCCTTCCGCGATGTAACCATAGTCGCCGGTATCGAGCCATTGGCCGTGCAGTAGCTGGCGCGTCTGCTCGGGATTGCGGTAATAGCCGCTGGTAGAAGACGGGCCAGAGAACTGAACGTGCCCTTCCTGCCGCTCGCCGAGCTCGCGGTCGCTCCCATCCACCACGCGCACCTGATGGCCTGTCAGCGGGTGCCCGCAGGCGACGAACGTGAGCACTTCCGCTTGCGTCTCGGGCGCGGCGAGCGCGCGGCCGCTGCTGGAGAAGGCGGCGCGGTCGACGTGGTCCAGCTTGGGGCCGCGCCCCGGCGGCGGGAACGCCACCCCGAGTGTGGCCTCGGCCAACCCGTAGACGGGGGCCATCGCCTCGGGCTTGAACCCGTAGCGGGCAAAGCGTTTCGTGAATGCGGCCATCGTTTCGGGGGAGACCGGCTCGGCGCCGTTGAAGGCGACGCGCCAGGTTGACAGGTCGAGCCCCTCGAGCTGCGCATCGTCGGCGCGCCGCAAGCACAGCTCGTAGCAAAAATTCGGTCCGCCGGAGAGCGTGCCGCCATGCCGGTGAATCGTCCACAGCCAGCGGTCCGGCCGCGCAAGGAACGTGAGCGGCGACATCACGGGATACTTGAAGCCGTAGATGAGGCTTCCCATCCAGGCGCCGATCAAACCCATGTCGTGGTAGAGGGGCAGCCAGCTCACGAAGACGTCGTTCGGCGTCGCGCGCAGCGCCCGCCCCATCGCCCGGATGTTGGTGAGCAGGTTGTCATGGGTGACGATCACGCCTTTGGGATTTCCCGTGCTGCCCGAGGTGTATTGCAGCATCGCGATCTCATTGGGCCTCGCACGGTGCAGGAACGCCGGCGACCCGGCGTGCGCGAGCTCTCCCGGCGTCACCACGTGCTTCAGCGTCCGCACCTGCGGCTTCATCAGCAGCGCGATGGGCTTCGCCTGCTGCACCGTGATGAGGGTGTCGACCAGAGCGTTCGACAGGATCCCCGCATGCCGGCGCAGGTGGTCCTCGATCTGTGACGCGCGCGCCGGCGGATAAATCGGAACCGGAACACCGCCGGCGAGCAGGATGCCGAAGAAGCAAAAGAAATAATCAACGCCCGTCGGCAGCATGATGGCGACGCCGCTGCCGGGCTGCAGCCCTCGCTCGAGGAGGCTCGCGGCAACGGCGCGCGCCTGCCGGTCGAGCATCGAATAGGTAACAGTCTGCTCGGCGCCTTCCTCATCCTGCAGCACGATATGGGGGCGATCCGGGTGGCGCGCGACGTGCCACTCGAGCACTTCGATCAGGGTGTTCGCGCTGTCCGGAGTCTCGGACTCCTGGGCCAGGTGCTCCGCGCGTTCCGGTCGCGGCCCGCGCGAGGCGGGGCTGGCCGCGTCGATGGCGCGCAACAGATCGCGCGGCGTCTCGGCGCTCGCCATAACGCTTTCGGTAAGGCTCACGCCAAACTGGCGCTCGATGCGGAGGAAGAGTTCGACGCGCCCAAGACTGTCGTAGCCGTAATCGCGGTCGAGCCGCGCATCCAGCGACGCGGGCGGGGCGGAGCGAGTCGGATGCAGTTCGGCCGCGACCTGCCGGACGATCTCCAGCAGCGCATCAGCGCTGATCTCGGTACTGCCGCTCGCACGTTGTGTCGCGACGGGAGATTCCACAAACAGCTTGGTGATGGAAGGTTCGGTGGATGTTAGCACGGGTATGAAATGTTTCCGCGTGGAAAAAAGCGCCCGCGGCGGTGGGGAGTGCTCGCCGCGGGCGCCGAAGGGCGCGGCGCTCAGCTGCCGATATGCACTTGATACTCCGCGCCGTTCGAGAACGTGCAGCTACCGGCACCTATGCGCGGCGAGCTCATTTGGTACTCGCAGCGCGCGAAGGTGCCGCGCGAGCCGTAGGCGCTCGCCACGCCGCGCCGCTCATCGTTGGCGACGCGGGTTGCTTCGCCGACCAGCGTTTCACCCTGGTAATTGAAGGTGAAGCGGCCCTTGCCCGTCATCATGTTGGTCACCTGGCCGGTCAGCACGCCGGTCTGGTTGGCGAGATCGTTGGCGGGATAGAGCTTCACGTTAAGTGCCGCGGGCATGGGACCTGCGGGATAGGGGCCGCTAGGGGCGCCCGTTGCGCCGCGGGGCGGCACAACATAAGGGTAACCCAGCGTATATATGGCCTCGCCTTCCGGCCCCACCGGGATCACGTAACAGGCCGACAGCGCCAAAGCCGGAACGACCATGGCGATCGCCAGCCGCTTGGACATGCCGCCGCGCTTTGCCGCGAGTGATGCAACTTGCGTAACAGAGTCTCTGGTCTTCATGTTGTCTCCTGTCGAGGTTGTTTGTCGATCACGCGCTTTTGCGTGATGGGCCCATCGTCTCAAGGGGGTGGTTTCCGATGACTTACGGTTGGCTTACCGATCGCTTACAAATGCGCCGATTGCGGGAAATCAGGCGGTTAGCGAAACCACGTTAGACGATGCTGACCGGTGATCGAAGGGGTACGGTCAGATTCACGGCGGTGCCGGTCCCCGGTCGCGAACGTAGTTCGAGCTTGACGCCGATGCTTTTCGCCCGCGCGTTCATGTTGAACAACCCGAGGCCCGCGGCGCGTCGTGCCGGGTCGAACCCCGCGCCGTCGTCTTCGACGCAGATCCGCACGTTCTCGTGATCTTTGCGCGCCGCGATACGCAGATGGTGCGCCCCGGAGTGCTTCAATGCGTTAGTGACGGCTTCCAGAACGATGCGCTGTATCGAAAACAGGGCCGAGCGGTCGGGCTCACCGACATCCGGCAGTTCATCGATATCCCAGACGAGCTGAATTCCAGTGCCGCGAATCATGTCGTCAATGCGATGGCGCAGGCTCCCCAGCACGCCTGCCAGGTCTCCGTCGCGCCGCTGCAGCGCATGGATCGCATTGCGCATTTCCTGAAGGGCCTCGCACACGCGCTGCTCGATGCTCGAGCGTTCGGCATGCGCCGACTGTACATGGCGCAACAACCCGACGAGACAGGCCCCGAGCCCGTCGTGCATGTCGGCAAGGATGCGCTCGCGCTCGCGCATCAGCGCTTCCCGGCGCTTCGCTTCCTCGGCGCGCGTCCACGCGGCCTCGAGGTCGCGGGTTTTTTCCGCGACCCGGCGCTCGATCTCGGAATCGAGGCGGCGCAGCTCGCGGGTCGTCACGCGGTAGCGCTCGATGATGTCTGCGCTGACAGCGAGAATCCCGGCGAGGAGGAACACTGCCCACAGCGGCCACGTCTTTCCGTCCGCCAGCCCGAGCGCACGCGCACCCTCATAGAGCAACAGGATCCCGAACAGCATCAACGCCCCCGTCGCGACGCCGTTGGCGACCTTGGGCGAGCCGGGAGCCGGGGGAATCTTCGCGATCATACGAGGCACCTCCGCTTATGCCCTGAATCGACGGGGCCAGCGTAAGGCGTGGCGAGTTTCGAATGGCTTACGCCTGGGTAGCGGATTGCTTACCGTTGCGCTGGTGCGGCGGACAAGGTCAAGGAGCTGGCCGGGACGATCGGTAATGCTGGCGTCGACCCCGATCCGGACGACCTCTTCCATGGCGAGGTTCAGTCCTTGCCTTTCGACAATCAGGTTCATCATCGGCAGCCTCCGTTTGCGTGGGCGGCGATGGCAGGCCTATTGCTCGAGCGCCACCGTTACCGGCGGTGGGTACTTCAAATGCCCGACGCGACGCAGCTGATTGTGGATCCTGACCGAAGACACGTCGCCTTCGCGCATGTGCAGGATGTCCGCGGGGCTGATCAGGCGCGGGTCCGCGTCGGTGATGGGTACCCCGGCATGCCGATAGGCCTGCAACACCAGCTGCGAGCAAAAGAACGCGCGCTCACTCGAAGCCAGATGCTGAATACCTCCAATGATCCTGATGCAGAGATCCCGGATGTCCGAAGGCACCAGCGGGAGTTCACACAGCTTGCGCTCAATCGCAAACGGCATATGCAGCGTCACGCCCAGATAATTGAATTGCGTGCCCACCTTCTCCAGCATGAAGGCGCGAATGTCCCGCGCCTGCTCAGCGTTCAGTCCCGGGTAGCGAAAGGCGAGCGCCATGTCTGCTTCCGCTAACACCTCACGCATGCTGCTAACGCGGACGCCCGGGTGCACGGCATCCACCACCTGATCATTGCCGATATAGACCGCGGCGTGGCTTACCGGCGCCCAGGTCATCAGCTGGATGCTGGCCGACGTCAGGCTCGGCGCCGAGGTAAGGATGATATCTCCCGGCCGCAAGTCCTCCTGGCTCAACAACGCATCGTCGCCTTTGGGCGCGATGGAAGAATGCTGAATTAGCAGAACTGGATGCATGGACACGTTCTCCGGATCGTCGGACCCGGACCCCGCCCGGATATCGAGCTGCATGGCGCAGCCCTGCAAGAGCGCGATCAGCGTCACCAACCAGATCCAGTGCCTCATGATTGATTCTCCATAGGTTGGCGAAAACGCCCGCGGTAGAGCGCCCAGGCAAGGAGCAGAAATCCGCCGGGCAACAGCACGGCTGCTGCAATGACGGCGCAAAAACCGGTGATTCCAGAACCCAAGCGAACCATGTCTTTTTTGTTCTTGCTGGAGAGCATTAACAGGCGTGGATCGGCGCGCGATCAGTGCTGGTGGACGCTTTCGGCCCGCGAGTCGAGCTCGAACATTTCTCGCAGGTATTCCTGCACGGCCGGCATGTCGCGCTGGTGGCTGAGCACGATGTGCTCGCTGTAGAGCGCTTCTTCCTCGTCGTTAAACACGAATTCGAGGACTTGATCTGCGCTTGCGTCGCGCGGCAACGCGCGGTTTGACGTGCGGCGGGAGTCGGTCTTGATCGTCATGTGCCACCTCCTTTATCGGCTGACCGCGCGGTTGTCCGGCGATCTGGGACACATGGTGCGTCCGGAGAGCATCCGGATCGCTTACGGATGACTTACTGATGACCTACCGTTGCGGCGGCGGAAACCGCAGGAGAAAAACCCTTATTGTCAGAAGGTTACGAATCCCTGTTTAGGCAGGGCCGGCCGGCAAGGGCGCCCTCGTGCCGACTCGAATAGCCGGCGAAGCCAGCGTCGGAGACTCTCGACTGGAGAGAATCAGGCTGTACGGGGCATCAGACGAATGTTGCGGGCGCC
>JAQBFV010000010.1:0-3375 GCA_032123035.1 Betaproteobacteria bacterium | reverse complement strand
GGTCGGCCCCTGGCTTTTAATTCAGCATTTAAAACTTAAAATTCAACATTCGACGGGCCTGGCGCAAATTGCATGACAAAGATTCTTGTCATAGGCCCGTCGTGGATCGGGGACATGGTCCTCGCGCAGCCTATGCTCAAGCTGCTGCGCGCCCGCCACAACGAGCCCGTGATCGACGTTCTGGCGCCGCGTTGGACGCTGCCGCTGGTGGAGCGAATGCCCGAAGTGCGCCGCGCGATCGATCTCCCGGTCGGCCACGGCGAGCTCGGGCTCGCGGCGCGTTGGAAACTCGCCCGGCAGCTGCGGCACGAACACTACGATCAGGCCATCGTGCTGCCGAATTCGTTCAAATCTGCCCTCGTGCCGTTCTTTGCCGGTATCCGGGTGCGCACGGGTTACGTCGGAGAGGCCCGATACGGCCTGCTGACGGATGCCCGACGGCTTCCGGCAAAACGGCTGCCGCAGATCGCGCAGCGCTATGGCGAGCTCGCACGGTCGCGTGGGGACGCATTGCGCCTGCCGTTGCCGGCGCTGGGCCTGCGGGTTGAAGACGCCGCAAGGCGCGAGGTGCTCGCTCGGCTTGGCGTCGAGAAGCAACGCCCTGCCGTGGCATTGTGCCCGGGAGCGGAATACGGCCCAGCCAAGCGCTGGCCTGCGCGCTACTTCGCCGAGTTGGCGCAGGGCATCGCGGCGCGGGGCTGCGCAGTATGGCTGATCGGGTCGCCGAACGACGCGGCACTCGGGTCCGAAATCGCCCACGCCGCGGGTGGGGCCTGTCGCAACCTGTGCGGCGAGACGACGCTCGGCGAAGCCATCGATCTGCTGGCCGCGACGGCGCTCGTCGTAACCAATGATTCCGGCCTCATGCATGTCGCCGCCGCGCTCGGGAAACCGCTGATTGCGCTCTACGGCTCCAGCAGCCCCGAGTTCACTCCGCCGCTCTCGCCCAACGCCCAGATCCTGAAGCTCGATCTGCCGTGCAGCCCCTGCTTCAAGCGCGTGTGCCCCCTGGGGCATTTCAACTGCATGAATCAACTCGTGCCGGACCGCGTTCTGGAAGAGATCGACTTTGATAGAATCTCCTAGGAATTTGCCGGACTTGGCTCCGGCAAATTCCTAATGGAAAATTCCCCTTTGAAGCAATGCCAGACATGAACAAGGCGAACATCCAGCAACTGGTTCGACGGAACGGAGATATACCCCAGAATGCCACGGGGAATATCTCTTGCTCCTATTTGGAAACAGCTTTTCATAAGGAGTTTGGCGGCCTGAGGGCCGGCAAACTCCTGCGCAGATGAAGAAGGCGCTGTTTCCTACACCGCAGGACGCCGAGGCCGCGTTTTACGACGCGTTCACCAAGTCGGACCTGGAGGCGATAATGGCCGTGTGGGCCGATGACGACGATATCTACTGCGTGCACCCGCAGGGTGCCAGGGTTGCCGGCGTGGAGCGAGTGCGCGACTCCTGGCGCCAGGTATTTGCCAGCGGGCAAACGCTGCGCTTTCAGCTGCGCGATCAGCATTACGTGCGGGGCATGATGCTTTCCGTGCACAGTGTTTATGAGCACATCACCGTCCCTGGCGAGTCCCGCTCGCGCACACCCATGATTGCGACCAATATCTACCTGAGAACCGAGCGCGGCTGGCGCATGGTGGCGCACCATGCCTCACCGGCCCCGGCCGCGCCCACTGCCGCCCCCGAACGGCGACGCGAGCCGAAGACTTTGCACTGACCTGAAGACCGTGAAACGTGAAACGTAAATCGTCAGACCTTTACACGTCTTCGCGCCACCTTCACGATTCACGATTTACCAATCTTCGTTGTAGAGGAAAGCAATGAACACTACCGATTTTGGCAAGCCCGATGTGATTGTGGTGGGCGCGGGCAATGCCGCCGCCTGCGCGGCTCTCGCCGCACGCGAGGACGGCGCCTCGGTCATCATGCTGGAAGCCGCGCCGATCGAGGATTGCGGCGGGAACAGCCGCTACACCGGCGGATTGATGCGGGTGGTGTACAACGGCGTCGATGATCTGGCGCAACTCATTCCCGATCTCACGGAAGAAGAGAAGAAGACCCATGACTTCGGCAGCTACACGGCCGAGGCTTACTACGACGACATGGGCCGCATCACGCAGTACAGCACCGACCCCGACCTGTGCGAAATCCTGATTTCCCGCAGCTTGGAGACGCTGGTCTGGATGTGTAAGAAGGGCGTGCGCTTCCAGCCCAGCTACGGTCGCCAGTCCTACAAAATCGACGACAAGCGCTTCAAGTTCTGGGGCGGCCTCGCGGCGGAGACCTGGGGCGGTGGCGAAGGTCTCGTCGAGAACGAGCACAAGGCATGCAAGCGCGAAGGCATCGGGATCTTCTACGAGACACCAGCGGTTGCACTCATCACCGATGATGACGGGCGTGTGATAGGCGTTCGCGCCAGGCACAAGGGCAAGAATGTTGAGATCCGTTCGCAGGCGGTCATCCTTGCATCCGGCGGCTTCGAATCCAGCGCCGAGATGCGCGCGCGCTACCTCGGCCCCGGCTGGGACCTCGCAAAAGTGCGCGGCACCCGCTACAACACCGGCCAGGGCATCAAGATGGCGCTCGACGCCGGCGCGATGTCCTACGGGCACTGGTCGGGGTGCCACTCCGTGGGCTGGGACATGAACGCTCCGGCCTTCGGCGACCTTGCGGTCGGCGACCAGTTCCAGAAGCACAGCTACCCGTGGGGCATCATGGTCAACGCGCGCGGCGAGCGCTTCGTGGACGAGGGCGCCGATTTCCGCAACTACACGTACGCCAAATACGGCCGGGTCATACTCGAGCAGCCGGGCATGTTCGCCTGGCAGATCTTCGACAAGAAGATCATCCCGGCGCTGCGCGACGAGTACCGCATCAAGCGGGTGACGAAGGTGCGCGCCGACACGCTTGAGGATCTGGTGAAGAAGCTCGAGGGCGTGGACGCGGAAAACTGCCTGCGCGAGATCCAGGAATACAACAAGGCGGTACGCACCGAAGCCCCGTTCAACATGGCGATCAAGGATGGCCGCCGCACAGAGGGCCTCAAGATCAACAAGAGCAACTGGGCCAACCGGGTGGATGAGCCGCCGTTCGAGGCCTACGGGGTCACCTGCGGCGTCACGTTCAGCTTCGGCGGGGTCAAGATCAGCAACAGCGCCGAGGTCGAGGACACTGCCGGGAAGCCCATCCCAGGGCTCTACGCGGCGGGAGAGATGGTCGGCGGGCTCTTCTATCACAATTACCCGGGCGGCACCGGGCTCACATCCGGATCCGTATTCGGCAAGCTCGCCGGCACCAGCGCTGCCGTCTACGTCAAGAAACGTTAGTTCAAGTTTCAAGTTTCAAGTTTCAAGTTTCAAG
>JAQBFV010000009.1:0-2530 GCA_032123035.1 Betaproteobacteria bacterium | reverse complement strand
GCCAGCGCGAGTACTACCTCAACGAGCAGGTCAAGGCGATCCAGAAGGAGCTCGGCGAGCTCGACGAGGGCGCTGATCTCGATGAAATCGAGAAGCGCATCAAGACGGCGCATATGCCCAAGGAGGCGCGCAAGAAAGCCGAGTCCGAGTTGAAGAAGCTGCGGCTGATGTCGCCGATGTCAGCCGAGGCGACGGTGGTGCGCAATTTCATCGAGGCAATCGTATCGCTGCCGTGGAAGAAGAAGAGCAAGATCAGCACGGACCTTGGTGCCGCCGAGAAAGTGCTGAACGAAGATCACTACGGTCTGGAAAAGGTCAAGGAACGCATCGTCGAGTACCTCGCGGTGCAGCAGCGCGTCGAGAAGCTGAAAGCGCCCATCCTCTGCCTGGTGGGCGCCCCCGGCGTGGGCAAGACGTCGCTCGGACAATCGATCGCGCGCGCGACCAATCGCAAGTTCATACGCATGTCGCTCGGCGGCGTGCGTGACGAGGCCGAGATCCGCGGCCACCGTCGCACTTATATTGGCTCGATGCCGGGCAAGATTCTGCAGAACATGACTCGGGTGGGCGTGCGCAACCCGTTGTTCCTGCTCGACGAGGTTGACAAGATGGGCATGGACTTCCGGGGCGATCCGGCGAGCGCGCTGCTCGAGGTGCTTGACCCTGAGCAGAACCACACCTTTGTCGACCATTACGTCGAGGTCGAGTACGACCTCTCGGACGTGATGTTCGTGTGCACCGCGAACACCCTCAACATTCCCCCTGCGCTGCTCGACCGCATGGAGCTCATCCGGCTCTCGGGCTACACAGAGGACGAGAAGGTCAATATCGCGCTGCGGCACCTATTGCCCAAGCTGATGAAAAACCACGCGTTAAAGCCCGCGGAGCTGGCGATTTCGGAGAGCGCGGTGCGCGACATCGTCCGCTACTACACGCGGGAAGCCGGCGTGCGCGCTCTCGAGCGCGAGCTGTCCAAGATCTGCCGCAAGGTGGTGAAGACCCTGGTGCGTGCCGGCGAAGACCGCAAGCTGTCCGTCAGCGCGCGCAATCTGGAGAAGTACCTCGGGGTGCGTCGCTACACCTATGGCATGGCCGAAAAGAAGAACCAGGTCGGGCAGGTGGCCGGCTTGGCGTGGACCGAGGTCGGTGGCGAGATGCTGACGATCGAAGCGGCCATCATGCCGGGCAAGGGCAAGATGACCACGACGGGTAAGCTGGGCGAAGTCATGCAGGAGTCAGTGCAGGCTGCGCTATCCGTCGTCCGCAGCCGGTCCAAACGACTTGGCATTCCCGCGGACTTCTACCAGAAGCACGACATCCACGTCCACCTTCCGGAAGGCGCAACCCCGAAGGATGGCCCGAGCGCAGGCATTGGGATGTGCACGGCGATGGTTTCGGCTCTGACCGGTATCCCGGTGCGTGCGGACGTGGCGATGACCGGTGAGATCACGCTGCGGGGCGAGGTGCTACAGATCGGTGGTCTCAAGGAGAAGCTGCTCGCGGCACGGCGCGCCGGCATCAAGACCGTCCTGATACCTGAGGAGAACGTCAAGGATCTCGCGGAAATCCCTGATAACGTTAAGGACAGACTCGATATTCAATCCGTGAAATGGATTGATTCCGTGCTCGAGATGGCGCTCGAGCGCAAACCCCAGCCGCTTTCCGACGATGAGGGGGTTGCACCACCCCTGCCGCCGGTCACGGAAGCGTCCCCTCCGGCAGCTATCAAGCATTAATCCGCAACACGGCGGCCGCGAAAGCGGCCGTTTTGTTTTGGTTGTCGCCAATCCGCGACGGCGTGTGCGATTGGGCGCGCGAACTCGCTTTCGTTTGCTTGACAGTCGGATTTCTCGCTTGCTATAAAGGTAGCATAGCGTTTCTTGACGGCGTTCGCCAAAAAAAGCCCGGTGGTAGAGGATTTTTGCGCCGCTTTCGTTTTTCGAGAGCGTGCCTAGAGCGCAGTACTTGTCTCTTGGTTCTAATAAGAGGGGGATAACAATGAACAAGGCGGATATTGTGGGCCTGGTTGCCAGGTCCGCGGGGATTTCGAAGTCGGCGTCGGAACGGGCGGTCGATGGGGCGCTCGATGCCATCAAGGGCGCGCTAAAAAAAGGGCATTCGGTGACGCTCGTCGGCTTTGGCACGTTCCGGGTCGGCAAACGCTCGGCGCGCGTAGGCCGTAACCCGCGAACCGGCGAGGAGATTCGGATCCACGCCGCCAAAGTCCCGAAGTTCAGCGCTGGCAAGGCATTGAAAGACGAGTTAAACTAAGCTCCTCCCGGCGCACTCCGCGGGGTCTCTGTCTTGGGGTAGTTGCGCGGTGTCGCATCTACCCCAAAATAATTTAACGTGGCCTGTGGCTGTGTTGGCCGGGCCGCCACCGAGGCGGGGTGCTTAGCTCAGTTGGCAGAGCGTCGCCCTTACAAGGCGAAGGTCGGGAGTTCGAACCTCTCAGCACCCACCACTAATGCAATGCGGCACGTCGGACGAGGACATAATAGTGGCGGGATGGGAAGATCGGCGCGGTGAT
>JAQBFV010000008.1:0-3282 GCA_032123035.1 Betaproteobacteria bacterium | reverse complement strand
TGCCAATTTTTCCTGCGAGAAGGCGCATCGTGGCGTTGCCTTCCAGTGGTTCCGCCGCGACGGCGTGCTAGCGTTGCTTCCGCTGCCGGGAAACCGCGTCTCCATGGTGTGGTCGATTGCGCACGAACGCGGGCGCGAGCTTCTTGCCATGGCGGGCGAGGAATTGGCCGCGGAGGTGGAAGCTGCCAGTCGAGGCGCTGTCGGCGCGCTCGCGCTGGTCACGCCTGCGGCGGCTTTCCCACTGCGAATGCTGCGCGTGACGGATGTCACGCGCGCGCGCCTTGCCCTGGTGGGGGACGCTGCGCATAATGTGCACCCCTTGGCTGGGCAGGGCGTCAATCTCGGCTTTCGAGATGCGCGCGAACTAAGCGCGGTGCTGGCGGGTCGCGGGCCGCAACAGGATTGCGGAGACCACGCGTTGCTGCGCCGTTATGAACGAGCGCGCCGGGAAGATGTGCTCAGTATGCAACTTATGACACACACGCTGCAGAAACTTTTCAATAATAATGCTGTCTGGCTTGGGAAGGCGCGCAACTTGGGCCTGAAACTGGCGAATGGGCAACCGCAACTGAAAAGCCTGCTCGTGCACCACGCGGTAGCCTAGGAGTTTGTCGGACTTAGCCCCGACAAACTCCTAATGCAAAACCGGCACCAGGAAATTTGCAAGAAAGGATGACAGATATGCGAATTCACCCTCGCCTCTTTTCACATTCCGCCACTTCGGCTGGGTTTTCATTGAAATTGTCAGCCGGTTTTGCTTTTAGCAGCCTGGACGGACTGTTAAGTCCGACAGGCTGCTAGCGCGATGGCTTAACGACAAAGGACTGGAATGGGACGCTGGGTGATCGTTTTTCTTTGGGTATTCTGGGCGCTGGGCGCTGGCGTGGCGCATGCAGGTGAAGCGGACCTCAGGCAGGCATTTCAGAAGAAGTTTCCCCAGGCGACCATCGAAAGCGTCTCGAGTACCCCGTTTAGCGGCATCTATGAGGTGGTGTTCAACGGCCAGATCGCCTACACGGATGAGAAGCTCAGCCTCGTGTTTATCGGCACGCTTTATGACATGCGAGGGGCTGAGCGGCGCAATTTGACGCAGGAACGCGGCGCACAGCTGGCGGCGCAGAGCCTGGAGCAATCCAAGGCGCTCGCCGTCAAGCGTGTGCGCGGCAACGGCAAGCGAGTGATCTACACCTTCGAGGATCCGAATTGCAGCTACTGCAGGAAGCTGCAAAAAGAGCTCGTCAAAATCAACGATGTGACGATCTACACCTTTTTGTGGCCGATTCTGTCGGCAGACTCGGTCGCGAAATCGAAGATGGTTTGGTGCGCGAAGGACCGAGGCAAGGCGTGGGACGATCTGATGTCGAGGGGGATCGCGCCCCAGAACGACGGCAAGTGCGCGAACCCGCTCGCGAAGAGCGCGGAACTTGCGCAGCGCTTTGGCGTGCGCGGAACGCCCGCCGTCTATCTCACCGACGGCCGCCAGATTGGCGGTTTTCTGGAAGCGGCAAAGCTCGAGCAAGCGCTCGTCTCGGCTTCCTCCAAGTAGCTTACGGCGCATAATAAAGTCAAAAACATTAGCCGCAGATAAACGCAGATAAACGCCGATCCAAGCAAAGCGAGCCCGATCTACGAATTCGGGGGCGCAGTTCTTCGGCCCTCACCTTTTGAACCGAGTCCGATTCACGGTTTACGATTCACGATTCACGGATTTGGTCGGCGTTCATCGGCGGCTAAATAGGCCCTAGCGAATACCTGCGGGCATCGCGTAGTCGTGGGGCAGCAGCACCCACATGCGCAGCGTCTGCTTCATGCGGCCAGCTTCGCGCGCAGCGTCCTCCCCGAAGCCCCAGAAGAAATCGGCACGCACGGCGCCGCGGATGGCTCCGCCGGTGTCCTGCGCGAGCATCAAGCGGTTGAGCGGCTGGTCGGTCAGGGGAAAAGTTGTGGAGATGTAGACCGGCGCTCCGAGCGGCACGACGCGCCGGTCGACCGCGATGCTCCGGCGCGCGGTCAAGGGCACGCCCAACGCGCCGATCGGACCGCGCAGATCGCTTGGCAGTTCGCGAAAGAACACGTAGCTTGCGTTGTGGTCCAGCAACTCGCGCACCCTCGCCGGATTCCGGCGCGCCCACGCCTTGATGCCCTGCATGGACGCCCGTTCCAGGGGCAAATCGCCCTGATCGACGAGTTGCCTTCCGATTGAGCGATAGGGATGGCCGTTGTGGTCGGCGTAGCCGAGGCGAAGTATTTCGCCCGTTTCGAGCACGACGCGGCCTGAGCCCTGGATCTGGAGGAAGAAGAGCTCGATCGGATCATCCACCCAGACGAGCTCCCTGCCCGCGAGGGCGCCGCTGCCACTCTCGATCTGCGAGCGGTCGTAGTAGGGCACGACGCGCCGTCCCTCGACGCGCCCCCTCAGGCGTTTTCCACGCAGTTCCGGATAGAGCTCGGTGAGGTCGATGACCAGCAGATCGTCGGGAACCCCGTATACCGGGTAACGATAACGGCGGTCCGCCGCGCGGCTGCCGCGCAGCAACGGCTCGTAGTAGCCGGTGATCAGCCCCTCGTCGTAACCATTTCCCTCAACGACCCGGTAGGGCCTGAAGTGGGTTTCGAAAAAACGCCGCACCGTTTCACGATCAGGGTTCGCCACGTCGCGCGCCGATGCGCATACGTCTTTCCAACCCACTTTGTCCTCGATCGCGTCGCAACTCTGCAGCAGGGCTTCCCACGCCAGTGAGGAGTCGTCATCTCGCCAGCCGGGAAGATCGCTCCAGGCAGCCTCTTGCAGTGAGGGTGCGGCGACCGCGGGCGCCGGCACGGTCTTCGGGAGCGGGGCTACGGCCGGCGCCTTGGGCGGCTCACCCTCCAGCGATACGCAGCTGGTCAATGCCAGCAGCGCGACAAGCATGAGCGCGCGGACGCCGCGCATTGGGTTTCGGCTAGTTGATTCGCTAAGAGCCCGTAACATAATGAAACGCGCGTGCGTTGCGGCCAGAGTCGTCGGTAGCGCGAAGCGAGGTGCAGCCAATATGTCGATATTGGCAAGCCGAGCGACAAAGGTCCCGCGGAGGGCGGAGCAGGTTCCAAGCGTTGTGTGCTTGGATGCGACCCCGGAGCGGGACAGGAGCGCGCCAATTCCACGGTCCTGTGCACGCCTACGCGGTCGCATCCCCGCAAGCGGGTCCCTGCTCCACGTTGCGCCGATCCCTGCTCCTCGCTTCGGCGCGCCGGCGATTGTGGCCGCAACCCCTTGGGGCTGGCACGATTTTGGCCGATGGC
>JAQBFV010000007.1:0-2587 GCA_032123035.1 Betaproteobacteria bacterium | reverse complement strand
ACGACAAGTGCTACTCCCATAATCCGCCCGAAGACTATTGGGCCATTCAGGAAATAGCGGACCTCCCGGTCGAAGAATCCAAACTTCAGCTTATAGGCAACGGCAGCGAGCAAAAGAACCAAAGATAGCAACACCCATATTTGCCCTGCGACTTTGATATCCACCCGCTGAACAGCCAGAAATATCAGGCCGCCGCATAAACCGGAACACAAGAGAAAGTTCAGATACTTTGTCGCGCCATATACCTCCCGCTGCATCCAAAACATGGAGGGCGCCAGGATTAAAAACGGGATCAAAAGCACCAACACGCGAGAAACGACTGTACTGGAACTGCCCAGCAGGAAAATACCGAGACCGGCGATTACGATTACAACATCCAGAGAGATTCCAAGAATCGCCAAGCGATGATCGAACGTGATTCCTCCGATCAATATAACCACATAGGCGAGCCCAAGGACCGCCACGGCCTCGACCTTGTCCGTTAGGAGATGACCTTCCTGATTAGTATTCGCAGGCACATCTATGCCTGCGGCAGCAGGCGGCGGCGGTGAGTCCAGGCGAAAATAAACACCGCAAACGAGGTAAACGACAAGACCGATGCGATCGCTGTGAACAGTCGCTTCGGTCGAGCCGGCTCCCCCCGACTTGGAAGGAGTGGACGGTCAATAATTTTATACGCGTATTCTCGCTTAATGCTCGCGAACGTCTTTTCTCTGATCGTTGATTCCATAAGATTGGAAATCGCGGCGCGTAGCTCAACAGTCGTTGCGCTTCTGAGTTCGCCCCCCAGGACTTCAAGGGTATCGGCAGATTCTGATATCGTCCGCTCCCGCAAACGGCTATCGACTAACTGTACATAGGAGCGAACTCGGGACACAGTCGCCTCCGGTGTCGGTGCTGCCGAGGACACGAAAATCATGCCGCTGTCCTGCTCAACACGAACGTGGAGCATGGCCTCGTGAAATGCGTCGGCGACCTCTCGTTCTGAAGGTGGGCCATCGTCGCCCCAGCTTCCTCCATTTAGCTTCCAGCGGACCGGGAAAAGTTCCGGCAACAGCGAGTGATCATTGACGAACTGAATCGCTACGTCGTTCGACGTCAATAATGCAACAGCCTCCTGCTGTCGCTGGCTGCTCCCTTGAAGAGAAATCCCAGTCAATGCGCCGAGGGACCCGAGATCACCGCTTAGCCCTGAAGGAGCTGAATCGTCCAACGATACGAGAAGCACAATTTCCGCCTCGTAGACCGGCGTGATAAGGAAAGTTGCGAAATACCCGAGTACGAAGGCTACAGCCGCAACCAAACACAAATGCTTCCATCGCACGAGCACAACGAAAGTGAAGAGTTCAAACAGACTTGGCACATGATCGCCGTCATCGTGCAATCGACTATCACTTTCACGCCCCATCAGAACGAATTCACCGCCGCAACCGCAATGGCCAGGTTATAAATAATCTGCGTTATCGCCGACCATTGCGCCAGCTGCGGCATCCGGTCGGTATCGAGCGGCACGACCACGCTGTCGCCCGGCTCCATGGTGCCGCTCTTGCCGCGGAACCAGCGCGAACCGCCGGCCTGCACCGCGCCGTTGGCGCGCACAACATACACGCGCTTGCTATCGGCGCGCGGCGTCATGTCGCCGCTCAGGCGGACGTAGTCATCGCGCCTTAAGCGCTCATCGTAGCGGTGCGAGGTGGCGTACTGCACCTCACCCACAACGGTCACTTCCTGGCTGCGCAGCGGAATCACGAGCACGTCGCCCTCGCGCAGTGTCACGTCGTCGCGCATATCGCCCGGGTTATTGAGAATCTTTGGCAGGTCGATCACGAGCCGGCCCGCCGGCAGGGTGTCCCGCAGTTGATCGAGCAGCGACATGCCAACGCTGTAGGCCTCGTCGGCCTGGGCATTGGGCTGCTGCGCCCGCTGCACGGCGAGCGTCGCGATGTCGGTCTCCAGCCGCCGCGCCATGGTTTCAATCTGCTGGGCCTCACGCTCCCGGAGGAACGCGCGGGTGAACACGCTGCCTTCCGGAAAGGCGAACTCGGTGAGGTTGCCGGCGCGCTCGATGACCGACGACAGGCTCTCGCCACGGCGCACGGTGTAGGTGCCGGGGAAGCGAACCTCGCCGAGGATCTCCACGGTAACGTGCTCCTGCCAGGCCGGCACCGCCTTGATTGTCAGGGCGTCATACGGGCTGAGTGCGATGTTGGCGCTCGCGTCACCGGCCAGGGCCGCCGCGATGCTGACCGTGCGAAGCTCGGTGGTGCGGTCACCGTTCGCGTCGATAACGAAGCGGCTGAGCTCGGCCTGCTCCGGGTAGGCGGACGCTGCCAGGCCGCCGCCGGCGCGCAGCAGGTCGGCCACCCGCATGCCGGCTTCGAGGGGATACTGGCCCGGCGCCCGCACGGAGCCGGCAATCGAAACCCGCTGCAGCGGCTCGGCGCTCGAGGACTGCGCGTCGAGCTCCCGCAGGACTTCCTGGAGCGCGGCGCTGCGCGCGATACCGAGCTCGAAGACGGTGATCATGTCGCGCGGCCGCAGTTGGAGGTCGAGCACCGACTTCGGTGTGACCTGGGCGCCGCCGAGG
>JAQBFV010000006.1:0-3458 GCA_032123035.1 Betaproteobacteria bacterium | reverse complement strand
GGGGCGCGCGCGCGGAGCGCTACAAAATCAACGCGACCGATCTCTACGATCCCACGGCGCCAGGCGGGGCGTTCGGTTCGAGCGCGGCGCCGGACAGCACGAAGGACACGGAATACGCGTACGAGCTCGCGGCGCGCTACGAAGTCACGCCGGCATGGGCGGTGCTCGGCAAGCTCGGCCGCAGTTACCGCTTCGCCAATGTCGACGAGATCTATGAGTTCACGCCACTTTCCACGCGCGAGTTCCAATTCCTGCAGCCGCAGACGGCGAATTCGTACGAGGTGGGCGTGGAACGGCGGAGCGCCGGCGCGATGCTCCGCGCCACGTTGTTCAGGATCGACGTCAAGAATGAGATCCATCTTGACGTGTACAGCACGGGGATCGGCAACACCAATCTTCCGCCATCCCGACGGCAGGGCTTCGAGCTCGAGGCGCAGCAGGCGATCGGCAAATCCCTGCGGTTCGGGGCGAACTACACGTTCGTGGAGGCGACGTTTCTCGAGGGCGTGCTGCCGGGCGGCTCCTTCACGCAGCCTAATGTCGTGGTCGCGGGTAAAACGGTGCCGCTCGTGCCCCGCCACAAGCTGAATGTCACCGCATCGTGGGACATCGAGGCCGGGACGCGGCTCAACGCGCTGCTCACCTACGTCAGCGACCAGTTCATGGATAACGACGAAGGCAATACCTTCTATACGAAGATTCCCGCCTACACCGTCGCCGACCTGAAGCTCGTGCACGAGACCGGTGGCTGGCGTTTGAGCGCCGCGGTGAACAACCTGCTCGACGAGCAGTACTACAACTACGCCGTGCGCAGCCAGTTCGTGGCCGACCGCTACAACGCCTATCCCCTGCCGAAGCGGAATTTCACGTTAACGGCGGAATACGCCTTTCGCTAGCGCCACCGCGGCGCTCCGTGACTGGTGATCCATGACCGGTGACTGGCACGGCAAAAGGCTGAAGGATGAAGGCGGAAGGATGAAACCGGAAGGATGAAAGTGGCATAGTGACTGATGACAGGGCCTGACACCCTTCACGCATTACTCATCACCCATCACCCATCACCCGTCACTCATCACGCAGTTTGGTTTTTGTGAGGGGGTTTGCTATCGTTCGCCGTCATGAGCAATACCGCGCTCTACCTGCGCCTGTTGCGTTACGTGAAGCCGTACTGGCGCACGTTCGCCCTCGGCTGCCTTGCCATGATTATCGTCGCCGCCACCGAGCCAGCGCTGCCGGCGCTGATAAAGCCGCTGATCGAGGGCACTTTCATCGAGAAGGATCCTGATCTCATCCGGTGGATTGCGCTGCTCATGGTGGCCCTGTTTCTCGTGCGGGGGCTTGCGGCCTTTCTCGCCCATTTCGCGCTGGGGTGGGTCGGCAACCGCCTGGTAATGGACCTGCGCAACGCCATGTTCGGCAAGCTGTTGGCGCTGCCCACGCACTTCTTCGACGAGCAGCCCTCCGGCGTGCTCATCTCGAAGCTGACCTTTGACGTGACCCAGGTGACGGCCGCTGGCACCAGCGCGCTCACGATCGTTTTCCGCGACTCGCTCGCGGTCATCGGGCTGCTCGGCTATCTGCTCTGGCTCAACTGGCAGCTCACGCTCCTGGCGTTGGTGATGGCGCCGCTCATCGTCGGCGTCGTGCGCCTGCTGAGCGGTCGGCTGCGCAACGCGAGCCGGGAGGTGCAGAAGGCGATGGGCTACATCACCCAGGTGGTCGACGAAGCGATCGGGGGGCACAAGGTGGTGAAGCTCTTCGGCGGGCAGGAATACGAGAAACGCCGCTTCCATGCGGAAGCGGACCGGGTCCGCCGGCAGATCATGAAGCAGATCTCGGCGACGGCGGCGAGCGCACCCATCGTGCAGATGATCGCAGCCATCACGATGGCAGGGATCATCTGGCTCGCCACACTGCGGTCCGGGGCGGGAGGGCTCTCGATCGGCGATTTCGCCGCGTTTATCACGGGCATGCTGCTTCTGACCGCGCCGCTCAAGCGCATTACGGACATCAATGAGTACCTGCAGAAGGGGCTTGCGGCCTCGGAGAGCATCTTCAAGCTGATCGATGAGGAAGCCGAGCCCGACCAGGGCACGATCGACATTGGGCGCGCTCGCGGAGAAATCCGTTTCGAGAACGTGAGCTTCACCTACCCGGGCGCGGAGCGCCCGGCGCTCGACGGGATCGACCTCGTGATTGCGCCGGGCCAGACCGTGGCGCTCGTCGGGGCCTCGGGTTCCGGCAAGACCACCTTGGCAAACCTGGTGCCGCGTTTCTATCAACCCGCTCGGGGGCGCATTACGCTCGACGGGCACGATCTGCAGGACCTGAAGCTCGCCAACCTGCGCGCGAACATCGCGCTGGTCTCGCAGGACGTCGTGTTGTTCAACGACACGGTGGGCGCCAACATTGCGTACGGCGCGATGGGCGGCGCGAGCGAGGCCGACATCGTGGCCGCCGCCGAAGCTGCCCACGCGATGGAGTTCATTCGCGGCATGCCGGAGGGTCTTGCCACGTTGGTGGGCGAGAACGGCGTGAGGCTCTCGGGCGGGCAGCGCCAGCGCATCGCCATCGCGCGGGCCTTGCTCAAGAACGCGCCGGTGCTGGTGCTGGACGAGGCGACTTCGGCGCTCGACTCCGAATCGGAGCGGCACGTGCAGGCCGCGCTCGAAACCCTGATGCGGGGCCGCACCACGCTCGTCATCGCTCACCGGCTCTCCACCATCGAGCGCGCCGACCGCATCGTGGCCCTCGATTCCAGCCGCATTGTCGAATCCGGCACCCACCGAGAGCTG
The DNA here is from genome assembly GCA_032123035.1 of Betaproteobacteria bacterium. Lineage (GTDB taxonomy): Bacteria > Pseudomonadota > Gammaproteobacteria > Burkholderiales > SG8-41 > SG8-41. The sequence goes on along the minus strand of JAQBFV010000006.1, from coordinate 663 downwards.
CTCGAGCGCGACGGGGTCTACACCAAGCTGTACCGCATCCAGTTTGCGAAGGATTTTGCCGACTCCAGCGCCGGCAAAATCCTGAGCGAAGGGAGTGAACGGTGATACCCTGGTTCGCGCTTGGGGTGCTGAAAGCCTGTTTCAGTATTCCCGGATACCGCGTCGGCGAGACAGGTACTGCGCCATTGCTTACTGCCTGGCCTTATGGCCGCGGCTGGTGCTGGCCTTCAAGTTCGCGCAGAAGGCTGTAGCCGCGGCCATGGCGCACATCTCCGTCGTCACGCCCGTCTACCAGGCCGAAGGTTGCCTGCACGAGCTCTATCGCCGGCTGGTCGATGCGCTCGCCGGCATCACGCAGGATTTCGAGATCGTTATGGTCGAGGACTGCGGAGGCGACCGTTCGTGGGAGATCATCCGCGAGCTCGCGCAAAAGGACCCGCGCGTGAAAGGCATTCAGTTCAGCCGCAACTTCGGCCAGCATTACGGCATATCCGCGGGGCTCGATCATTGCGACGGGGACTGGATCGTCGTCATGGACTGCGACCTGCAAGACCGGCCTGAGGAGATTCCGCGGCTCTATGCGAAGGCGCTCGAGGGTTACGACGTGGTGCTGGCGCGGCGCGGCAAGCGCAACCACCCCTTGCACAAGCGGCTGTTGTCGCG
>JAQBFV010000005.1:0-4916 GCA_032123035.1 Betaproteobacteria bacterium | reverse complement strand
CTGGTGATGAATGATGGTGATGATTACTGGTGATGATTAGTGGTGATGAAAACCGGCACAGCGAATGCTGTACTAGCTCCTATCACCAGTACTCATCACCATTTTTCATCACCATTTTTCATCACCAGTTCTCATCACCCGTTTTCACTTGGCGGGGATGATAGGCACGAGCAAGTAAGACGCCCGATCGCCGCCCGAATAAATCGAGTTTTCGGCACCCACGTTGTAATCGCCGTGGTAATGCGTGTACGGCGCGCTGCCCACGCCGTCGCGCGGCTGCACATCCAGGCGCAGCTTGTGCCCCTTCTTCAGCACGATGCAGGTGGACCAGATCTCGATCTGGCACTCGACCGGCTCGTTGGGCTTCAGCCACCAGCGTTCGTTGTGCGGGTGGTACGGGCGGTACGGCAGCGAGCGCTCGGGATCGAGCTTGCGGTGGGAAGCGCGTAACCAGCCCTTGGTCAGCGGCACCGGCTGGCCATGCTGGCCAACCTCCCAGACGTCCTCGCCGTCGGGGCCGACGTTGCGCAGCGTCGCGAAAATATCCATGTCCTCCGATGTGCTCGATACCCACAGGTTCAGCACGAGCGGGCCCGTGATCTCGGTGTCCTGCTCCATGGGCGGCGTCTCGAAGGAAATTCCGGTGCGGCTGGCGCCACCGTGCGTCGTGGACAACGACGACCCCGACGCGACCCCGGCGCGGGTGACCGCGCTCGCCGGATAGGTCGCCTTAATGACGGGCTTGTGGGGCTTGGGAACGAGCGCACCCTCGATGCCATGCTCGTCGCTCGAAGGCTGGCGGTCGATCTGGAGGTACCATTTCGTCCACTGCGTGCGCGCGAGCGGCCACTCATGCTCGAAGCGGAAGGCGTAGGGCCGCGCGCTGCCGCCGGTGCGGATCTCCAGCTTCACTGGCGGCTCCTCCATGATCCCGGTGTCGAGGCCTTTTAACCAGTGGTCCATGAACCGCAGCTGGTCCGCGCGCCCTTCTTCGGAGTGAAACGGGTGGAAGTGCGTGCCGGTATGGATGCGCAGCTTCTTATGCTTCGAAGCCGCGTTCATGAAGCCCTCCGTGTTCCCGCGCAGGTGCAGCGAGTAGCCGCCCCAGTTGCCCACGCTGTAGAGCGGCACATCGATTTGTTCCCAACGCGCGCTGCACAGCCGCCACCACTCGGAGTCGAGGTCATTGCGCATCATGTTCCACAGCATGTCGTTCTGGAACGCGTCCGGGTTGTAGCTGCGCGGACGCCCGAGCAGGTGATGCGCCGTGTGCGTGAGCCACCAGTTCCCGATGAAGCCGAGCGAGAAGATGCCGCCGTGATAGGCCTGGTCGCGGTACTGGTCCGCGCGGCCCTCCCACGGCATGATGCACTTCAGCGACGGCGGCCGCAGGTTGGCAACGCGCCATTGCGAGCTCGCGTGATAGGAAATGCCGAGCGTTCCGATGTTACCCGAGCACCAACCACGCTTGGCGATCCACTCGATCACGTCGTAGAAGTCGAGCGACTCCTGATACGAGCTCGGGTCGGATTTGCCGGGAGACTTGCCGGTGCCGCGCGAGTCGACGCGCACGCACGCGTAGCCTCGCGGGCACCACCATTCTGGGTTGACCGTCTCCCAGTTCATGTAGGGATTGGCCTTCTCCTCGAGGTCCGCCGGCGGAATCCAGAGCTTGTCCTTCTGGTAGACGGTGATGTTCATGATCGCCGGAAAACGCTCGTTCCCGCCGTCGGGGCGGAAGATGTCGGCGTAGAGAATCGTGCCGTCGCGCAGCGGGATCTGCACGTCCTTCTCCACGACGAGCTTGTAGTCTTTGGGCTGGGATACGTTCTTGGGCTTGTCGGCCATTACTTGCTCCAGATGCACAATTGGTGATGAGTACTGGTGATGGAAACTGGTGATGAGGACTGGTGATGAGAGTTAGCGTGGAATCGGGTAGACGAGCTCTTCCATCACCATTTTTCATCACCAATATTCATCACCATTAATCATCACCATCACTCGCTTGGGCGCGAGGGCGTTAGCTTATCACTGCCGCAAGGCCTTCGTTGTCACCGCCGGCCGCGATGTGGACTCGCGCGACGGCGCAGATTGAAAACTTAAATTAGGACCTGGCCACCGTTGACGTGGATGTTCTGACCGGTGATGAAGCGCGCCGCCGGTCCGCAGATAAAACACACCGATGCGGCGATATCCTCGGGCGCGCCTTCGTAACCGACCGGGATCTCCACCGGTGGCACCGCGCCGGAAGTCTTGGAGCGCTCGCCGCCAATCCGGCCCGGAGAGACGCAGTTGACCGTGATCCGCTGCTGCGCATATTCCATCGCGAGCGCGCGCGTCAGGCCCTCCAGTCCCGCTTTCGCGGTCGCGGCGTGCGCTCGCCCGACGTAGCCCGGGAGGCGGTGACTGGCGCCGCCGATGTTGACGATCCGCCCCCAGCCGCGCTTCAGCATATGCGGGATCGCCGCTCGCGAGCACAGAAACGCGCCATCGAGGATGATCGACACGATGTGGCGCCACTGTTCCATCGTCATTTCGGTGAATTTCACCCGCTCGCGGTCGGCTGCGTTGTTGACGAGAATATCCACGCCGCCGAAACGCGCCTCGATCTCCTCGAACATGCGTCCCACCGCCGCCTCGTCCGTGATGTCGGCGATGCAAACCAGCGCCTGCGCGCCCGCATTCTGCAACTCGACGCGCACCGCTTCCGCCTCCTCGCGGGAGCGCCGCGTGTTGATCACGATCGCAGCGCCCTCGCGCGCAAGCGCATGCGCGATTGCGCGGCCACTGCGGCGCACCGCTCCGGTGATGAGCGCGACCTTGCCTTCAAGCTCCCCTGCCATAGCTGTCCTTTGCGCTGGTGTATTTTCGTGCTTTATCGGCGCCACGATTCTACCGGACCCGTGGCATGCCCGGGCCGTGTATCCGGCGCGCCATTAAATGTGCTAATTTCCCCGCGCTCACCGCGAAACCCGAAACTCAACGCAAGCAGGCACCAGCCATGTCAAGAGTACCCATCATCGATCCGCTCACCGCAACCGGCGAAGCTGCCCGGTTCTTCGAGGCATCGGCCCAGTTTCGCGGCCGCGTGCCGAACTCCGCCCGGGTCTGGGGCCACATCCCGCACATCGCCAAATTTCAACTGCTCGCGGGTGTCGGCCTGCAGCGTGAAGGTGGTGGCGGCGTGCTCTCCTGCCGCATCAAGGAGATGGCGGTCCTCAAGACGAGCCATGTTAACGGCTGCGCATACTGAATTGCGCACAACACGGCGCTTGGTCAAGCGTCCGGCATCACGAGCGAGCAGGTCGCAGCGATCAGCCTCGACGACTACCTGCACTCGCCGCTGTTTTCGCCGCGGGAGCGGGCCGCGGTGCTGTGGGCAGAGCACGTTGCCCGGAACACGGCGCGCACTCGTGATGACGTCTTTGACGAGGTGAGGAGGCACTTCGACGAGGCCGAACTCGTTGAGCTGACGGGCGTGTGCGGCTTGTTTGCGCAGTCGAACCGCTTCCAGGATTCACTCTTGCTGCCGATCGAGGAGCAAGGCGAGGTGAACAAGATCGGGCACTCGGTTCGGGTTAACACGGATCGCCTCAAGGCTTTCATCGAGCGCCTTGTCGCCACCTGGCCTGCAGAATTCCCCGCCTCGGACAGCGCATCCGTGCCCAGATCGAGCCGCGGTGGGAGCCTGGCGCCGGAAGCCGCAGCGCCGGCGAACGGGTCTTGCCGGGTCACGCTGCCCGACCCGACCACAGCACAAGGTGACGCCGGGTGGTTTCTGCGCACGGCGGAGCAGTTGCTCGGGGGCGTGCCAAACGCCATCCGCATGTGGGCGCACATCCCCCACCTGGGCAAACTGTTCCTTCCGTTCCACGTCGCATTGGTTCACGAGGGCGTCGGAAGCCGGTTGCCGGGCGTGCTGAAGGCGCTCGTGCTCGTTCGCACCAGCCACGTTAACGACGCGCCCTACTCTCTTGCGCACCGGACGGCAATGGCGCGCGCAGCCGGCATCACCTCAGAGCAGCTCGGGCTTATCGCCTCCGATGACTGCGCGGCCTCACCGCAATTCTCGGCGCGCGAGCGCGCCGCGCTCGCCTGGGCCGAGCACGTGGCACGCAACGCCGCCAAGCACAGAAACGACGTTTACGAACGGGTCCGCGGAAACTTCAGCGATGCCGGGATCGTCGAGCTAACCGGCCTGTGTGCCATCTCCAGCAAGGTGGACCGCATTCAGAACGCCCTGCGGATCCCGATCGAGACGGATGTCGAGCTCGAGGCGTTCCACCGCTCGCCTTGCCTCGACCCGGCGCGCTTAAAGCAGTATCTCATGGAGATCGTCGAGACTTGGCCCCGCGAATTTCCGCTGCCGCACTAGCGCGCGATGGTCGGGGACGCGCGCCGCGGTTCAGATGTGGCTCGCGGTTACTCGCTCGAAGTGCTCGGCGACTGGCGGCTGCGCAAAGAACGGCCCGACCAGCGCGCGGAAATCCTGGAATTTCGGCGACTGCCGGAAATTGACCATATGCGCGTCGATGTTCTCCCAACGAATCAGGAAGTGATAGCGGCCTTTGGTCTCGACGCAGCGCTGCAGCTCGTGCGAGATGTAGCCCGGAATGCTGCTGACGATGGCCTCCGCTTTTGGAAACCCGGCCTCGAACTTGGGCATCTCTTCGGGCTTGATGTGCAAAATGGCAACTTCGAGAATCATTTCTCCCTCCTAACAACGTGAATCGTGAATGGTAAATCGTGAATCGCGTGCTGTTTAGAATCCGGATTTAGCCGCAGATAAACGCAGATAAACACGGATGTACTTATTCAAAAACCCGAACCCCGTTATCTAGCCGCCGATGAACGCCGATACACGCCGATAGAACGAGAGAAAAACCAACTTCCATTCGCCATCCGCCATCCGCCAT
>JAQBFV010000004.1:0-14087 GCA_032123035.1 Betaproteobacteria bacterium | reverse complement strand
GAGGCATGCCGGCCTGTCCTCGAGAAGATGGGCAAGCAGATCTTCCATGCCGGGCCGCGCGGCGCCGGCCACGCGATCAAGGCGCTCAACAACTACTTCTCGGCGGCGGGGCTGATCGCGGCGTGCGAAGCCGCCATCGCGGCACAGCGATTCGGAATCGATCCCAACGTGCTGGTCGACATCCTCAACGCCTCTTCGGGCATGAACAACACGACAGCCAACAAGATGAAACAGTTCATGCTCTCGGGCACGTTCAATGCCGGCTTCTCGACCGCGCTGATGGCCAAGGACTTGCGAATGGCCCTCGAAATTGCGAAGGCGACCGGCACCCCGGCGCCGCTTGCCGAACCTTGCGTCAAGACCTGGAACGAGATGGAACAGGCGCTCGGCGCGGGGAGCGATCACACCGAGATGCTTCGCTTCCTCCAGAATCTGCGCGACAATAAGCCCCGGAGCACCGCGGCCGCCAGGGCGCGGAAAAAACCCAGTAATCGAACCGCAGATAAACGCAGATGAACGCAGATACGGACAAGGGCAGCATCCTCGACTCATGATTCACGATTGACGATTTACGATTCACGGCCAGCGGAGACAGCCAATGGAAGGCAACAACCGGGCGCGAGTGGTGATACTGGCAGGCTCGTTCCGCATCAAGGGCGAGATCGAGCTCGTGCCTGGTGCGCGCCTCACCGACTACATGATCGAGTCGAAGCCGTTCATTGCGGTGACGAATGCCGAAGTCTGGGACCTCGAAGGGCGCAGGATCATGGATGTCCCGTTCCTCAACGTCAGTCGCAACCATGTGGTAGTCGTAGCGCCGGATGCCTGAAACGCCGTGACCAGTGACCGAGTGGTGAAAAAGGTGTCAGACACCTTTTTCGTTTTTTGCCTTATCCACGTTCATCTGCGTTCGTCGGCGGTTTCGTAGTAACGCCTGCACCAGAAAAGGTTCCTGACACCTTTTCCGCCATCTGACTCGAACTTGGTTCTTCTTGGTGTGCTTGGCGCCTTGGCGGTTCATTTTTGGTTTTGTTTCTCTCCGCTCCTCCGCGGTTCGATGTGTCCGCGTTTATCTGCGGTTAATTAACCAGCTCACGCATGACCGCATAGAGCGCATTCTGCGCTTCGAACCCGATGCCGGGGCGCTCGGGCAGCTTGAGGTAGCCGTTCTCCACGCGCGCATCATCGGCAAAGCCCGCGAAGACGCCAAACACGCCCGGATAGGCTTCGCATCCGCCGAGTCCGAACCCGCCCACGATGTGCAGCGTCATCTGGTTGCCGCCGTGGGGAAAGAATGACGTTCGCTCCCAGCCGCGGCGCTTCACCGCCTCGAGCGTGCGCGAGAACTGCACGATGCCGTAGGACTGCGGCACGTCCGTCTGGATGATGTCGCGGTCGGGGCGCAGCCCTCCGAATTGCACCAGGTTCTCGACGTCCTCAGTCGAGAACAGGTTCTCCCCGGTACCAATGGGCGCATCGTACGCCGCCGTCACATCGGCGAGCAGCGCGTAATCGAGCGGCCCGGTCGGTTCCTCGAACCACCGCAGCCTGAACGGCGCCAATGCCTTCGCGTAAGCAAGCGCGCGAGCACGGTCGAACGCTGCATTGGCGTCTACTGCCAGCCGGTCACCCGCGCCCACCACCTCGAGCGCCGCCTCCACGCGCTTCACGTCCTCGGGAATCGTTGCGCCCCCGACCTTGATCTTCATCGTGTTGTAGCCCTGGTCGAGCCTGGCTCGGATCTCGTCCTGAAGCTCGCGAATGCCTTTGCCCGGCGCATACCACCCGCCGCCGACGTAGCACGGCACCTTACCTGGCGACTGGCCGCCGCTATATTTGTCCGCGAGAACGCGATGAAGCGGCTTTCTTGCGATCTTGGCAACGGCGTCCCAGACCGCGACCTCAATGGTGCCGATCGCGACCGAGCGCTCCGTGTGCCCCCCCGGCTTCTCCCGCTGCATCATGCACGCGAGAATTTTCTCGGGCTCGAGATTGTCCCCTGTATCATTGACCAGGGACTCGGCCCCTGCCTTGAGCACACGGGGAATCAGGCGATCACGCATCTGCGCACCACAGGCGTAACGGCCCGTTGAGTTGAAGGCGAAGCCAGCCACCGGCCGGCCCTCTCGGACCACGTCGGTGATGACGGCCACCACCGAAGTTGTCATCTCGCTGAAATCGAACACCGCGTTGCGCAGGTCCGATTTCAATGGAACGGCGATTTCCCGGATATCCGTGATGCGCATTCATTCACCATTCACAATTTACGATTCACGATTCACGATTCACGATTCACGATTCACGATTCACGATTCACGATTCACGATTCACGATTCACGATTCACGATTCACGGCTTTTGGCCAGGAAGGCGCGAGCCGGGGCAATGTTGCACGGCCCTTATGCTTTGTCAACGCGCTCCCTGGGTTCGAGATCCCGGCCCGCGCGTGCCGCAGCCACTCAGCTTGCGAATCGGCGGTTCAGCTCCGCGACCTGCGCGGGCGTGAGATGCCGCGTCGGGTGACCCTGAAGCAGGAGGTGAAGCTTCGCGGTCTGCTCGAGCTCTTCGATCGCGTTCGCTGCCGCGTCGAGCGAGCTACCTGCTACCACGGGACCATGGTTCGCGAGCAGCACTGCGTGGTGCTTCCCTGCTACCTTGCGCACGGCGTCGGCAAGCGACTCGTCGCCGGGAGGATAGTGGGGCACAGCTAAAGCCCTATGCGGGCGGCATAAAAGCCTTTCGGCAACAGGCCAGGGTATCGGTTAGAATGTTCGCCCCATGCCTGCTCCGCGCATAGCGCTGATCCACGCGACACCGGTTGCGATGCAGCCGACCGGGGACGCGTTTGGCCAGCTGTGGCCGACAGCGCGAATCACGCATCTGCTCGACGACTCACTATCTGCCGACCTTGCGGCCGAAGGCCGGTTGACCGAGCGCATGATCGAGCGCTTCGTCACGCTTACTCGGTATGCTCACGGGTGCGGCGCAGATGCCATCCTCTTTACCTGCTCCGCGTTCGGGGTTGCCATTGAAACCGCGGCGGCGGCGGTACCGATTCCGGTATTGAAGCCGAACGAGGCGATGCTCGAGGAGGCGCTCACGGCCGGCAAGCGAATCGCCCTGCTCGCAACCTTCGAGCCCAGCATTCCCTCGCTCAAGGCAGAGCTCGAGCAGTTGGCGCAAACGAAGAAGATCGCGCTCGACATCACCACGCGTACCGTTCCAGCCGCGCTGACCGCGCTCCACGCCGGGTGTGCGGCCGACCACGACCGGCTCATCGCCGACGCCGCGCAGGAGATTGGGGATTGCGACGCGCTGATCCTGGGTCAGTTCTCGATGGCGAGTGCCGCAAGCGTGATTCCGGCAAGGCCGCGGCGCAAGGTGCTGACAAGCCCCAACTCCGCGGTCACGCGCCTCAAGCAGCTGCTCGCACCCGGCCGAGAATCAGCCGTGGTCAGCGCCGTGCGCACGGCCGCGCCTCAAAGCAGCAAGTAACGCCATCCGGCGGCCGCTGCGCCGCCAACAAAACCGTTCATGCTGTGTGCGGGTTTTCTGTCCGCGTTTATCTGCGTTTATCTGCGGCTAAGTTTCAACCTCAGTCTTCGCCAAACAGCCCTTTCGCCGTCAGCTCGCAGATCCATTCCCGCTCACTCGCCGTAAGATCCGGAATCGCATCGACCGCACCGATCGGGCTGTCCGGGCCCATATCGAACGGATGGTCCGTGCCGATCACCACGTGGTCCGCGCCCACCATGTTGACGAGGTGCCGCGCCGCCTGCGGATCGTGGGTAAGCATGTCGAAGTAGAAGCGCTTTAAAAATTCGCGCGGCGAGGTCTTCGTCTTGACCTTGGGTTCGGGCCGCACCTTGTGGCCATGCGCGAAGCGGCCGATCTGGTACGGCACGTAGCCGCCGCCGTGCGCGAGCAGGAACCTGAGCTTCTTCAGCTCGTCGAGCGCCCCGCTGAACATGAGGTGAGCAACCATGATGGTCGTATCGAGCGGGAAGCCGATGAAATTCTGCAGGTAATAATCATCCATCGCGCCCTGTGCCGAGCAGCGGTACGGATGCGCGAAGATGAAGCACCCGAGCTGCTCGATCGTCTTCAAAACCTTCCGGAATTTCGGATCCGAGAGCTGGACGTCTTCGATGGAAGTGCCGAGCTCGACCGCCTTGAACTTGTATTCCTTCACCGCGCGCTCGAGCTCCGTGATCGCCGCGTCCGGGTCCTGCATGGGCAGGTGCGCCATGCCGCGCAGCCGCGTCGGGTACTTCGCGACCATCTGCGCGATGCCGTCGTTGGCCAGCCGCGCGGATTCCAGGCCCACTTCGGGCTTCAGGTTGTAGAAGTAGATCGGGGGGCCGACCGAGATTGCAGACATGTCTATGCCGACGCGGTCCATCCAGGCAATTTTGGCGTCGACATCGCAGAACTCCGGCAGGAGCTGTGCCAGCCGCCCGTGGGCGTTGAAAAAGGACTTGCCATCGCGCTCCTCGATACGCGTTCCGAAGCGCTCCGGGTTGGCCCGTATTGCGTCGACGACCGACGGGGGAATGACGTGGTTGTGCAGATCGATGTTCATTTCTTTCCCCTTTTCAATGCGTGATTGGTGAGCGGTGAGTCGTGAGTGGACTGAGGCCTGCTGCTCTAACGAATTCTAGCGCGTTCGCCGTGATCCATTCACCATGTACCACTCACTAGAACCGGTCCCAGAGACCCCGTGAACCTCGAAAATCATTAACCACAGATTCACACGGAAATACACGGACGAAGGCTTGAACCGCAAAGCATGCTGTAGCGCGAGAACAATTTCCGTGTGCTTCCGTGGCTAAGGTGTTTTTGAGGTAGCTTGTACTCACGCGGTTCTAGGCTTGGAGCAACGGCCTCAGCTGCCGCACGTCGCCCACACGCTCGATGCGCCATACGGTGTCGATCAGCTGCTGTGTGCGCCGGGGGCCGATCACCGGCAGGAGCAAGTCTCGGCTTTTCGCCGCCACCTCGTCGCGCGACATGGGGTTGGCCGCGGTTCCCCGGACCGCCCGGGTATGATGCCGCAGCCGCCTGCCGTCGCGCGTGACGAGCTCGACGATCGCCTGCGTCGTTTTGGCCCGCGAAAGCGCAGCGCTTCCCGCGAGTTCGATGCGCCGCTTCAAACGGACGATCCGAGGGTCACGCACGCGCGCCTCGTCGTGCGCTGTCTCAAAAGTGATCTCGCCGTCGATCAGCATCATGGCGACCAGGTGCTGAATATTGATGCTCGCCATCTTGCGGCGGTTGACCGTGCGCGCTCCCTGCTCGTCGATAGTCACCACCAGACGCTCCACATCCGCCGCCCGGACACCGTGCGCCGCAACGAGATTTGAGACGGCGTCGAGCGGCGCCTGGATCGGGTAGCCCACGGGCCAGCGCTTGATTGCGGTGTTCATGAGCTCGAACTCGCGGCCCAGGCCTTCGACCAGGCGCTGCGGCTCGGCCGTTGCGCCAAAGGCGTGAAAGAAACTGCGGTCGCCGGAGAAAACATCTTCTACTGCGGTGAAGCGCATGCCCACCATGATGGCTGCAGTGACCCCGTTGCGAGCTGGCATGCCGCCGAAATGAAACGCCTTCTCGATGTGCTCGGTATCGCGCGCCCAGCATGAGAGCCCCGAGGCCTGCTGCGCCGCGTAGGAGAGGAGATAGCGAACGCGGTCGGCATCGAGACGGGCAAGCGCGCCGGCGGCGGCGGCCGACCCGAAGATGCCGCCGAAGCTGTGAGTTGAGTGGCCGCGGCTGCGGAAGCGCTCGAGGCCGAGTGCCTGGGACACACGCGCGCACAGGTCGTAACCGAGCACCATTGCGCGCAGCAGCGCCGTGCCGCCCGCGCGCTCGCGCTCGGCCATGGCGAGCGCCGCGGGCACGATGCTGCAGCCGGGGTGCACCAGCGCGAGATAGTACGTGTCGTCCGTCTCGTCCGAGTGACCATGCATGCCGTTCGCGAGCGCCGCGTTGACGGCCGAGGTAACAATGCGGCTGCCGATCACGCACGCCTCGCGCGCGCCGCCCTGCGCGGCCGCAAAGCTGATGGCGCGGCGACCCGGAAGCAGCCGCGAGCCGGAAATCATCGCAGCCAGCGTATCCAGAAGATGAAGCTTCGCGCGCTCGGCCACCGCCCGCGGCAGCGCGCGGCGCGGCGCGCCTGCGATGTACGAGGCAAGCTTGCGAATCAGCGGCGAAATCGGCTCGCCGCGCCGCGCCTTGGCACTCACTGTGCCACCTCGTCACTCGTCACTCGTCACTTCTCAGAAATTACTTGATGGCAAGCGGATTGGAAGGCGAGCCCACTGCGCCGGTTATTGGCAGCGCCGGCGCGACGAACATGAATTCGTAGCGCTGGTCCTCGGCGCAATCCTTGGCCAGATCGGCCAGATAGAAGATCTCGCCAACCGTGAGGCCCATGATGGGAATCGCGATCCAGTGCCAGGGCTGGTTGGTGTCCTCGGCCTCGTTAGGACGCACCTCCACGCCCCACGTATCGGTGACGATCGCCGCCACCTGCTTCTCCTGCAGCCAGTCGAGCGTCTCGAACGCGAGCCCCGGCGCATCGCCGCCCGAGTAGCCGTCCCAGCTCTTCGCCAACAGGCAACGCTCGACGTGACCGGTGCGTACCAGCAGGTAGTCGCCACGGCGCACGATCACGCCCTGCTTGTCCGCAGTGTAATCCAGCACTTCATTCGTGACGGCAAAACCGTCAGGAAGCCATTTCTTGCCGAGCGCGCGCGGCACATCGAGCAGCACGCCGCGGCCGACCATCTTTTCCTTGGTCTTCTCGATCCCGGCCTTCTGCGCGCCAGCTGAAGTGACATTGCGGCAATCGTAGCCGTTCCACATATGGTCGTAGTACATGATGTGGCCCAGGCCGTCCCACTGGGTACCACACTGCAACGGCATGATGATGATGTCGTCGGTGCCGCGGATCTTGCGGTGATCGAGCACTCCGGAGTAGGCGTCCGTTCCGGTGCGCGTCATCATGTGAATCGGATTGAACCGGCCCAGCGACGGATACTTGCTCTTTCCGCCCTGCGGGCCGTGCTGATCGTAGTTGAGCGCCAGAGAGATGACTTTTCCCTTGCGCACGAGCTGCGCCGCCGCGACCACGTCCTCGGGAGCAACGTGATTGAGCGTACCGATCTCGTCGTTCTTCCCCCATTTTCCCCAGTTCTTCAGCCGCCTCGCTGCAGCGTGCACATCCTTGCGCTTGAGCTTGCGGTGCTTTTTGTCGCGGGTGTCCTTGAGTTTGAGCTTGGCTGCCATGTGGAAAGTCCTTCTTGGGGTCAGGCGGAGGAGCTTGGCAGTCTAGCTAGCCCAATCGCCGGGGTCAACGACGCCGGCGGCGCGCGATGCAGCGCGCTGTCTTACATTATGGACACTTGCGCAATAGCTGATAGGTCGAGTGCGGCGTCGATGCGCCGCAGCCAACGTAGGAAGGAAGCCTACGCGCGCAATCGATGAGGTCGGTGCTTTCGGCTAATTCGGATACGTCCGGCGTAATCAGTCTCTCCTGCGCGGCAGCTTGTTCCATATCAGGACTCCCGCCGAATGATGAATGTTGAATGATGAACGGTTAATGGTAAACGGTAAGGGGTAAGCGATAAGCGGAAAACTTGGCAGGAAATCGTCGTGAAACGGTTCTTACAGTTCACCGTTTACCGGTAACTGGTCACCGGTCACATCCGTGTATCGGCGTTCATCGGCGGCTAAATTGCCGTTTTTACCGCGCGAGCGGCAGCGTAACCGGCCGGCGCGATGCTATCGAATGCTCGATGGCAAGCGTCGCCTCTAGCGTCGCACGCGCCTCACGCGGCGTCGCCAACACGCAGGGCCGGCCCATCGAGAGATGGTCGAGCCACGCGCGGGTCTCGTTCGCGATCGGACCCCAGAAATCGCCGAGCGCCCAATCACCCGGCGTTCCGCTCTGCAGGAACACCATGTTCACCGACTGGTCCGGCAGATAAACGTGCGGGATCCCCTTCTCCGTGTACATCAGCTGGTCGGTATGATCGTCGTCCAGGATGATCACGCCCTCGGTCCCGAGCACCTCGACCCGCGCCGCGTGCCCCCGCGCCGGATACTTTTCCGGCAGTGCATAGCTGATGCCAAGGTTGATTACCGTCCCGTCAGCATAAGTAAAGACAGCCCAGCTCACGTCATCGACGTCGAAGCCCGCCTCCTTGAGAACGCCTTTCTGTCCCCGGGCATAGACCTCCGTGATCGGTGTGCCGCCCTGCAGCCAGCTCATGAGGTCCACGTAGTAAGTCAACGCATCCACGATGGGCGTTGCCTCGCGGTGGCGCTTGAGGATCGCGAGTGCTTGCGAGCGCGAGTTGTAAACGCGCGCCGCGGCGCCGGTCATCCGGCCGATACGTCCCTGCAGGATCTGCTCCTTCGCGATGAGATAGCGCTCCTTGTAGCGGCGGCTGTAGCCCACGCGCACGCTGGCGCCGATCTTCTCGATCGCCTCGACCATCGCGTCGGCGTCGGCCAGCGTCAACGCGATCGGCTTTTCCACCAGCACCGCCTTGCCCTGCGCCACCGCCGCCAGCACCGGCGCCATGTGTTCGCCCTCACTGGTCGAAACAATCACCGCGTTGACTTCCGGGCGCGAAATTACTTCGAGGTTATCGCCCGAATGCGACTGGGCACCCACCTGCTGGGCCAACTCCCGCGCGCGCGCGGGGTCCCGGTCGGACACGGCGATGAAGCGCACCCCCGGATGCTGCGCTGCGAGCCGCGCACGAAGCGTGCCGATACGTCCTGCGCCGATGACCGCCAGTCCCACGTCTTTTCGTTCGAGTCCGATGATGCCCTCCTCTTCAGATTCCGGCGTGTCGCATCATATTGGCTCGGGCGCGGCGGCTGAACGCGCGGGCTCAGTCGATCTTCGCCCCAGCCGCCTTGATGACCTTGGCCCATTTCACCATCTCGCTCTTGATGTGTGCGCGGAGCTTCTCGGGCGAGCTTCCGATGGGCTCGATCGCGCTCGCCAGTAGCATCTTCCGGTAATCAGGGTGGTTCAGCGCGCGCACGATCTCGCGGTTGAGCCGCGTGACGATCGCGCGTGGCGTTCCCGCCGGCGCGACGTACGCGTACCACGGGCTCGATTCGTAACCCGGCACGCCTGCCTCGGCGATCGTCGGGATATCGGGAATCGCCGCCGGCCGCCGCGATGTCGACACGCCCAGCGCACGCAAGCGGCCGGCCGCAATGTGCCCTTTCGATACCGCATAGGTCGCGAACAGCGTCTGCACCTGACCCGACAGCACCGCGACGAGTGCCGGGCCGCCGCCTCTATACGGAACATGCAGCAACTTGGTCCCGGTCATGCTCATCAGCAGTGCGGCCGCGAGATGGCCACCGCTACCGTTGCCCGACGAAGCCATCGTGAGCCCGTCCGGTTTCGCGCGCGCGAGGGCAATCAACTCCTTTACCGATTTCGCGGGCACCGCGGGATTCACCACGAGCAGGTAGCACCCGTCGGCAAAAAGCGTGAGCGGGGCAAAACTCTTGACGGAATCGTACGGCAGTTTCCGGTAGAGACCCGGATTGATGGCAAGCTGGGCGCTCAACGCAAACCCGATGGTATAGCCATCAGGATTTGCGCGCGCGACGATCCCCATACCGATAGTGCCGTTCGCGCCGCCACGATTGTCAACCACGACCTGCTGGCCGATGTTGGCAGAGAGTTGCCGTGCGAACGGACGCCCGATCGTATCCATGCCGCCGCCCGGGGGGTAGGGAATGACGAGACGAATCGGCTTGTTGGGGAAACCGGCTGCCGCACCTTGTGCCCAAACAGGCACTACAGCTGTCGTAAGAACCGCACTCAATAAACCCAGAATCGCTGTCTTCATGGTCTGCCTCCTTGGATTATCTCTTCGCGCCCTTGTTCAACCACTGACCGGTTTCTCCAGCTTCGCCTGCACGAGGTCGATCGCGCGTTGCTTGAGTGTTGAATCCGCCCTGAGCGCCATTTTCGCAACCTTGTGGGTGGGCGTGTGTGGGAGCTCATCGACGAACGCGACGAAGCGCGGCACTTTCATCGGCGCCAACCGCTCGCGGCACCACTGCGCGATATCGTCTACCGAAACATCGTAGCCGGGCTTACGTACCACAGCAACCAGGATTTCATCCTCTCCCAGCTCGGCGGCGACCGGGATCGCAGCGGCTTCGTGCACCGCGGGATGCTCACCGATCACGCGATCGAGCTCTGCACCCGCGATGTTCTCACCGCGCCGCCGGATGATGTCCTTCTTGCGCGCGACGAAGAAAAAGTAGCCGTCGGCGTCGCGCCGCACCAGATCACCGGTCTGGAACCACTCGTCGATAAACGCCGCCCGGGTCTGCTCGGGATCGCGGAAATAGCCCTGCATGATGATCGGCGTCTTCACCAGCAGCTCGCCCACTTCGCCGTCCGGCACATCGCGCCCTCCATCGTCGACGACCCGGCATTGCGCCCAGGGCCGTTGCGGATCAGGGTGGCGTCCGATCGGCCCCATGCTGCCGGGCTTGGCTGGTCCTTCGAAGGGATTGCAGGTCACGCCCGGAATCTCCGTCATGCCATAGCCCCCAATGAGATGGGGAATACCGAACTCGTTGCGAAAGGTGTCGGCCACGGTCTGACGCACGCCGTAGACCTTGCGGACGCCGTGCTCCGGCCGGAACTCGGAACGCGGCCGGTTCTTGAGGATAGTGCCGATCGCTTCGATGATATTGACCTCGGTTGCGCCGCTGTCGACGGCAATCTGCCAGAACGTCGTAGCTGAAAACTTTGGCACGATGACCATGCTCGCGCCAGCCGCCAGCGTGCCGGCAACGGAATAGAACAGCGCGTTGATGTGAAACAGTGGCAGCACGATCATGACGCGGTCGTCGTCCTGGAGGTAGACGCGCTGCACGAACGCTTCGCCCCCGGTGATGAAGCTTCTCTGGCTGTGCATCGCACCCTTGGGGAAACCCGTCGTGCCCGAGGTATAGACGATCAGACAGGTATCGTCCGCCGAAATGCCGCTGGGAAGCGCCGCATCCGGTACCCGTGCGATGAGATCGTGAAGCAGCGGCACGTCGTGCCGGCCAGTATCGAGCAGGGTAAACCACGGCGCGGTTGCAAGCCCTTCGCACGCCTTGCGCGCGATATCGAACATGTCGCTGCCGGCGGCCACCGCGCTCACTTCGGCATGGTGAAGTACGTAGCGCGCCTCGTCGACGCCGAAGTCGGGATTCACCGGCACCATGATTGCGCCGATGCGCGCCAGCGCGAACAGCAACAGCACGTGGCCGTCGCAATTTCTCGCCATCACCCCCACCCGGTCGCCCTTGCGGATGCCGCGCGCCACCAACAAGTGTGCTGCTTCCTCCACGGTCCGGCCAAAGTCGCGCCAGCTCCATGTCTTGCCGCCGAAGAGGAGAAACGGCCGCTCCGGCGCCCGCTGCGCCCGGCTCGCAAACGCGCCTGCCAGTGTGTAGTCGTGCGGGGGATAGAGCCCGAGGACTTCGAGCGGCTTCTTCATCGGTCGGGTCGATTCACTGCTCACGAATCACAGCTCGAGCGGTTGACGCCATGTGCGAGTAAATCGTCTTGCGGGGCAACGCAAAACGACGCCTGGAGAATGACGCCGTGCGAAAGTTCTAAGCGATCCCGCTTTCGCGGCGTCTCGGCTGATTATAGGCGCCGCTTCCGGCCGCGAACAGAATGAAAGTCTATATTGTGACACTGCGCTCGGGTCGCTCGGACAGCGTGCTGCCATGGATTCAGCCGCCGACGCCAACGCGGGGACACTTGGAATAGAATCGCGTGTAGCCCTTTGCCAACGTTCACCCCGGCCCAGGCTCGCTCTGCGCAGGTGTCCATCAAATCGAGGAGAAAAAAGGATGTTTGCTGCGCCACCGGTCATCGAGACCGAGGTCTTCGCCGAACTCCCGGCTTCGCTCCGGATCAGCGACCGGACATCCAAATGGGTCGAATTCAGGAAGAAGGGCCAGCCGGTCGACAAGCCGGAGACCATTCATTCCTATCTCGAGGGTCCCTCATTCGACCGCGAAGGAAATCTTTACTGCGTCGACATTCCCTACGCCCGCATCTTCCGCGTCTCGCCCAAGGGCGAGTTCGCGGTCGTGGCCGAGTATGAGGGCGAACCCAACAGCCTGAAGATCCACAAAGACGGACGCGTCTTTGTGGCCGACCGGCTGCACGGCATTCTGCTGCTCGACGCCGCGTCCGGAAAGATGACGCCTGTGGTCGACGAGGTGGCGGGCGAAGGTTTCAAGGGCATCAACGATTTCGTGTTCGGCCGGAACGGCGACATTTACTTCACCGACCAGGGCAACAGCAGCATGAATGACCCGAGCGGCCGCGTGTTCCGGTGGCGTGCGAAGGACGGCGAGCTGGAATTGATCCTCGACAAGGTGCCGGGACCTAACGGAATCGCCCTCAACCCGTCCGAGACGCTTCTCTTCGTGAACGTCACGCGCATGAACAATGTCTGGCGCATCCCGTTGCTGCCGGAAGGTGGAATCATGCAGCTCGGCGCAAAGATCGGCATCTTCATCCAGCTGACGGGCAGCCTGTCCGGTCCCGATGGCCTCGCGATCGACTCGGACGGCGGCCTTGCGGTATGCCACTCCGGCCTCGGCTCGGTGTGGCTGTTCAGCAAGCTCGGCGAGCCGCTCTATCGCATCAAATCCTGCCGCGGAATCCGCACGACCAACTGCGCGTTCGGGGGACCGGACTTCAAGACGCTCTACATCACCGAGTCGGAAAGCGGCAGCATCCTGAGAGCCAAGCTGCCGGTCGCCGGGCACCCGCTCTACTCGCACCGGTGAACGTGTGAGAATCGCTTCGGTCAGAACACACGCCGCGTCGATCCCGTACGAGGTCGCGCGCGTGACCGCGCATGAGCCCATGCGCGGCGTAAGCGTAATCCTTGTGGAAGTGACCACCGACGAGGGCATCACCGGCATCGGTCAGATCCACGGCGCCCCATTGAAGGAAATCTGCGAATGGGTGGGGCGCCTCGGTGAGGTTGTGATCGGCATGAACGCGCTCGAGCATGTCTCGATCTGGGATAAGCTCTTCGCCCTGACCTGCCCGCGCCCGGGCGGATTCCTTGCCCAGGACGGGCTTCCGCCGCCGCTGCCGCGCGCGGCTCGCCCGCAGATCACGGCCGCGATCGGCGGCATCGATCTCGCGCTGTGGGACATCAAGGGCAAGGCGGCCGGCATGCCCGTCTACCGTTTGCTGGGCGGCGAAAACCGTCCCGTGCTGGCCTACGCGACCGGCGGTTACTACCGCAACGACGGAAAGCCGGACGGCATGGCCGAAGAAGTCGCCTCCTTCGTGGCAAAGGGCTACCGCGCGGTCAAGATCAAGGACGGCGGACAGACGCTCGATGGGGATATCGAGCGGGCGCGCATCGCGCGAGAAGCGATCGGCCGCGACACGCTGCTCCTGCTCGATTGCACCGCGGCCTATGATCTCGACGCGGCAATTGCGTTTTCACGGGCAGTCGAGCGTTATGAGCCGTTCTGGTTCGAAGAACCCCTGCGCTGGTACTTCCAGCCAGCCGACTTCCAGCGTCTCGCCGCGGCAACATCGATTCCGCTCGCTCACTGCGAACGCGACCTGCATCGCTTCACCGTGCGCGAGCTCATCGTCAGCGGTGGCGTGCGCTACGTGCAGTTCGACTCCACCCGCCATTCGGGCTTCACCGAGTCGCTCCGCATCGCGGCGCTCGCGGAACAGCACGGCGTGAAGATCTCACCGCACCAGGTGCCGGAGCTGCACGCGCATCTGTGCGCGGCTTTCCCGGGCGCGAGCTTCGGCGTGGAGTCGAACGGCGTTCCCGATCCGCTCTGGTCAGGGATGTACAAGCACCGCGCACAGATCAGCGACGGCTACGTCCACTTGGACGAGACGCCCGGCTTCGGCATCGAGATCGATTGGGATTTCATCAGGCGCCATGCCGCCTGATGGTAGAAAAGCGTGACTGGTGACTAGTCCTCGATTCACGTTTCACGAATCACTTCCTGGTCTGCAAAAAATCGCGCTGCCACTGC
>JAQBFV010000003.1:0-13148 GCA_032123035.1 Betaproteobacteria bacterium | reverse complement strand
GTGATCTTCTCAATCCCGGCAAAGTCATACCAACCCGTGAATCGTTAAACGCAGAGTGACTAGGTAGCAGCAGACGGTGTTTTCACTTAGTTACTTAGTCACTCAGTTACCTAGTTACTCAGGGCCGGTCACCGGTCACTGTTTCTAACTGACGGGATGGGTTGAGAGATGACCTGGAACTTCGAGCGAGTGGCCGGCCCGTACAAGGGCAGGACCGGGGGCCTGGCGTGGGACGGCGCCGGGATGCTTTTCAGCGCGGTGGGCGAGGAGCGCGTGCTGCGCTTCGATCCGAAGACAGGCAAGACCGAAGAGTTCCGGCGCTACACGGGCCGTGTCAATGGTCTTGCCATCGCGGCGGACGGGACGATGTACGGCGCGCAGGAGGGCGGGCGCCGCGTCGTGCGGTTTCTGAAGGACGGCTCAACGGCGTCGGCACCCGATCTGCTCGACGGCCGGCATCACAACCAGCCGACCGACGTCATCATTGATGGCAAGGGGCGGGTGTGGTTCACCGATCCCTACAACGCCCAGCCACCTTATGGCCCGCCGGTGTATCCCCTGCTCGACCACGCGTCGGTGCTGCGGCTCGATCCCGACGGCGCGCGCGGCGGGAAGCTGACCCGCGTCACGCACAACACGTACGGTCCGCGCGCGCTCCTGCTCTCGGCCGACGAGCAGACGCTGTTCGTCGCGGATGGCGACGCGGAGCGCGGCGACATGTGCCAGCTTTTCGCCTACCCGGTCCGGGCCGACGGCAGCGTTGGGAGCGGCAAGTCGCTGCTCGCCTTCGCTCCCATGGAGCGCGGGATTGAGGGCATGTGCCTCGACGGCGAGGGCAACATCATCGCGTGCGCAGGCTGGAAGAAGGCCGGTCACGGGCCGCAGATTCACGTTCTGTCGCCGTCGGGCACGGTCTTGGAATCGCATCCGGCGCCGGCGGACATGCCGATGCGCTGCGCATTTGGCGATAGCGGGCTCGACAGCCTGTACGTGACGGCCGGCGACGGCTGCCTCTATCGCGCAAAGGCGATCGGCCGCCGCGGGGTGAAGCGCTGAGAGCGCGTGACAGATCAAAAGCAACATTAGCCGCAGATAAACGCAGATGAACGCTGATTTAACAGCCTTCTTGCCGTCGGCGTGCCGCGCAGGAAATCGTGAATGGTAAGGCGTCTATTTTGAAATCGGTTGTGGAGGAATAAACGATATGCCAAGGATGACCGGGTCGCGCGCATTCGCAGAAATGGTGAAAAGTTATGGCGTCACGCACGTCTTCTTCGTGCCCACGATCCTGCTCGAGGCGATGGCCGAGATGGACGGCCTCGGCGTGCGCAAGATCCTCACGCACGGCGAGAAGGCGGCGGCCTATATGGCCGACGGCTATGCACGCGCCGCCGGCAGACCTGGCGTTTGCCTCGCGCAGCAGATCGGCGCTTCCAACCTTGCGGCAGGGCTGCGCGACAGCTGGATGGCGGGCTCCCCGGTTGTGGCAATCACCGGCGGCCCCGCCACTGCGGGGCGCTACCGGCGCGCCTACCAGGAGGTGGAGGATTTCACGCAGTTCGACTCCGTGACGAAGCTCAGCGTCGAAGTGGACGAATTGACGCGGCTGCCCGATCTCCTGCGCCAGGCTTTCCGCGTGGCGACCTCGGGGGCGCCGGGACCGGTGCACCTGCGGTTGCGCGGCTCCCACGGCCAAGGCGTCGAGACCGAGGCCGACCTGCAGCCGCTCAGCGAACCGCAGTTCTCCCGCGTGCCGGCGTTCCGCCCAGCGCCCGAGCCGGAGCGGGTGCGCGAGGCCGTTGCGCAGCTCGCCAGGGCCCAGCGGCCGATCATCGTCGCTGGCGGCGGAGTGGTCATGTCGCAGGCGCAGGCTGAGCTCGTCGAGCTGGCCGAGAAGCTGCAGATACCCGTCGCCACGTCGCTCACAGCCAAGGGCGCGATCCCGGACAACCACGCGCTTTGCGTCGGCGTCGTGGGCGTCTACTCCCGGGCCTGCGCGAACCAGGCCGTGTCCGAAGCCGATCTCGTGTTCTTCGTCGGCAACCACACCGGCGGTCAGGTGACCGCCAACTGGAAGATTCCGGCCGCTGGCACGCCCGTGATTCAGCTCGACATCGATGGCGGCGAGCTGGGGCGCAACTATCCCAACGCGGTTTCGCTGCTGGGGGACGCCAAGGTGGCCCTGCGCATGATGGTGGATGCGGCGCAGCGCAGGGCGTCCGACAGCGCGGCAGCGTGGACCAGCCGCGTGCAGCAGCTGGTGAAGGAGTGGCGCGCGAAGATGGAGCCCATGCTGTGCTCGGAGGTCATGCCACTTCGCCCCGAGCGCCTGTGCCGTGAGATCACCGAGGCGTTGCCCGATAACGGGGTCGTCGTGACGGACACCGGGCACGCCGGGATGTGGACCGGGCAGATGATCGACATTACGCGGCCCGGCCAGCGCTACATCCGCTGCGAGGGCTCCCTGGGCTGGGGCTTGCCCGGGGCGATGGGCGTGAAGTGCGCGCTGCCCGACCGCCCGGTGCTGTGTTTCACGGGCGACGGCGGTGCCTACTACCATCTCCCGGAGCTGGAAACGGCGGCGCGGCACGGCATCAACCTGGTCGTGGTGATCAACAACAACAGCTCCCTCAACCAGGAGATACCGCTCGTGCGCACCGCGTACAAGGAGAAGCGCGACACGCTCTCCGGCGAAATGTGGCGCTTCCAGACGAACGCCAACCTCGCCAAAGTAGCGGAAGCCCTCGGTTGCGCGGCCTTCCGTGTGGAGAAGCCGGGCGAGCTGAAGGAGCTGCTGCCGAAGGCGTGGGCCATGAACAAGCCGGTAGTGATCGACTGCATTAGCGAGGAGCAGGCGCTCGCCCCGACCGCGTGGCTGCCGAGCGGCGGCGCGCGGGGACATTGATTCGTTGCGAATTGAGCCGCAGATAAACGCGGATAAACACAGATGATTGAACCGCGGAGCACGCGGAGAGAAACAAACCACGATTTGCGATTCACGTTTCACGATTCACGATCCACCAAGGGGGAACACGGGTGAAAGCGATGGTGCTGAAAGCCAAGAATGCGCCCTTCACGCTGGAGACGGTTCCCGATCCGGTGCCCGGCGCGCGCGAGGCGGTTGCCAAGGTCCTAGCCTGTGGCGCTGGACTGACCGTTCACCATACGCGTGCCGGACGCAATCCGGTGCAGTATCCCAGGATCCTGGGCCACGAGATTACCGGCGAGATCGTGGCGGTCGGAGCAGGGGTGACGCAGCTGAAAGTGGGCGACCCGGTCACGGCCTATTACTACCTCACCTGCGGGCACTGCCATTGGTGCCGCATCAACCGTGAGACGCTGTGCGATAACCTCGCCGGCCATATCGGTCGCGATTGCGACGGCGGCTATGCCGAGTACATCAAGCTGCCGGCCCGCAATTTCATCAAATTGCCCGCCGGGCTCGACTGGCGCAAACATCCGGCCGAGGTTGGCGTTACCTGTGATGCGATTGCGACGCCGGTCAAGCTGATCCGTAAGGCGCGGATCAGCTACAGCGACACGGTCGCCGTGTTCGGTGCGGGCGGCGGGCTGGGCGTGCATATGCTCATGCTCGCGCGCTGGGCGCGCGCGAGGAAAGTCATCGGGGTGGAGATCATGGCCTCCAAGTTCGACGCATGTCTCAAGGCGGGCGCACACGCGACGGTCGACGCGTCGACGGGGCGGGTCGACGAACAGCTGCGCGAGCTCACCGGCGGCAAAGGCGTGGACGTCGCGATTGATTTCGTGTGCACGGCGGAGACGACTGAAGCGGCGATCCTCAGCCTCAACAAGGGGGGCCGGCTTGCGCTGCTGGCCGGGCAGGGACGGGGTTTCCACGCCGACCGCGCGATCCAGCGTAACGAGCTGGAAGTCATGGGCAGCCGCTACGCAACGCGGCAGGAAGTCATCGATTCGCTCGAGCTGGTCGCGCGCGGCGACATCTGGCCCATGGTGAACCTGAAGGTGCCGATGGCGGAGGCGGAGGCCGTTCATCAACAGCTCGACAAGGGGCTCGTCACCGGCCGCGCCGCGTTGATGATGGGTTGAGGATCAGCGCTTATCCGGAAGGGCCAGCAGCCGTGAAACCATCAATCAAGATTCGCGATGTCCTGACCGGAAAAGACGCGCTGCTTGCGCCAGCCGTGTTCAACCCGCTCAGCGCGAAGCTGGCGGAACAGGCGGGCTTCGAGGTGCTCTACCTGGGCGGCGGACTGATGGGCTACGCCAAGGCCGTGCTCGAGGCGAACCTCAGTCTCACGGAGATGGTCCAGGCGGGCGTTGAGATCCGGGCGGCCTGCGATCTCCCATTGATCCTCGACGGCACGTGCGGCTGGGGCGACCCGATGCACGTGGGATATTCGGTAAGGGCCGCGGAGGCCGCCGGATTCTGCGCCATCGAGATCGAAGACCAGCTGCTGCCCAAGCGCGCGCATCACCACGTCGGGATCGAGCACATGATCCCGCAGGAGCTCATGGTTGCGAAGGTGCGTGAAGCGGTGCGCGCGCGCCGGGACCGCGAGTTCGTCATCATTGCGCGGACCAACGGGGTGCGTGCGAGCGACATGGACGACGCACTGCGCCGCGCGACCGCCTACCGCGAGGCGGGGGCAGACGTCCTCTACATCTCGCCGCGCACGCCGGAGGAGATGCGGTTTGTGGGCGAGCGCCTTGGGCCGCCGCTCATGTTTTCCCTTCCGGGAGACGGCCCGCAGGATCTCGGGATTTCCCTCTACGAGCTGGGCGCGCTGGGCTATCGGCTGTTGTCGGTCACGACCCCGGCATTGTGGTTTCACCGCGCGATGCAGCAGGGGTACCAGGCGCTGGCGGCCGGCAAACCCGTTCCGGCGCTTGCCGGCGCGTCGCGCAAGGCCGAGCAGGATGCGCTTCACGACACGCTTGGGCTCGATGCGTTGCTGGCGCTGGAGAAGGCCACCGTCGAGAAGCCGTGAAACGTGAATCGTAAATCGTAAATCGTAAATCGTCGTTTGATGCTCTCGGCGTGCATCGGCGGCTAAAAAAGCTGTTCGAGGTTCTGGGTTCAGGGTTCGGAGTTTTCTGCTTTTTTGTATGTATTGATCTGTGTTTATCTGCGTTTATCTGCGGTTAAATGGTTTTTTGGTTTTTGCATACGTTCTAGTGACGCGTAGCCTGGAACCGGCACATGGATAACACTCTAGGGGCTTACGAAATCGCGGACCTGCGCGAGCTGGCGCGCCGGCGTTTGCCGAAGGGCGTCTTCGAGTTCATGGACCGCGGCAACGGCGACGAGGTTGCGCTGGTCAACAACCGCGAAGCCTTCGAGCGTATCAAGCTCGCTCCCCACGCGCTGGTGGACACGTCTCATCGCAGCCAGGAGATCACGCTTTTCGGGAACCGGCACAAGATGCCGATCGCCATCGCCCCAACAGGATCGGCGGGACTGAACTGGTTCGAAGGCGAAATCGCGCTCGCCCGCGCTGCGGCCACGGCCGGCATTCCCTTCACGCTTGCCACTGGCTCCATGACCGCCATGGAAAAGGTCGCCGAGCAGGCAGGCGGTACGCTTTGGTTCCAGATCTACATGTGGCCCGACCGTTCGCTTTCGCACGGGCTCGTCGAGCGCGCAAAGGCCGCCGGTTACCAGGCGCTGGTGGTCACGGTGGACACGCCGGTGCCGCCGGGACGTGAATACAACCTGCGCAACGGCATGACGGTTCCCTTCCGCTTCACTCGCCGGAACGTGACGGATGTGCTGATGCACCCGCGCTGGCTGGCGACCGTGCTCGCGCGCTATCTCGTGACCTCCGGCATGCCGCGCTACGAGAATTATCCGACCGCCATGAAGGCTCGCATCACCGCCGCGCCGATGGGACGTTCGATGATGGTGACGGACTCGCTTACTTGGGACGACCTTAAGGACCTGCGCCGTATCTGGCCGCACCGGTTGATTGTGAAGGGCATTCTGCGCGCGCAGGATGCCTTGCTCGCGGCGGATTGCGGAGCCGACGGGGTCATCGTCTCGAATCACGGCGGCCGCGCGGTGGACAGCACAATGGCGCCCGTCGAGGTGTTGCCCTCCGTGGTCGAGGCAGCCGGGAAGCGCCTCACGGTCATGGTGGACAGCGGTTTTCGCCGTGGCTCGGACGTCGTAAAGGCGCTGGCGCTCGGCGCCGCAGCGGTGCTGATCGGGCGCGCGACGCTCTACGGTACGGCCATCGCAGGCGAAGCCGGCGCGGCGCGCGCGATCGAGATCTACCGCGACGAGATCGACCGCGTGCTCGGTCTTATCGGTTGTCCAGGCGTCAGCGCACTTAGTCGTGATTACCTAATAGGACCCGGAGTCGATACTAAACGTAGTGATGAATAATGGTGATGAATAATGGTGATGAATAATGGTGATGAAAAGTGGTGATTTACCACCCGGTTTTCATCACCAGGACCCATCACCACTTCTCATCACCAGTACTCATCACCAGTTCCTGACCCTGCAGATCGCAAGGCATCTGCACGGACTCAAGGTTTGCAGAAGAGTACAATGCGATTGGAGTTGGTGCCGAGCCGGTTGTTAGCGACGCCCCAGATGTTGGCGGTCTTGGTAAAACGCTGGGCATTGATCAGCACGGCGCCGCATTCGAAGCCGGCGGCGACGCCGAGCGGCGCGACGATTTCCTCGAGCCGGATCTCGCCGCGCCGGACTTCGCCCACCTCGAATGCGACCCAGCCGCCCGGCGCGGTAAGGCGATGGAGCTCTGCGAACACGCGCGACATCACGCCAGCCCATTCTTCCGGTGTCTTTGCCATGGTGATGCGTTCCCCGATGGCTTCGGCGTCGAGCCCGTTGAACCAGCACCGCAGCCAGTTGTCGCGGGCGTACTGCACGACGTCGAGGAAGGGCGGTGAGGTGATCGTGAGTTGCACGCAGCTCGACGGCAGCGCGTTCGTCGCCGACGCATCGGTGTTGAGGAAGACCGCATTCGCGGCAGCGCGGCGTAATCGCGCCCGGTCAGCAGCGGTAAGCGCGCTCTGGAGCTGGACGGATTTTCGCAGAATGAGCGCGCGCACGTCGCGGTAGGGCGGCTTCTGCCCGAGCTTGCGGTTGATCCGCAGCTGGTCTTCCGGCATGACTGCCTGGTTGGGCGGCAGCGTGTAGACAGAAAAGAAGCCGGGCGAGTGGCCGGTCAGGCGGTTTGTCGCGACCATGCGGATCCAACGGTCGGCGGGGTCCTCCTCGCCCGCATCACGGCGGCGCCGCAGATAGTCGCGCAGCGTGACGAGCTCGCTCTCGGTCCTCCGGTTGTAGAACATCGACAGGTCGATGTCGGCGCCCGCGCTGGCGCGAATGCGCAGCGTGCGGAGCCGATTCTGGATATCGGCGAGCTTGGGCACCTCGAGGCGCGGCCGGGTCAGGACTGCGCTCAGCGGATTGATGTCGTTTGCGACCACGCGGCGTCCAAGCAGGGCTGCCTCGATGGCGGTTGTGCCGCGACCGCCGAACGGGTCGTAGACGAGATCAGCTTCGCTGCTCAGGCGCTCAAGAAAGTAGTTGGGCAGTTGCGGCTTGAAGCAACCGCGGTACGACACCTCGTGGATGGCGTTGGCCTGCCGCTGGCGGCTGGTCCAGAGTTCCTCTTCGTAGACGGGCACCGTCAGGGAGGTCGTCGCCGGCGCGATTCCCTTGATTCGGTCGTCGCGACGGGTCGTGACTCCCAAATTTCCCGATGCGGCAGAAGGCTTCAGTTCGAGCATGCCTGGTGCACCCTCCGGTACGAAATGCCGCCGATCGTACGCTCCTTCAAAGAAAAGTACAAGCCGCGGGCGATCGTACTCCCCTTCGAAAAAAAGTACAAGCTGCGGCCGATCGTACGCCGGTCGGGGGAAAAGTACAAGCCCGATAGCGGTTTTTCATGATGCGGTTCGATCGGAAAAGAGCGGCGTCACGGCTCTTGACGTCTCTCGCGGAGATCAGTCAGACTCGATTGATCGAAAACCCACGGCCAACGAGGTTCCGATGCCCGCTTTTCTTCGCGCGATACTGGCTATTTCTTCCCTTGTAGCCGCTGCTGCTGCGTGCCGGTTCTGGTCATGATCTCGAACAGTTTGCAGTAGGTTCTGAATGAGGTCGGAGGTTATTCACAGGATGCGGAGGGGCGCGGGCCGAGCAATTCGTCCAGGTGGTGTCTGCGTCCGGTCGTTTTTCTTCAGGAGGAATCTGACGATGCGCGCCGCAACGCATGGACTTCTACTTGCCGCAATACTTTTTTGCGCGGGTATCTCGAGTGCCGACACGCGGCAGCTCTTTAACGGAAAGGATCTCGACGGGTGGAAGCACGTCGGCGACGGAAGCTTCGTCGTCGAGGACGGTGTGCTGCACGCGAAGGGAGGCGTGGGACTTCTCTGGTTCGAGGGCGAAAAGGTGGGCAACGCTGTTCTTCGCGTCGTCTACAAGGTCGAGTCGACCGCCGACAACAGCGGCGTGTTCATCCGGATCCCGGAGCCGCCAAAGGATCAATGGATGCCGGTCGACAAGGGTCTGGAGGTTCAGATCAACGATGCGGAGCAGTCCGGGTACTTCCGCACTGGTTCGATTTATACTTTTTCCAAGGCCCGGTCTCGACCCAACAAGGTGGGAGAATGGAACACGATGGAGATCACCATTGACGGCCCGCGCACGGTGGTGCACATCAATGGAGTTTTGGTGGCGGAATACACGGAGGGCGATCCGGTGCCGCCCAAGAAGCATGACTGGGACCCGAATCGGGGGCCGCGGCCGGACAGCGGATATATCGCCGTCCAGAATCACCCCCATGGCAAGACAGTTTATTTCAAGGAAATCTCCATCCGGCCCATAGGGAAGTAGTGGATAGTCGGGAAGACAGGGTTCAACGGCGGCCGACACGGCGGTATCATGGTCGTGGCCCATCGTAGCCAGGCCACGACGCTCTAGCGTAAGGAGGAAAACATGCCCGACCTACCCAAGTGGGAGCTAAGCCATATCGGCATCTTCGTCACCGACATGGACAAGATGCGCGAGTTCTATACCCGGCTGCTCGGGTTCAAGGTCATGGACGCGGGCGAAATCAGGAACGGCCAGCGCCTGACGTTCCTGAGCAAGGACCCGAAGGACCATCACCAGATCGTGATGGTTACCGGGCGCCAAAAGGGATCGCCGTCAACAATCAACCAGCTCACGTTCCGCGTCGCCTCGATCAAAGAGGTCAGGGCAATGCGTGATCTGGCGGTTTCCAACAAGGTCGAGGGGGTCGATCCCGTGGACCACGGCAACGCGTGGTCGGTCTACTTCCTGGACCCCGAGGGCAACCGGCTCGAGTTCTTCTGCGACACGCCGTGGTACGTGGCGCAGCCGCACCGCGTGGCGCTCGACTTCTCGCTCTCCGACGAGGAGATCGCGGAGTCGACGCACAAGAGAATCGCGAGCGACCCCACCACGCGTCCGTTTGCGGACTGGCGCGCTGAGAAAAGCCGCGAGTTCGAGCGCGCGAAATAAGACAATTGCGGCGCAGCTCGGGTAAGCCCTGGCTCAGAAGGCCACGCAGCTAAAAGGTGTCAGGAACCTTTTCTGCAGAGAAACCTTTTCCGTGCGAAAAGGTTCCTGACACCTTTCCCCCCATCAGGCCTGTCGCCCCGACGTCTGCTCGGAGCACAAGAGCATCACCACGCGGCGCGCCAGTCAGCGCGATGACGACAGGCCTTCGTCGAGCGCTTCGATCCAGTGCCGCACCGGAAGCGCGGTCGCGCCCTGCAGGTGCATCTGGCAGCCGATGTTGGCGGTGAGGATGGCGGTGGGATTACCGCTCGCGAGGGCCGCGGTTTTGTTGGCGAGCAGACGTTGCGAGAGCTCGGGCTGCAGAACCGAATAGGTGCCGGCAGAGCCGCAGCAAAGGTGAGCGTCGGGGACGTCCGTCAGCGAGTAGCCTAGCGAAGTCAGCAACGACTCCACTATGCCTCCTAATCGCAGCCCATGTTGAAGCGAGCAAGGGGAATGGAAGGCTACTCGCTGCTGACCCGTGACCGGTGACCGGTGACCGGTAACCAATTTATTTTTCTCGACGAGAATGACTTCGACGATGTCCTTTGCCAGAGACGAGATGTGCTTTGCCTTGCCGGAGTACGCAGGGTCGTTGGCGAGGAGATGGCCGTAGTCCTTCACGGTCACGCCGCAGCCGCTGGCAGTGCTGACAATAGCTTCGGCGCCGGCTTGGATCCGCGGCCACCACGCGTCGATGTTGCGGCGCATGAAGCCGAGCGCTTCCTCCTGGACGGAAAGATGCAGTGATACGGCCCCACAGCAGCCGGCATTCGGCACGCGCTCGAGCGTGATGCCCGCTCGATCGAGGACTCGCGCGGCGGCGACGTTGGTTTGCGGCGACGCGCCCGATTGCGCGCAGCTCTCGAGCAGCAGCATCGAGCGCGGGTGACCGGGAACAGGCCACGGCTTACGCGCCGCAGCGCGCGCCGGCACTTTGCGCCGCAACGCCTTAGGCAGCAGCGGGCGGGCAAGTTGTCCCAGGCCTATGAGTGGATCGAAGAGCCAACGGATCGGGATCACCGCGCGCAGCAATTTGCGCTGGGCGGCCTCAGTCGGAGTGCGGCCGACTTGCTCCTCCACCACCTGCCGTCCGATCTCGAGCAGGCGGCCGTAGCGCACGCCGGTCGGGCACGTGGTCTCGCACGAACGGCACGTGAGACAGCGGTCGAGGTGGAGCTGGGTTTTTGCGCTCGGGGCCGCGCCCTCCAGCACTTGCTTCATTAGGTAGATGCGCCCCCGCGGGCCGTCGAGCTCGTCGCTCAGCAGCTGGTAGGTCGGGCAGGTCGCCGTGCACATGCCGCAATGCGTGCATTTGCGCAGGATCGCCTCCGCCTCTTTTCCTTCGGCGGTGTTCTTGATGAACGGGGCGAGGTTGGTTTGCATGTTTTAATCAACCGCCAAGATGCCAAGAGCGACCAATCGAGCCGCAGATAAACGCAGATAAACGCGGATACAACTCAAAAATCTCCTTACCTTGATATTACTGCGTTCTGCTTTGTTCTTTTTCGCCGCCGATAGACGCCGATGAACGCCGATGAATCGGTAAGCCCGCGTGCCGCACGCGCAGCTACTCGCGGTTCGATGGCACAACCTCGAGACCATGGCGGTCATGGAGCACGCGGGCTAACGCAGCGTAGCGAAAACCTTCCTGCGGTACTCGACGACGAACTGCAAGGTACGCAGCAGCGCATGGTGCTCGGGCACGGCATTCGCCGCGATTTTCTTGTCGCTCAGGTCCTCGAGAATTTCACGCATGAGGTCGGACACGAGCAGCACCTTGCCCCCGCCCAGGGTGGGGTGGTTTACCTTGCTCGCGAACGCGAGGACCGCGATCTGCTCGATCTCGGGCGGCAGCTCGAAGCCGGGGAAGAGGCCGGGAATGTATTTGCGACCCGCCTCGAATTTTCCGCGGAAGCGCCGCTCGCGTGTCTGCCAGCTTTCGGCGTCCAGCGACGGTTCGATGTGCACGAGGTCCGGAATCTCCGGGTGGAACGCCACGATGTCGAGCTCGCACTCGTGGCCGCCTTTGCGGCGCCTTCCGACCGCCACGTTCCGGCGCACGAAATAGCCGCGGTACTCGTACCACTCGGTGACCAGTTGCTCGAGGAAATTATTTGCCATAGCTCAACAGCGTGACCAATCACCGAAAACTGGTGATGAGTACTAGTGATGAAGAATGGTGATCATTACTGGTGATGTACATGGATCGTCCGGTTTTCATCACCATTTTTCATCACCAGTTTCCATCACCATTAGTCATCACTATATTTCAAAAGTCCGGGTACATCCTACCGGGATTGAGGATCCCTGCCGGGTCGAACGCCTCCTTGAGGCGCCGATGGATCTTGGCCAGGTTGGGGGAGAGGGGGTTAAAGACGCCAGCCGTCTTGTCGCGGGCGCGGAACAATGTGGCGTGACCACCCGCGCGTGCAGCGGCCTCGCGGATCACCTTCGCGTCAGCATTCGATCTGAGCCAGCGCAATGCGCCGCCCCACTCGATCAGCTGCGGTCCGGACAGGTCGAGTGGTGGTGTCGTGGATTTTACCGATAGCCGCCATAACGGTTGATCGCCCGCGAAGAACGCGGTGCTCTGTTCGCGTAGGCCGTTCCAGAATTGAGCGGCCTTCGCCGCATCCATCATGTCGCCGCCGATTTTCTTGATGGCCGCATCGACGGCGCTGGGCGCGCCCGAGAGCCGCACCGCCAGCTCGCCCGCGCGGTAAGCCGTTGCCGTGATCGGAAGTGGCTTGCCGGCCCATTCGTTCATGAGCGCAATGGCCTTCTCGGGGCCGGCCGCGAGCTTGAGCGTGGCTTCGGCCGCCGGAGAGGGCAAGACCTTGAGCGAGACCTCGAGGATCACACCCAGCGTGCCGAGCGCGCCGGTGGTCAGGCGCGAGACGTCATAGCCCGCGACGTTTTTCATCACCTCGCCGCCGAAACGAAGCTCGGAGCCTTTGCCATCCATGATCCGCACGCCGAGCACGAAGTCGCGCACGGCGCCGGCGTACGCCCGCCGTGGCCCGGACAGCCCGGCGGCAACGCAGCCACCGAGGGTGGCCATTTTCTCTTCCGTTGCAACAGGCGCAAGGGTCCACTCTCCCGCTCCCGGTGGAGGAGGGACTGCGGGCGGGGGCAAATAATCGAAGTGCGGCGGCTCGAACGGGAGCAGCTGACCTTTTTCCTGAAGCGCGGCTTCGATCTCGGTGAGCGGCGTGCCGGCGCGCGCGGTGATCACGAGCTCGGTCGGCTCGTAGGAAACGATTCCGCGCAAAGGCTTTGTGTCGAGAACGTCGCCGCGTCTCTCGCCGCCGTAGAACTCCTTGGTCCCCCCGCCGCGAATGCACAGGGGCCGCCGCTGAGACGCCGCGTCACGAATCAACCGCGAGAGATTATCCACAACATCTTGCATAGAAGTGAGCGTCAAGCGGCGTCCCGTTCAATGTTCCAGGTTCCAAGTTCCGGGTTCAACGTTTAAAGTTTCAAGCTCCAAGCGGGAACTTCGTATTCGTGATTCGTCCAATTGTGCTTGAACCTTGAACCTTGAACCTTGAACCTTGAACCTTGAACCTTGAACCTTGAACCTTGAACCTTGAACCTTGAA
>JAQBFV010000002.1:0-51728 GCA_032123035.1 Betaproteobacteria bacterium | reverse complement strand
CCCCCCGGCGGTGGGCTCGACCGCGCCGCGCGCGCACTGCTCACGGTGATGGAGTCGAATCGCCTGCTGGATGTGCCGGTGCGCGTCAACAACCTGCCCGGCGACGGAGCGAAGAAGTGCTGGGGTTACCTGGACGGGCGCGCGGGTGATCCGCACGTCGTGTCAATCAGCTCGGTGAACCTCACGACGGACCACCTGCTGGGCGCAGCGCCCTTCCATCACGAGCGCGCTTTCACGCCGCTTGCGATCCTCTATACCGAGTACATCGCCTTTGTCGCCCGGTCAGACTCTGTTTTGAAGAACGGCGCCGACCTGATCGCGCGTTTTGCGAACGGCACCGCTTCCGTGACTGTCGCGCTTTCGACCTCGCTCGGCAATCCCAACCACATCGCGCTCGCGAAAGTCATCCGGCATGCGGGCGGCGACGTGACGGCACCGAAAATCCGGGTGTTCGATTCGGCGCTGGATGCTGTCGCCGACGCCCTGGCCAGCAATGCCGATGTCGCCGCGGTCACTGCGGCGAGCGTCGCGAAGGAAATTGAAGCGGGCACGATGCGCGCGCTCGCCGTGTCGGCGCCGCAACGGCTCGCCGGGCGCTACACCGATACGCCGACGTGGCAAGAGCAATCGGTGGATTGCGTCATCGGCTCCTGGCGCGGCGTCACGGGCGCTCGCGGGATTACCGCCGCTCAGATCAGGTTCTGGGAGAAACTGCTTGAGACAGTGACCGCCACTGACGAGTGGAAAGCCGAGCTGGCGCGCCATTACTGGACCGCGATGCCGCTCGCTGGAGGACCGCTCTGGGATCACCTGGAGCGCGAGCGTGCCGAGATGCAGGCGGTGCTCGGCGAGCTGGGGCTCCTCAAGGATCAAGGCAGAAGTCAGAAGGCTGAAGAAAATGTCAGGTAGGGTCGTTGCAATCTGACAGGCAGTATCCAATGACGACCCATAACGCGCCCTCAGGGTGTAGATTAACGAGCTATCGAAGGAGGAAGCCATGGGCAAGATGATCAGCTACAAGCGGCCGGACGGCCAGGCCGTGGCCGGCTATCTCGGCGAGCCTGCGCAGGGCGCGGTCGCGCCGGGCATCGTGGTGATCCAGGAGTGGTGGGGGTCTCAACGATCAGATCAAAGGCGTCGCGGACAAGCTGGCGGCGGCCGGCTACCGGGCATTGGTGCCGGACCTCTACCGCGGCAAGGTCGCGCTCGCGGCCAACGAAGCCGAGCATCTGATGACCAACCTCAACTTCGGCGACGCCGCCGGCCAGGACGTGCGCGGCGCGGTCCAGCATCTGAAGGCGTCCGGCTGCACCAAGGTCGGAGTGACCGGCTTCTGCATGGGCGGAGCGCTCACGCTTCTTTCGGCGGTGAACGTTCCGGAGGCAGACGCGGCTGTCGTCTGGTACGGCTACCCGCCGCTCGAGTTTGTCGATGCGTCCAGGATCAAGGCGCCGCTGATGGGCCACTGGGCCACCGAGGACGTGCCCTTCCCGATCGCGAAGGTCGACGAGCTGGAAGAAAAGCTGCGCGGCGCCAAGGTGAGTTTTGAGTTCCACCGCTACAACGCGAAGCACGCCTTTTCCAACGAGACGGCGGATTCGAAGAACCTGCCGATCCTGAAGTACGACCCCGCAGCGGCCGAGCTCGCTTGGCGCCGGACGATGGATTTTCTCGCCAAGCACCTCAAATAACCGCTACTGCGCTTCTACGCCGCCTGGTCGACGCCTGCCTGCGCTGCTGGGCGGCGTCTGCTCACTCGCTGCGTAGGATTCGCTTTCGACCCATAACAGACGTTCAAGATACAAACAAAAACCCCGCTGAAGCGGGGCCTGGGTAAGTGCTGCGACCTGTTGCGCGGAAGCTCTACGAAGAATCGCCTCCTTATGCGTATGAGATCGCGTCCTTATAGGGTTCATCGCCGCTTTTTGTGAGTCTCACCGCCAAACCGACCGTGTTATCGTCCCATTCGGTGCGAACGATGACGCCGCGGCATTTCAGCATGAACTTGCCGGATTCGGTTTTTCGTCCCATCGAAAAGCTGATGGACTCCCCGTATGCATACGTGCCGCTTATGCAGAAGAACACGCCCGATGCGCTCACGTCGCGCGTGACACCGATAGCGTCCTCTAGGAACACCGGCAGCGCGACATCGATCCGCTGGTCTCTTCTTTCGTTTGGTGGTCCTAGTCTCATTTTCCGCCTGTTAAGCTGATCCGGTTGCGCCAGCCCAAGCCCGCCGCAGCGCAATGTGTAATTCGCAATAACGTTAAGGCCCATAACTTCAGGTCTGTGCAGAGCGGTTTCCTGATCCCGTTCTATCGCTCGTCCTGCTTCGACGCAGTCCCAATGAATGAGCCAATTCGTCGATCCAAGAAGAGGATTGCCGAACAATCCGGCTTTGCTCCGATATATTGTGGTCACGCTCTCTCATTGTCTGCCAGGACGTGTCTCTCCAAAACGTATCGTAAATACCGCGCTGCATCGTTCCACACCGTTCGCATGTTCTGTAAGGAATAACAAAACTAATGTCAGGAACACGAGACCTAAAGTTATATTCCTTTCCTATAACCCACTTATGGGTGAATAGACAACGAATCATTAACTCTCTTGAGCGCATTGACGTAATGTCGTAACGCTATCAAGGGAGCTGCTTTTGTACAAGATCCGTTATGCAGAAAGCCTGTCCGCGTTGGTGTTTTTACCACTATCCGGAATGATTAGCCCGATCACAACCCGGTGCCGCCGTGGGAGTGGCGGGCGACTAGCCGCTAACGCAGGCAGCCCACACAGACCCCGCCAGAGCGGGGTCTGTGTGAGTGCTGATACGGATTACGCAAAAGCGCTAGGACAAGTCGCCTATACCCCTTATGCGTACGACATCCGTCCACGCAGGCTCCATCGTCGATTCGGTGATTCTCGCCGCCACACCGACCATGTCACCGAGCGGTTCGGTGCGGACGACGGCTCCTTGGCATTTCCACATCATCCTGCCCGTGGCCGTTTTGAGTTCTATCGAAAAGCTGATTGACTCCCCGGGCACACACATGCACATGCCGTCCTTCCAGAAGTACACGCCCGAGGTGCTCATGTCGCGTGTGGCACCCTTGGTGTTCCCCAGGAACACCGGCAGCGCGGCATGGTACCGCTGATCTCTTCTCAATTCCGGTAGTTTCGCTGTCATTTTGACCCTTCAAGCTGATGTGTTAAGTCTGCCCCAGCCCAAGCCCGCCAGAGCGGAATGTGGTTCGCTGTACCGTTTACGCCCGTTAACTTCGGATCAACTCGGAGCGTTTTGCTGATCTCGCCCGATCGCTCGTCCTGCTTCGACGCAGCCCTAATGTATGAGCCAGTTGGTCGAGCCGGGAAGAGGGTTGCCGAAACATCCGGATTTGCTGCGCCTTAACGTAGCTGCGCTCCCTTATTGTCTCCCATGCAACGTCTGGGGATAGAGCATCGTAAATACTGCGCTCCATCGTTCCGCACCGTTTACATCTCCTGCAAGGAACATAAGACCTGATAAAACTCTCTTCCCATACCGTTACCCACTTATGTGTGAATAGACAGCGCATGATCAACTCCCCTTGAGCGCATCGACGCAATGCTGCTATTTTCGGAAAACCCCAACAGCCCAAAAAGACAGGCCGGAAGCGCCACACACTTACTAGGATCACTATCCATCAAAACTTCATTTTTGCGCACGGGACAAGCGTCCCCTTTGGGATAGGGCAATCATCCTTTTTCGTGAATTTTGTCACAACGCAAACAAAACTCCATGCGATCCGTAAACGTGGCGCAGAAAATCCATGGCACCACAAACAAAACCCCGCCGAAGCGGGGTCTGTGTAAGTGCTGTAGCGGATTAAGCGGCAGCGCCTTCCTTCAACTTCCTCCTGCGCCCCAGCCGACCCAACAGCCCATGCCCAGGACAGGACCGCCGCGGCGTATGACCAAACCGTCTATTTCAAGAAAAGAAGACGTATGCGTACGGAATAAGAGGAAGACTTGAAGCGAGGATGATTACGGATTTATCGTTCCTCCTGCCGCCTTCACTTTCCGGCGAAGCCGCCCCGTCACCCATCACCTGAGTTATCGCCTTCTGACTTTTGACTTCGGTTACCCCCCTTCGTCTCATGCTCTGAATATGCTATTCTGTCTGCCCTTTTCATTGCAGGCCCGTCCGCCGCAGACGATGCGCATCGAAGTCCACGTGCACGGCAATGTCTTTCTCGGCAGGGGCGTGCGCCTCTCGCAACTCGAGCACGCATTGCGGCCGTGGCTCGAGTACCTCGACGTCGAGAGGATCGCGGAAGCGGTGAGCCTCGAGCGCGAGGAGCCGGGCATCCAGTTCGATCCCCGCGAGCGCACGCTGACGATCTGCTGGACTGGCGACGTGGGCCGCAGCTTTCACAACCGGCTCGGCGAGGCGTTCCAGAACGTCGGGACGTTGACGGAATACTCGTCCGAGATCGAGGTTACCTACTACCCCGAAAACGGCGACGATGAGTTCTACCAGATGTTCGTCGGGCCGAGCCCCGAGTCGATCCACGAGTTCCGCCGACAATGCGTTGTCGAGGACGTGACGACATTGCTCTCGCGACACCTGGGCCAGGCCGACGTCAACCAGGTGAAGGTGCTGGCGAACCAGCTCTTCGACCAGGATTGGGCGGCCCGCAAGGTCACCGGCGAGACGGCGGCGTCATCCTCCACCGTCATACCGCTGCATCCGCGCGGCAAGCACCTTCACTAAGCCCGTGACCGGTGACCGGTAGGTTGTAATCACGCGAAATGGGGCTGCGCAGGCAGCCCCTTTTGTCGTAATTCGATTGGAGACGCAACGTTTTATCGGTTAATCAACCACCGGCAAGGAGAGACAGATGGCATCGGAACTGTACGAGAAGGGCATGGCCACGCGCCGGAAAGTCATGGGCGAGGCTCACATCAAGAAGCGTGCAGGAGGAGGCGACGAACTCACACGGCGGCACTACGAGATCGTGACCGAGGTTGCCTGGGGATCGGTCTGGTCGCGGCCGGGGCTGCCGCTGAAGGTGCGTAGCCTGGTCACGCTCGGCATGCTCGCCGCGCTCGACCGGCCCGACGAGCTCAAGGGCCACATCAACGGCGCGCTCAATAACGGCGCGACACCGGACGAGATCTACGAGGTGTTCCTGCAGGCCGCCGTCTACTGCGGCTTCCCCGCTTCCAACAACAGCGTGCGCGCCGCGGTCGAGGTGTTCAAAGACCGGGGCCTCCTCTCGGAACTAAAGAAGTGATGAGAACTGGTGATGAGATACTGGTGATGAGGTACTGGTGATGGGCAACCCCCCTAGCCAAACACTCGGCTTTCTATCACCATTTCTCATCACCATTAATCATCACTATTATTCATCACCATTTTTCGTGGTGGGTCACCGTTTTTTGAGGGCATCGGTCCTGAAGCTGATCACCGCTTCCGGGTCGACCTTGACGTGGATCACCGCGGGCTTGCGCTCCTTCATGGCCTGGTTGATGGCGTCCCCCGTCTCGCCCGGTTCGGTCGCGAAATAGCCGACGCCCCCGCAGAGCTTCATCACCTCGTCGAAGCGCGGCGATTGCACGTGCGCGCCGATGTAGCGGCGGTTGTAGAAGTCGCGCTGGTAGGCGATCTCCGCGCCCCACGTCCCGTTGTCCATGACGAGTGCAATCGTCGGAATGTCGTGCATGACCGCAGTGTTCATTTCGCCCATTGTCATGCCGAAACCGCCGTCTCCCATGAGGGAGATGACCGTGCGTTCCGGGGCGGCCGTTTTCGCGCCGAGACCTGCGGCGTACGAAAAACCAATGTTGCCGCAGTCAAGCGGCGCGACCAGCGCCGGGGGCGTGTAATACGGCAGCTGATCGGTTGCCTGCAGGCACGTTGTGCCGGCGTCGATGGTAAACAGCGCATCCCGCGGGGCCACCTTGCGCAGCTCGGCAAAGATCGTGTCCGGGTGCAGCGGTTTGCCGTTTCGACTGCCCGCCTCGGCCCGCGTCTGCCACAGCTGCTGACGTTCCTTCACGAACTTCTCATTGCGAGCCTTCCACGGAACCCGGTCCGGCGGAATCGCCTCGACCGCGCCCGCCAGGGCCGCCGTCACCACGCCGGCGTCACCGGCGATCCCGACCGCTACCGGGAAATAACGGCCAATCGCCACCGGGTCGATGTCCACCTGCACGATCTTCGCCGACGGCGAGAGGTGGTCGTGGTTGTAGCGCGTGGTATTGAACCCGAGGCGCGTCCCGAGCGCGAGCACGACGTCGGCCTCGCGCATGAGCCCGCTCGCGACTGCGTTCCCGCGCGCCCCGACAGTCCCGGCATAGAGCGGATGGTCGATCGGCGCGAGGTCGCCATGGGCGGCCGACATGGTGATCGGGAGCTGGAGCTTTTCCGCGAGCGCGAGGAGCGGCGCCGTCGCACGGCTCCACTTGATTCCGGCACCCGCGTGGATGATCGGGGCGCGCGCTGCCATGAGCATCGACTTCACCTTGTCGAGTGTCGCGCGATCCACCGCGCCACCGGTAACTTTCGCGCTGGAACCCGGCGGCGGGATGGCAACATCTATGTCTTGGTTGAAGAGATCTCGCGGTATCTGCACCACAACCGGACCGCGGCGCCCGGCGTCAGCAATCCGGAACGCCTCCATGATGAACTCGGGTATGCGGTCCGCGCGCGGCACCGTCATCACGCGTTTGGTCACCGGGAGGAACAGCGTCTGCTGGTCGATCTCCTGGAATGAGTCGCGGCCCAGGTGCTCGGTCGAGGGAAGGCCTGTAATCACCACCAGCGGTGAATAGGCCAACTTTGCCGCTGCAAGCCCGAGCAGCATGTTGGCCGACCCGGGCCCTGCCTGCCCGCAAATAAATAGCCCGGGCGCCTGAGTGATGCGTCCGTAGGCGTCCGCCATATGGGCCCCGCAATTTTCGTGCCGCACGCCGATGTACGCCATGTCTTTCATGTCATAGAGCGCGTCGTACATCTCGAGCACGCTCGAGCCCATCAATCCGAATATCTTTGTCACGCCCGCAGAGCGCAATGCCTCAACCGCGGCACGACCACATCCCATCTTTGCCATTACTTCTCCTTACACGAAAACCTTCACCGCCAAGGGAAACCTACAAAAACATTATCGAACCGCCGAGGCCGCCGAGAACACAGAGAGCATAAGAGTCTGAGCCTTTCCTTTTGCTTGGCGGTTCTGCAAATTCCGTGAACGGTAAACGGTGGGCCGTGTATTGAGATCTGTTCTTCTTGGCGGCCTTGGCGTCATGGCGGTTCAGATCCGATTCTGCTTCTCTCCGCGCCTCCGCGGTTCAATTACTGTTTTTGCTTCTCTCGGCGTCTTGGCGGTTCAGTTCTTGTTAAGCGCTTCGGGGTTGAGCACGTTAATCGGCTTTCCCGAAATGAAGGCGACGATATTCTCGACCGCCGTAGCGTAGATGGAGCTGTAATTTCCCGTTTCCACGTAGCCGAGGTGCGGCGTGCACACGACGTTGGGCATCTTGATAAGCGGGTGATTCGCGCCTAAAACCGGCTCGTCCTCGTACACGTCCACCGCGGCGCGCCCCGGCCTTCCCTCCTTGAGCGCTTCCACCAGCGCGCCCTCCTCGATCAACGGAGCACGGCTCGTATTCACGATAAGCGCAGCTGGCTTCATGCGCGCGAGGTCCGCGCGCTTGACGATGCCACGCGTCTCCGGGTTCAGCGGCAGGTGCAGCGTCAGAACATCGGCGGACGAGAAAAACTCATCGCGGCTGCCCGCGACGTCGAATCCCGCTTCACAGGCGCGCGCGGTCGAGGCCTCGCGGCCGAAGCACACGACGCGCATCTCGAACGCCTTGCCCACTTTCGCAACCACGCTGCCGATCTTCCCGAACGCGTAGACGCCGAGAATCTTGCCCTTTACGCTGTCCCCGACCGTGGATTGCCAATGGCCTTCCTTCAACCGCTGAACCTCGTACGGAATGGAACGAAGCGCAGAGAGGATCAGGCTCCACGTTAGCTCCGCAGTCGGGCTGGGATTGCCTCTACCCGCGCCCGAGATCACAACGCCGCGCTCGGTGCACGTTGCCTTGTCAATATGGGCGACGTTTCCTCCGGTCTGGCTGATCAGCTTGAGCTTCGGCAGGCGCTCGATGACCGCGCGCGGAAAACGCGAGCGCTGCTGGGTGAGCAGCACGATGTCGGCGTCCTTCAATCGCTCGGCAAGCTTCGCCGGATCCTTTTCCGTATCGTTGAAGACGACGACCTCGTGCCCCTCGAGGCTGGCGTAACACTCGAGACTGCGGAAAGCGTCCTGATAGTCATCAATGACCGCGATCTTCATATTCGTGCTCCTGAGAGGATGAAGTGCTCGTCGGGTTGCCGCCGTGTCGCCGGCTCTACGCCGCAAGGCCAAGCCGGCGCGAAGCTTTAAGTTTAACGCAGTTCAGGGTCGGCGCTTCTCGGTACAGCCCGGCTCAGACGTGCTTGCGGATTGTGACACCTCCGAGCGCGATGACACCCGCGATCACCCAGAATACCGGCAAGGTCCCCATGAGCGAGCCGACGGCGCCAAACAGCGCCGGCACGCCGACATGAGACGTATTGATGATCGCGATTCTCAATCCGAGCCCTTCACCGGCCCGCCCTGGCGGCGCGTGGTTGTACGTGAGTATCACGGTCAGAGGCTGCCCAAGCCCCAATCCCAGGCCGAGGAGGAAACAGACGATACCGAGGGTGATCGGAGTTTCAAACAGCGGGATCAGTAAGAACGTTGCGGCTCCGAGCGTCATCGAATAGAGGAGCGTGCGCTCCTCCCCGAAGCGGCGCACCAGGGCGGGCAGCATCGCCCGGGTCACGAACCCGGCGGCGGCAAAGCAACCCATTGTGATCCCGATCGCCGACGCGGATAAGCCGATCGAGTACCCGTAGATCGGCATGAAGAGCTGGAAAAGATCGACGCCGGCCACGACCGTGGCGCCTGCAAGCAGCATGCGCCGCAGGGCCTTGTTGCGCAAAAGATCGGTCATGCGCCGCGGGCCGCGGGCGACCGGCGCGGGCGTTGCACTGGGAACGCGGCGGTAGAGATACGCCATGCCCAGCACCGCCGCAAGGCACATCGCGCCCAGGGCCAGATAGCTGCGGGCGTGGCCCAGATGATCGATGGCGAATCCGGCGAGGATGGCGCCAGCGAAGTCGGCGCTCGATACGACGAGCGCATAGAGATTGATGTTGCGCGTGCGCGTCGCGCCGCTGCCCAGCGCGCCGAACAGCGCCTGCATCGACACTTGGACCAGGATGAACCCCGCGCCGGTAACGGCGGCGGCTACGAACAACATGCCGAAGGCAGGCCAAAAGAACGGCAGCACAATGCCCGTCGCCGTAACGACCAGACCGACCGCAATCGGCAGGCGCACGCCATAACGGTCCCCGAGGCGGCCGGTAAACACTGCCAGCAGTAGCGGTACGACGCCGTAGGTGGCCAGCAACAGGCCGGTATCGAAAGGCTCGGCCCCAAGATCCAGCGCGTAGAGGGTATTGACGATGCGAGCGCCCTTGTAGGCCCCGTTCCACAAGAGCACGAGAACAAGGAGCTCGTAGAGCCTGACGACGCGAGGCGCCAGGGACGCGCCCGGAGCATTCAGTTCGGGATCGTGTCCCATTTTCGCGTGTGATTTTAACCTACGCGCGTGACGAGCGCGCCCCGGCGCCGATCGATCACGTAGAATCCGCGGGTGCGCAAGACCCCCAACGCTCCCGCCGCAGCCAGCATTCGCCGCCGTGTCATCTCAGCGCTGACGGCGAACCGTCTCCCCGGCTTTCACTTCCCCGGCTACTTTCTCGGTCTCGAGTGGCCACGGATCGGCACCGACCGTCTCGAGGAAACGATGCCCGATGGCCCACATTGCCGCGCCACCGACGGCTCCATCGCGCTTACCGCCTTTAGCGTGCTGCTCGACACTGCGCTCGCGACGGCACCACGCCTTAAAATCAAGCGCGGCGTGCGCCAGGCCACGGTGCACCTGCATGCGCAGTTCACTGGCCAGCCATTGCAGGGCAAGCTGAGCGCCAAGTCGCGTCTTGAGAGCTTCACCACGGGCGGCGCGGTGCGCGAGGCCCTCTCCAGCGTGACGATTCATGCCGGCGGCAAGCCGGTGTGCCATGCCATGGGTAGCTTCGTGGTGTTGCCCGCGCCGGCGGGCGTGAAGCTTGCGCCGCTCCCGTGGCAGCGCAAAGGCCGCGGCCGGGTCGTGGCCTTTGACGAGGAGGGGCTCGAATCAGGCGAACGCGCCATAATGAAAGCGTGCGACTCGGCGCTCCGACGCGCCGATCGGCGCCACGCTTTCATTGAGCATTTCTGGAGCGCGCTGCCGCAGGCATCCGCCGATGGCGCGCGTTGTCACGTGAAAATCGGCCCCCAGCACGGCAACCGCGTCGGGCATGTGCAGGGCGGCCTGCTGCTGGGACTGGCGGCCGTGACCGCGCAGGCCGCGGCGCCGCGGCATCCCCGGCTCTCCGCCATTTCGGCCTGGTTCATCAGCCCCGGGCAGGGCCGCTCGCTAAAGATCCGCTCGCAACGTTTTCACGAGGGGCGCAGCTTCGCGGGGATACACACCGAGGTCAGGAACGCGGACGGGACGCGTGTGCTGGAGGTAGTCAGCCATCACGCCGCCTGACGGCGGCGTTCAAGGTTCAATGTTCCAGGTTCAACGTTCAAAGGACACGACCTACGTCTTCGACCTTGAACTTTGAACCTTGAACTCGGAACTCACTTCTTAAGGGCGCTCGCGTCGTTGCGCCAGCGCTCCCACGCCCAGTCCTGGTCGTCGCGTATCGCGGCCTCGTCCAGCATGCGCCGGATGAGCGCGGTCGTATCCGACTCATAGGCGTCGGTGCGTTTCTTGAAGTCCCACTTGTGGCCAAGTGCGAACACCGGCGATTTCAGAATTTCTCTCAGCTTCATTCGGGTAATGGGTAATGGGTAATGGGTAATGGGTGAACGGGCGCGAGTAGCGGTTTTTCCCGCGCATTACTCATCACTCATTACTCATTACCGGTTCATTCGTTGCCGGTGGTTGGTAGCCGTAGCAGGAGCAGGTGTGCAAGATCCTGGTACCCGCGGGCAGCGGTGTCGGCCCCTCCTCTTCCACGATATAGCTCGCGAGGACGCCGATGATAACGGCGACCCCTAACGCCCCGGCGGAGCTGCTGCTCAGCGTGAGCTGACCGCCCGGG
The DNA here is from genome assembly GCA_032123035.1 of Betaproteobacteria bacterium. Classification (GTDB taxonomy): domain Bacteria; phylum Pseudomonadota; class Gammaproteobacteria; order Burkholderiales; family SG8-41; genus SG8-41. Next base: position 40,498 of record JAQBFV010000002.1, on the reverse strand, counting down.
GCATTCGCGGGGACTCTCGGCCCGGAGACGAACGACACGCTCGCGTTTGAGCTCGACGCAAATGCAGCCACGCTCGCGGACGTCACCGTCGTCGTCGAGCCGCCGCCCGAGGATTGGTAGCCATGGAGCGCCGTCGTGCAGGCGGACAGCGCCACGCACGGCAGAAAGGCGGCCAGGATGCGGAAACTGCTGCGCATGAGGGCAATTGCGGCTCCGCGAAAATGCGCGCAAGCGGCACCGTTAATTATAGCGCGGTGCCGGGCCCCGTTTCTTTAAATCATTTCTTCGAGGGCTTGGCTGCTGTCATTTCGCTGCGGGTCTTCAGCAAGGGCTCGACCTCGCTGCCGGCAACGATATACGCCCACTTGGCGAGGGCCGTTTCCGCGGCAATGCGCTCTTCGAGCGCCTTGAGCGTCTCGGCAAAATTCTTGTCGCGGCCCTCCTTGTCCTCCGGCTTCTCGCCCTTCTCCGGCACACGCTTGCGTGGCGGAGTACCCGACACCGTGACGCTCACCTGATAGTCATCGCCAACTTTGCGCTTGGCGATCCTGAAGTGATACGTGAGGTTATCGAACGTCTCGGCTACGGCCACGGTCGCCTTGTGCACGGGGTCGCGATCAGCATCGGGCACGATATCGACAAAATTCATCGAACCCAGCTTGTTGCCGGCTGTCACCGCCGCGCTCGCGTCGAGCGCGGCGCCGTTCGTAAAACGCCAGTCGCCCCACTCCTCCTTGCGGGTGACCTTCCACTCCGGCGCACCGCCTTCGGGTCCGACCGCGAGCGTCTTAATGCGCTCTGCCTTGAAGAAGTCCTTCTTCAGCCACTTTGAAGGGGCAGCCTCCGCAGCGTCGAGCGGATCAGAGACCGCGACCACCCGATCCTTCGCGCCGGGGGGCAGCACGTAGCGCCCCGCCGGCACGCCTTCTCTCGCACCCGGCAGAGGATTCATACGGTCCTCCTTCAGAACCTTCTTGCCCAGGATGATGCGCGCCAGGGACGTGCCCGCCGCGTCCTTGAATTCCATCACGATCCCCGCGCCTTCTCCCTTGCCCGGCTCGCCCAGGTCGAGCCGCGGGTAGAGCTTGGCCGCGACCTGCTCGGTTTGTGTGATCTTGAGTCCGATCAGCTTCACCATGAGGTCGCTGATAGCGTTGAAGTTGGCGGAATAACCAGCTCGCTCCTGCACCACCCACCCATTCTCTTTGCGCACGAGCGTAACCTCGTGCTTCGCGTCCCGCAGCCGGATCTCGGCAACATCGGCGATCTTGAGATCCGGCAGCAGCTTGGCGCCGATCTTGGCGCCGCTTTCGCGATACGCGGTGATGTCCTGCCAGAAGAGAGCGAGCCCGGCGCCGCCAAACACCACCAGCGCAATGATCAGGGTCAAAAATTGCTTGCGGTTCATGCTGCTCGTTCCCTCCCTCGCCTTGCCAGAGCCAGCAGGAGCCCGATCAGCCCGACGAGCAGCGGGATGAGCGCGATATTGATTACCTTGGTCCACAACTCGAGCCGGTCGCTCTCTACGCGCAAGTTTTTCCTGAGCGCCTTCAGCTCCAGCCGCGTTTCCACCGCCTTCTTGCGGAAGCTCTCGAGCTCAGCCTGCTGTTCGGCCGTGAGTATCGCGGCCGATTTGCCCGCGCCCGCCTTCTGCAAGGACTGCAGCTTCTCCTGGGTCTGGTTGAGGCCGTCCTCCAGCTCCTTGATCTTGCCGAGGTACTGCTGCTGCGCCTGCGCCTCCATCTCCCGGACCACGGTCAACGGCCGGCTGAAGGCGGCGCGGCTTCTCAGGCTGATGAGCGCGTCGTCGCCCCCGAGCTGCTCGACCAGGCCCTGCGCCAGCGCGAGGTTGCCGTTACGTGGAATGACGACGCGCTGACCAAATATTTCCTGCACGTCGACTGCGGCGTTGTCGGTGAGCATATCGACGTCCGCGACCAGAACCACGAAATTCTCCTCCGCCGATCGCTTGATCTGGAGCTCCGTCGCCGCTTTTTCCTTGGCATCGTCCGCCTTTTTCTGCTGGTCACGCGGAGCGCCGTACGGTTTGGGCTTACCCTCTGGGAAGGCCGTATGGAAAGTGCCAGTGAGCCGGATCGCGAGCGGCATCTCCTCGCCCGAGGGCTCGAAGCCGCGCGTAGATGGCTCGCCGGAAAGCGTGGCGATGATCAGGTCCACGGGCGTCGCGTTCTTGGAAGTGTGGGCAAGCACGGTCTGCGTCAGCCCCTCCGCGGGCTTGCCCTTGAACGCGCCGCCGAAGGGAATGAGCAGCGTGCCGACCTGGCTCGTCACCACGTCGTCCCTATTCAGTGCCTGCGTGTTGAGCGAGAGCAGCGTGGGCAGCAGCCGGGGACCGGCCCCGCTCGCGAACGTCATATCTGCGATCACCTTGCCCATATCCACGTCCACGCCCCAGGCCTTGAACAGCCGGTAGAACGTCGACTGCCCGGCGCGCGAGCCACCGAACGGGTTTTGCATGTCGGGCTGCTGGTCGAAGTAGGCGTACGGATCGACGAAGGCGATGAGCTTGCCGCCGCGCAGGACGAACTGATCGATTGCGTACTCGGTGTCCTCCAGCATGTCACGCGGATGGATGACGAGCAGCACCTTGATGTCATCGGGGATCTTTTTCGCATCGATCTTTATTTCGCGCAACTCGAATCCGCGCTTGAGCTCGGAAATGAGCACCCAGGGATCGCTCGGCCGCTGCTTGGTGAGCGGGTTGAGCGAGCGCCCGAAAACCGGCAGCGCGCTCATTACACCCACCACCGGCTTCTTGGCGGCGGCGACCTGTGCGATGGCACGCGTAATGTCGTATTCCATCAGCCGCTCGCGGTCAGGCGTGAGCACCGGCAGCGCTACCCTCTGGTCGAGGAAAGCGATCGCGAGCCCGAGATAGAACTTTTCGCCGGTGTTGGTGAGCTGGCCCTCGACCCCGTCGAGCTCGGCCGAGTCTTCGGCATCCGAGTCCGGCTCGGGATTGAACTTCTCGACGATCACGCGCCCGCCCGAGGCCGCGCGGTATTCATTCAACAAATCTTCAACACGCTTGGCGAACGTTTTCAAGCCCACGGGCACTGCTGCGCCCTGCGTGTAGTAGAAGCGCACCTTCACCGGGGCCTCGAGCTTGCCGAGAACGGCGCGCGTGCCGGGCGACAGCGTGTAGACATGGCCCTCGGTCAGATCCGCCCGGAGGCTGAAGGCCCCAACGATGAAATTCACCGCGACCAGAATGGCGAGCAGCACCACCACGCCGCCGGTCGAGTAAAGCATCGTTTCGAATGGTTTGCTTTTCATAGGGAATCTATCTCTAGGTTCCTTAGCCTGCCCGGTGGCTACGGATGATGATGCCGGTGGTAAACAGCGCGAAACCGATCACTGACGCGAAGAAAAGAATATCGCGCAGATCGACCACGCCGCGCTGGAATCCCTCGAAATGCGTCATCACCGAGAAAGCGGCGACGAACTCGACCACGCGCGAGCTCGCGAACCGTGACAGGAGCCCGGTCACCGGCTCGTAGCCGGCGAGGATCAGAAAGAGGCAGATCAACACCGCCACAATGAAGCTGATCACCTGGTTTCGCGTCATCGCCGAGGTCATGCAGGCTACGGCAAGATAGGCGCCAGCGAGGAGCAGGCTGCCCACGTAGCCGGCGAAGATTACGCCGTTGTCGGGATCGCCTAGATAGTTCACCGTGATGATCACGGGAAACGTCAGCGCGAGCGCCAGCCCGAGGAACAACCACGAGGCGAGAAACTTGCCAATCAGCGCTTCCCCCGTTGTCACCGGCATCGTGAGCAGAAGCTCGATCGTGCCCAGCCGGCGCTCTTCCGACCACAGCCGCATGCCCACGGCCGGTACGAGGAAGAGGTAGAGCCACGGGTGCCAGGTGAAGAACGAGACTAGAGAGGCCTCGCCACGCGCGAAGAAGTTGCCGACCGTGAACGTGAAAAAACCGGTGAGCAGGAGGAAGATGATCAGGAAGACGTAGGCAATCGGCGAGGTGAAGTAGCCGCCCAGCTCGCGCTTGACGATCGCCTTGATGTTGGACCATGCATTCATATCTGCGTGTGCCTGCAGTTTTAGTTGGTTTGCGCTGCCGCTTCTTTAACGGTGTCGGGCAGCGTAATGGCCCGGAAGACCTCGTCGAGCCGGCCTTCCTCGGTGTGCAGCTCTTCGAGCTGCCATTTCTGCTGCGCGGCGAGTTCCGCCACCTCGCCGGTGAGGCTGCCGCCCGGCCTCGTCTTGTCGGGATAAACCCGAATTTCCACGATGCCGCCCTCATCTTTCAGGATTTCGGCATTCACCGCGTTCGCGATTCCGGACAGTCCGCTGGCAAGCGCCGCGGCAGGGACGCCCTTCACGCGCAGCCACGCGGCGCCCGCATTCGGCGCGCGTCCCTTGAGCTCGTCTGGCGTGCCGCTCGCGACAATCCGGCCGCGGTCGATGATGATCACGCGCGAGCACGCTGCCTCGACTTCTTCCAGGATGTGAGTCGAAAACACGATCGCCTTGTTCGCCCCCATGCGCTTGATGAGGTTGCGCACCTCATGCTTCTGATTCGGATCGAGCCCATCGGTAGGCTCGTCCATGATCAAAACATCCGGGTCGTGGATAAGCGCCTGCGCGAGGCAGGTGCGGTGCTTGTAGCCTTTGGAGAGCGTGTCGATCACCTGGTAGCGCACGTTCTCGAGAAAGCACAGCTCGACCGCGCGATCGACGGCGCTCCGGCGCGCCGCGCCGCGCAGCCCGCGCAACTCGGCAGCGAACGAGAGAAAGCCCTGCACGGTCATGTCGGCGTAGGCCGGCGCGTTCTCGGGCAGATAGCCGATGAGCCGCTTCGCCGGCAGCGGGTTCTCAAGGACGTCGTAGCCGCCCACCCTGACCGCGCCCGAGGTCGGAGGGATGAAACCCGTCACCATGCGCATGGTGGTGGACTTGCCCGCGCCGTTCGGTCCGAGAAAGCCGAGCACTTCCCCGCGCTCGACGGTAAACGAAACGTCATTCACCGCCAGCTTCGTCCCGAATGCCTTGACGAGGTTTTCGACCTGGATCATTGGCGTATCCTCAGCACAGCGCGTTTACAGCCTCGCATTGTCTTCATGCCTCACTTAAATAGGTCTTAAAACCACGCCTTCAACTCCCGGCACCGTCGCAAAAGGGCGACGCATCCCGCGCGACGTGGCTGGAACTTCCCGCCACCTGGCCCAGCTAAGGGATTGTTTCGGGGCGATTTTTTTGCTACGGCACTGAGCGCAGGCTACCTCGTCCAGCGTCTCGGGCTCCGTGTTTCCGCGCATCGCCCGTGGTGCCGACAGTCTGACTCGAACAGACGACCTACCGCTTACAAGGCGGTTGCTCTACCACTGAGCTATGCCGGCTTGGGCCGCCATTATAGACCGATAAGGCTTGAGTCGTGGCCAGCGTCCGCTGATGGTGGTGGCCGCACGCCGAGTGCGGGTTACTTGATGATCTGGAGCTTTGGCTTCCCGCTGTTGCCGTTTCCGTTGCCGTTGGGAGAGGAGGGCTCGGGCGGCGCGTCGTTGCCATTCTCCTGAACCGGCTCGTGCGGAAAGAACATGCCCTGCCCGTTTTCCCTGGCGAAAATGCCGGCCACCGCGGAAATGGGGACCGAGCACTCGAACGACACTCCATCGAACCGCGCCGAGAACTGGATGCCCTCGTTGCCGATCGTCAGCTTGTGGGTGGCGTCGTAGCTCACATTGAGCAGGATTTCCCCGTTCTTCACATGCGCCGGCGGCACTCGCGTATTGGCATCGACCTGCACGGTGACGTAGGGCGTCAGGTTGCTGTCCGAGCACCATTCGTGAATGGCGCGGAGGAGGTAGGGCTTGGTAGGGCGCTCTGCCATATCAAAGCGGAAACGGGAAATAGGAAATGGGGAATCGGAGAAACCCCGAATGCCAGACCCGCGTTATTCGCCTTTCACCATTCACTATTCACGATTCACGATTCACGATTCACGGAAGTTAGCGGCGCATGACCTTCTCGGACGCCGTGAGCGCGTCGATGAATGCGGGCCGGCTGAACAACCGCTCGGCGTACTTCATGAGCGGCGCGCAGGTCTTGGGCAGCTGGATACCATAGTGGTCGAGGCGCCAGAGCAGCGGCGCAATCGCGACGTCGAGCATCGTGAATTCCTCGCCCAGCATGTGCTTCTGCTTGGTGAACACCGGCGCGATCTGCGTGAGGTTGTCCCGGATAACGGCACGCCCCTTTTCGGTCTGCTTCTGGGTCCCCTTCTCGATCAACTCGATGTGGCTGAACATCTCATGCTCGAAGCGGAACAGGAACAGGCGGGCGCGGGCGCGCAGCACTGGATCGGCAGGCATGAGCTGTGGGTGCGGAAAACGGTCGTCGATGTACTCGTTGATGATGTTCGACTCGTACAGAATCAGATCGCGCTCGACCAGTACCGGGACCTGGTTGTAGGGGTTCATCACCGCCAGGTCCTCGGGCTTGTTGAACAGATCGACGTCGACGATCTGGAAATCCATCCCTTTCTCGTACAGCACGATGCGGCAGCGCTGGCTGAAGGGGCAGGTCGTGCCTGAATATAAGGTCATCATAAGAGCGGGCAACCTCGTGAACGGTGAACGGTGAACAGTGAAGGGAAGAACATCGCTCGCTCGGTACCTCTAGTATCGGATTCAGGCTTCGCGGTTTGCCGTCTACCGCTCACCGTTTACCGTTTACCGTTTACCGCTCGCACGGATCAATGGACGTCCTTCCAGTACTCCTTCTTCAGGGCGTAAGCGAGCACGAACAGCACGCCCAGGAAAAGCAGGACGTAGATACCCATCTCGATACGGGTGCGCTTCGCGGGCTCGGCCATGTAGACCAGAAAATTGACGAGGTCGGCTGCCAAACGGTCGTACTCGAGCTGGCTCAGACTCCCCGGCCGGGCGAGCACCAGCTTCTGCACCTCACGCTTTCCCGCGTCTTTCCGCTCGTCACTGCGGGGGATCATGGTCACTTCCGTGCGCAGTTCCTGCTCGCCCTGCAACTGCCACAGGACGTGCGGCATGCCGACGTCGCGATAGACGACGTTGTTCCAGCCTGTCGGTCGAGCTGGGTCGCGATAGAAACTGCGCAGGTAGGTGTAGAGCCAGTCCGCGCCGCTGCCCGCGGGCGAAGCGCGCGCGCGCGCGATCACGGTGAGATCCGGCGGAACCGCCCCGAACCACTCCTTCGCATCATTCGGCCCCATGTTGTTCTTCATGAGATCGCCAACCTTCGCACCCGTGAGGATCAGGTTGTCGCGGATCTGCTGCGCAGTGAGGCCCAGGCCCTGCAGCTGGTTGTAGCGCATGTAGCTCGCGCTATGGCAGCCGAGGCAATAGTTCACGTAGACCTGTGCGCCGCGCTGCAGCGAGCTCAGGTCCTGTTCATCGATCGGCGCACGGTCGAGTGACACCTCGTCGCCCGCCGCCAGGGCCAGCACCGGCGCCGCGAGCAGCACCACAAGCAGTTGTCTGGCGCGGCTCATGTCAGTGCGCTCCTTCCCAGGTCACCCGCGAAGGCTCGGGCTTGGTCTTGTCCATTTTCGTGTACCACGGCATGAGAAGGAAGAAAGCGAAATAGATCAGCGTGCAGATCTGCGACAGTAGGGTGCTCTTCGTCGTGACGGGTTGGGTACCAAAATACCCAAGCACGATGAATACCAACACGAACATCGCGAGCGCCCCCTTGAAGAGCGGCCCGCGGTAGCGGATCGACTTGACGGGGCTGCGATCGAGCCAGGGCAGGAGCCCGAAGACGAGCACCGAAACGCCCATCAGGACCACGCCCCAGACCTTGGGCTCGAGGGTGAAAAAACCCACGAGCAGGACGGCAGCGATTGCCGCGACGATGAGCCTGACCGCGCGCGCCTCGACCGACCGAATGATGAGCGCCGAATAACCGATGACGCCGGCGGCGAGCACCCACATGAACGTTTCGGTCGTCGCCCGCAGGATCGAGTAATACGGCGTGAAATACCACAGCGGCGCGATGTGCGACGGCGTCTGCAGCGGATCGGCGGGTATGAAGTTGTTGTATTCCAGGAAATAGCCGCCGAACTCCGGCATGAAGAACATGATCACGCAGAACACGATCAGGAAGAAGACCGCCCCCATGATGTCCTTCACCGTGTAGTAGGGGTGGAACGGAATGCCGTCCATGGGATGGCCGGTCCTGGGGTCCTTTAGCTTCTTAATCTCGATCCCGTCGGGGTTGTTCGAGCCCACCTCGTGCAACGCCAGGATGTGCGCGGCCACCAGCCCGAGGAGCACGAGCGGAATCGCGATCACGTGGAACGAGAAGAAACGGTTGAGCGTCGCGTCTGAGACCACATAGTCGCCGCGTATCCACAACGCCAGATCCGGCCCGATCAGCGGGATCGCGTCGAACAGGTTCACGATCACCTGCGCGCCCCAGTACGACATCTGTCCCCAAGGCAGGAGGTAGCCGAAGAAAGCCTCGGCCATCATGGACAGGTAGATCATCATGCCGAAGATCCAAATCAACTCTCGCGGCTGCCGGTAGGATCCGTACATCATGCCTCGAAACATGTGCAGGTAGACCACGAAGAAGAACGCCGACCCGCCGGTCGAATGCATGTAACGGATGAACCAGCCGCCCGGCACCTCGCGCATGATGTATTCGACCGACGCAAACGCCTGCGCGGCGTCCGGCTTGTAGTGCATGGTGAGGAAGATGCCGGTGACGATCTGGATCACGAGCGCCAGAATCGCCAATGAACCGAAGTAATACCAAAAGTTGAAGTTCTTCGGCGCGTAGTACTCCGCGAGATGCTCGCGCCAAAGCTGGATCAGGGGAAAGCGCTGGTCGACCCACGTCAGCAGGCCGTTGAACGGCCCTGCCCCGGTGACCGGCGGCTTTTCGGTCGCTGCCATCGCCTACGCCCCCTTCTGGTCTTCGCCGATGCGGATCGTGCTGTCCGACAGATAGGTATGCGGCGGCACCGGGAGATTGTCGGGAGCGGGCACGTTCTTGTAGACGCGGCCGGCCAGGTCAAAAAGCGAGCCATGGCATGGGCAATAGAAGCCGCCCTTCCAGTCGGAGTCGAATGGCTCCGCCTCGGCTTTGAACTTGTCGACCGGAGAGCAGCCGAGGTGCGTGCAGATGCCAACGACGACCAGATATTCGGGCTTGATCGAGCGGTACTCGTTGCGCGCGTACGGCGGCGTGTAATCCGGGTTGCGCTGGCTCTCAGGATCGGCCACGTTGGTGTCGTTCTCCTTCACGGACTCGAGCATTTTTTTGGTCCGCCGCACGATCCAGACCGGTTTGCCGCGCCATTCCACGCGCATCAGCTCGCCGGGCGCGAGGTTGGTGATATCGGCCTCGACCGGCGCGCCAGCGGCCTTCGCCCGCTCCGAGGGCAACATGCTCGCGACAAATGGCACCGCTGTGGCGCCGGCGGCGACCCCCCCTGCGACACTGGTGGCGGCAATCAGAAAGCGCCGTTTGCCCGTGTCCAACTCTTTGTCTGCCATACGAATATTCCCTGCTGTGGGCAAAGGGCCACATTGTACACAAACGCGACGCGAAACTTAAGCAAAACTTGAAAAAAATGCTTCCAGTCAATCAGTTGCAACACACCCCCGGCAGGCGCCTGCTCGGGCCAGCATCAGCGGTCCCGGCCGCGGGCTCCCAGCTTTAACGCCCGCGCTTCGACGCATTCGACTCGATCGGCGCCGAGCTTTCGGGATCAATCCGTTTCAGGCAATAATCGCGGTCATCAGGGACACTCCGATACTGGTTCAGGCAGGCGTCCAGCGCGTTGCGCTGAATTAGCGGCTGGCCTTGTTGCTAAAAGATCGATTCGAACCGAACCAGTTCCAGTAGACACAAAGCATTCCCGACCCATGCGCAAACTTTGGCTGGTATTTGCCCAGACCGCGACCGTTTGTCTTGCAGTGCTGTTCGTGGTCTCCACGCTACGGCCGGACCTCCTTTCGTGGCGCGCGCGCAGTAACGTTGTTGCCATCAAGGAGCGGTCTGTCGGCGTGCCCGTCCGGGAGACGACCTCGTTCAGCGAGGCTGCGCGTAAGGCGATGCCGGCAGTGGTCAACATCTTTACGAGCCAGGATGTCAAGCGGCCGCGGCACCCGCTGCAGGATGATCCGGTGTTCCGTTACTTCTTCGGTAATTCTTCGGACCCGGACGTGCAGCGGCGCGAAGGACTGGGCTCCGGGGTGATCGTCAGCGAGACGGGCTACGTCCTCACCAATCACCATGTGATCGAGGCCGTGGACCAGATCGAAGTAGCGCTAGCCGATTCGCGCAAGGTGTCCGCGCAGGTGGTCGGTACGGACCCGGAGACCGACCTCGCCGTGCTCAAGATCGAAGTGCGGGACGCGCCCTCCATCACGTTCGCGCGTTCGGATCGTCTGAAGGTGGGCGATGTCGTGCTCGCGATTGGCAATCCGTTCGGCGTCGGCCAGACCGTCACGCTCGGCATCGTGAGCGGACTCGGTCGCAGCCATCTCGGCATCACGACCTTTGAGAACTTCATCCAGACCGATGCGGCGATCAACCCGGGAAATTCCGGCGGGGCGCTCGTCGATGCGCAAGGCAACCTCGTGGGAATCAACACCGCGATCCTCTCGCAGACCGGGGCCGCTGCCGGTATCAGCTATGCGATTCCCGTGAGCATTGCCCGCCAGGTCATGGAGCAGATCATCCAGAAGGGATCCGTCACGCGGGGATGGGTTGGCGTGGGGGTACAGGACGTCACGAAAGAGCTCGCCGAATCGTTCAAGTTGCCCAGTGCGAGTGGCGTGCTGATCTCACAGGTGGAGCGCGACGGACCCGCGGACCAGGCGGGCGTGAAGCTGGGCGACATCCTGGTCGCAGTGAACGACACCCCGGTCGCCGATTCGATCGGCATGCTGAATTTGATTGCCGCGCTCGCGCCGGGCGCCCGCGCGCGGTTGAAGCTCCTGCGTGAGCAAAACGCATCCGAGGTCACCGTCACGGTGGGGCAACGCCCGAAGCCGCCGCCGCAGAAACCCTGATTTGAACCTCTACGGCGCCGGGAGCTATTGGCTGCGGTCTTTGTCCTGGGCCTCGCTCTCGTCGAGCTCCCGATCCATTTCTTCTTCCCCGGGCGGACGGTAATCCCCCTTGTCTTGCGCCGGGCGACGCCCAAACGCCCGCGCCGCGAGCAGCCCGACCTCGAACAGCAACCACATCGGAAACGCGAGCAGCAGCTGCGAGATCACGTCCGGCGGCGTGACGATCGCGGCCACGACGAACGCACCCACGACAAAATAAGGCCGGATGCTGACGAGCTGCTCGACCGTCACGACGCCCATCCGCGTGAGCACCAGCACGACGATCGGCACCTCAAAGCTCACGCCGAAAGCGAGAAACATGGTGAGCACGAAATTGAGATAGTTCTCGATGTCCGGCGCAACGGTGATGCTCTTCGGCGCGATGTTGAAGACGAAGTCGAAGACGAGCCGGAACACGAAGAAGTAGCAGAACGCGACGCCGACGAGGAAGAGTACCGTGCTCGCCGCAACGAGCGGAAGCACGAGCCGCTTTTCGTGGGCGTAGAGGCCGGGCGCGACAAATGCCCAGGCCTGATACAGGACGTACGGCAGCGCCACCGAGAAGGCGACCATGGCAGCCACCTTGACCGGGATCAGGAACGGCGTCACGACGCCGGTCGCGATCATCTTGGCGCCGTTCGGCAGCGTGCTGAGTAGGGGCTGCGCAAGGACGTCGTAGAGTTCCGAGGCAAACGGAAACAGGCATACGAAGACGATTCCCACCGAGATCAGGGTGCGCAACAGGCGATCGCGCAGCTCCATCAGGTGAGAAATGAAAGTGTCTTCGCTCATTTTCCTCGTCCGTGAATCGAATCACGCTGGCTTGCGCGTCGACGCCTCAGCAGAAGGGTCGAGCGCAAGGTCGAGTTGCGGGGAAGCGGGAACCGAGGATGGCTCGCGCTCGGCGGGATCCGACTCGGGAGCGGGCGCCGTTTCCGGGTCGGCCTCGGACTGCGTGGATTGGGCGACCTGATTCAGCTCAGTTTCCGTCTCGCTCAGCCCTTGTTGCACGGACTGTTCGAACGAGCGCGCCGTGTCCTCCACGCCGGCGCGAAGCTTCTTCAACTCGTCGAGGTTCATCTCCCGCGAGATGTCGGCCTTGACGTCGTTGACGTAGCGCTGCATCCGTCCAAAGAGGTGACCGGCGGTGCGCGCGACCTTGGGCAGCCGCTCCGGTCCAATCACGATCAGGGCGACGACCGCAATGAGGAGTAATTCGGTGAACCCAATGTCGAACATGGAGAAGCCGTGATCGGTGAACCGTGACCAGTAAGTCCGCGGGGGCGGCGGCCGTTTACCGCTCACCACTTACCGTTCGCTGCTCACGCCTTCGGCGTCTCCTTCTTGGCCTCGCCCTCGATGGTCTGTCCGGTGCTGGGCGGAATTTCCGGCTTCGCCTGCGCGGATTTTTCCTCCTCGGACTTCATGCCGTCCTTGAAACCCTTCACTGCGCTGCCCATATCGGTCCCGAGATTGCGCAGCTTCTTGGTGCCAAAGACCAGTACGACCACCAGCAGTACAATCAGCCAGTGCCAGATGCTAAGCGAGCCCATGTATCACTCCTCGCCGCCCTTCATCGCGGGCAGCATTTAATCGCCGCGGACGCGCGCTCCGCTCATTTGCGCGAGGCCTTTTCATCAACGCCCGAGATCCCCTCCCGGCGCCGCAGCTCGGCGAGCACGTCCTCGGGTTTGAGGCCGTGCCACGCCAGCACGACCAGGCTATGAAACCATAGATCCGCAGTTTCGCGCACGAGTTTCAGTTTATCACCGCCCTTGGCGGCCAGCACCGTTTCGGCGGCCTCCTCGGCCAGCTTCTTGAGCATCGCGTCCTCGCCCTTGGCAAACAGACTTGCCACGTATGAGGCCGCAGGCTCGCCCTCGCGGCGCGCCGCGATCACCTCGCCCAGACGGATCAGCACATCGTCCCTGATCATCGCCGGTAGATATCCTTCGGGTCCCTCAGGACCGGATCGACCACCACCCATTCGCCGTCCTCGAGCTTCTGGTAGAAGCAGCTTTGCCTTCCAGTATGACAGGCGATGCCACCCGCCTGCTCTACCGCCAGCACAATCACGTCCGCGTCGCAATCGAGCCTGATCTCCCGGACCTGCTGAACGTGACCCGATTCCTCCCCTTTGTGCCACAGTTTCGCGCGCGAGCGCGACCAGTAGTGCACCTCTCCGGTTCGCGCCGTTTCCTGCAACGCTTCGCGGTTCATCCAGGCCACCATGAGCACTCTGCCGCTGCCCGCGTCCTGGGCCACTGCCGGCACCAGTCCTTCAGGCGACCACTTGATCTTTTCGAGCCACGCGTTTTTCACGGTTTCCAAGTTCAGCGTTCAGAGTTCTGAGTTCTGAGTTCAGAGTTCAGAGTTTAGTCGCATTACGCAGAACTTTGAACCTGGAACATTGAACCCGGAACACGGAACACAGAGTTGCGGCTATAGGCGCACCTCGATGCCATGGCGCGCCATGTGCTCCTTCGCCTCGCGCACCGTGTACTCGCCGTAGTGAAAAATGCTCGCGGCCAGCACTGCGTCAGCACGACCTTTGAGCACCCCGTCGACCAGATGATCGAGATTGCCTACGCCGCCGCTCGCGATGATGGGAATGGATAGCGCCTCGGAGAACGCGCGAGTCAGCTCGAGGTCGAAGCCGCTGCGGGTTCCATCGCGGTCCATGCTGGTCAGTAGAATTTCACCGGCGCCAGCCTGCTCCATTCTCCGGCCCCAGTCGAGCGCATCCAGTCCAGTCGGCTTGCGCCCGCCGTGGGTGTAGACCTCCCAACGCGGCGCGCCCGCACCCGGCACCCGTTTCGCGTCGATCGCCACGACGATGCATTGGGCCCCGTAGCGGCCGGTTGCCTCAGCGACCAGTTTCGGATTCTCCACCGCAGCCGTGTTGATGCTGACCTTGTCGGCACCGGCATTGAGCAGGCGGCGCACGTCGTGCACGGCACGAACGCCGCCGCCCACTGTCATTGGAATGAACACTTGCGCAGCGACTGCCTCCACCACGCCAACGATGACGTCCCGGCCGTCGCTCGAAGCAGTGATGTCCAGAAAGGTCAGCTCATCCGCGCCCTGCTCGTCGTAGCGGCGCGCGATCTCCACGGGGTCGCCGGCGTCGCGCAGCCCGACGAAGTTGACGCCCTTCACCACTCGTCCGGCCGTGACGTCGAGGCACGGAATGATGCGCTTCGCCAAGCCCATGACCTAAGGAAGAAGGCAGAAGAAAGAAGGCAGAAGTAACAGCCCTCGCTGCGCCCTATCCCTCATCCTTTCGTTTTCCTTCACCCTTTCGTTTTTTGCCTTCCGCCTTCTGCTTTCCGTCTTCGGCGCCATTGGCGCTGAGTTGGTCGGCGAGCTTCTGGGCTTCCGCGTAGTTGAGCTTTCCCTCGTACACCGCGCGCCCGGTTATTGCGCCGGTAATGCCCTCGCGCTCGACCGCGCACAGCGCCTTGATGTCGTCCAGGCCGGTAATGCCTCCGCTTGCGATAACGGGAACTGTCAGCTGGCGCGCAAGCGCGACGGTCGCCTCGACATTCACGCCCTTCATCATGCCGTCGCGCCCGATGTCGGTGTAGATAATTGCCTCGACGCCGTAGTCCTGGAATTTTTTCGCAAGGTCCGCTACCTCGTGGCCCGTCATCTTCGACCAGCCGTCGACCGCGACCTTGCCGTCCTTCGCATCAAGCGCCACCATCACGTGCCCGGAAAACGCCGTGCAGGCATCGTGCAGGAAGCCGGGCGTTTTTACCGCCGCGGTGCCAACAATGACGTAGCTTATGCCCGAGTCGAGGAGCTTCTCGATGGTGTCGAGATCGCGAACCCCGCCGCCGAGCTGCACTGGGAGCTGGTCGCCCACCGCCGCTACGATGGCCTTGATCGCGTTCTCGTTCTTGGGCCGGCCCGCCGCCGCGCCGTTGAGATCGACGACGTGCAGTCGCCGCGCCCCCTGCGCCAGCCATTGCTTGGCCATGGCCCCCGGGTCATCCGAGAACACTGTAGCGGTGGACATCACGCCCTGCTTGAGGCGCACGCACTTTCCGTCTTTGAGGTCGATTGCGGGAATGATCAGCATGGTTGCACAGTTAAGTTGCAGGTGAAGCGGAACCCGGTTGCGCCGCGCGGCGTAAACTGGGCTGCCAACCCACGAAATTGGCCAGCAGCTGCAAACCGGCGGCCTGGCTCTTCTCTGGATGAAACTGCACGGCAAAGACATTGTCTCGAGCGCACGCGCAAGCGAACGACACGCCGTAGGCCGCCTCCGCGGCGACAATGCCGCGATTCGCGGGCTCCGGGAAATAGCTGTGCACGAAGTAGAAACGGGCGTTTTGCGGAATGCCCTTCCACAGCGCATGAGGCAGCGTCTGGCTCACCTGGTTCCAGCCCATGTGCGGCACCTTCAGCCGTACGCCCTCGGCATCGGTCACTTTCTCGGCGGAAAAGCGCCGCACTTTCCCCGGCAGCAGGCCAAGGCCGGCGACATCGCCCTCATCGCTGTGCTCGAACAGCATCTGCAGCCCGATGCAGATTCCGAGAAACGGCTTGGCGTGCGCGGCCTCGACGACGGCCTCACGGAGCCCGCGCGCCTCGAGCTCGCGCATGCAGTCGGGCATCGCGCCCCTGTCCCGGAAAGACCACCCGCGCGGCGCGCCTAACCGTTTCCGGATCGTTGGTGACGGCGACCGTCAGCCGAGGGGCGACGCGCTCCACGGCCTTTGCCACGGAGCGGAGATTCCCCATTCCGTAATCAACCACTGCGACGTCGGTCATGACTTCGTCAGTTCCAAGTTCAAAGTTCCACGTTCAAGGTTTCATGTCTTGCGCTAAAGCCTCGGATTTGACCCTTGAACTTTGAACTTTGAACCTTGAACCTTGAACTCGGAACGGGCGACCGCCCTATAGGGAGCCCTTGGTGGACGGCACGCCCTTAACGCGCGGGTCGGGCTCGACCGCCGTGCGCAGCGCGCGCGCAAATGCCTTGAACGCGGTCTCCGCCTGGTGATGTGCGTTGGCGCCACTGAGATTTTCAAGGTGAAGCGTGACCAGGGCGTGATTGACGAAGCCCTGAAAAAACTCATGGATGAGGTCGACGTCGAATTCGCCGATGCGCGCGCGCGTAAATCCGATGCGGTATTCAAGCCCCGGCCGCCCGGAAACATCCACTACCGCGCGCGACAGCGCCTCGTCGAGTGGAACGTACGCGTGGCCGTAACGGCGCACGCCCGATTTGTCGCCGACGGCCTTGGCGAAGGCCTGGCCCATCGTGATGCCAATGTCCTCTACCGTGTGGTGGGCATCGATATGAAGGTCGCCCTTGGCCGACACCTCCAGATCGAACACGCCGTGGCGCGCTACCTGCTCGAGCATGTGATCGAGGAAAGGGACGCCCGTGCTGATCGTTGCCTTTCCCGCCCCGTCGAGGTCGAGCTTCACCGTGATCCGGGTTTCCTTAGTGTTGCGGCTGACTTCGGCTTTACGCATGGTGGAACTCACGGCGGTGAGGCGCGACGCGCGCAAATTGAGCCTTGGAGATCAAGCGTTGAGGGTTCGGGTCAATGCGGCGAGAAAAGCGTCGTTCTCTTGGGGGGTACCGACCGTCACCCGCAGGCAATTCGCCAGCAGGCGGTGAGAGCCGTGGAGACTCTTGATCAGTACTCCGCGTTGTTTCAATCCGTCGAAAACACGCTCCGCGTTGCTGATTCTGAACAGTAGGAAGTTGGCGTCGCTCGGATAGGCCGCCAACCCCGGAACCTCCTGCAACCCGCGCAACAGGCGCCCTCGTTCAAGCTTGATGGCAGCAGCCTGTTCTGTCAACACCGCCTCGTGCTGCAGTACTTCGCACGCAACCAATTGCGTAAGCGTGTTGACATTATACGGCAAGCGCAACTTGTCGAGCTGCGCAATCCACTCGCCGCGGCCGGCCAGAACGCCGAGCCGGATCCCGGCCAGCCCCAGTTTCGAGAGCGTGCGCATGACCAACAAGTTGGCCTGCTGCGGAACGCGTGCCATGAAGCTGCGGCCGGCGAACGCATGGTACGCTTCGTCGATCAACACCATGCCCGGCGCTGCCGCGATGATGCGCTCGATCCCCGCCGCATCGAAAAGGTTGCCCGTGGGATTATTGGGGTAGGCGAGGAAGATCAGCCCCGGCCTGTGCTGCTCGATACCCGCCAGTATGCGCCCGACATCGAGCGCGAAGTCGTCACGCAGCTCCACGCCGACGTAGCGCACGCCCGCAAACGCCGCAATCATGCGAAACATCGTGAACGAGGGCTCAACGCCGAGCACCACGGCTCCGGGGCGCGCTGCCGCCAGCACGAGCATCTGGAGGATTTCATCCGAGCCGTTTCCCAGCAGTAACTCGGCCGCCTCCGGCGCCGCAAAAGACTCGCGCAGCTGGGCCTTGAGCCGGCCCGCGCCGGGGTCAGGATAGCGGTTGAGCGAAGCGTCCTCGACCAACCGCGCAATCCGGGCGCGCAGCGCCGGTGGCAGCCCGTACGGATTCTCCATCGCATCGAGCTTGACCATGCCCGAACTGTCGGGAACGTGGTAAGCGGTCAACGCGCGGATATCGTCTCGAATAATCTCTTCGGGTGTTTTCGCCATAAGTCAGAGCGAAGACACAAAGGACACCAAGGACACGAAGGCGTACCCGAACAGAAAGCGATTCGGTCCGGCTGTCCCTTGTGTCCTTCGCGTCCTTCGTGTCTATGCTTTTTCGATCTTCATGCGGTATTCGGCCGACCGGGCGTGCGCGGTCAGGCCTTCGCCACGGGCAAGCTCCGCGGCAATGGCGCCGAGCTCGCGCGCGGCCTCCTTCGATATGCGAATGACGCTCGACCGCTTCTGGAAGTCGTAGACCCCGAGCGGCGAGGAAAAACGCGCGGTACGTGACGTGGGCAGAACATGGTTCGGCCCCGCGCAGTAATCCCCGAGCGCCTCGGAACTGTAGGGTCCGAGGAAAATCGCGCCCGCATGCCGGATCGCCGGCAGCAAGGCATCCGGATCTTTGACCGCCAGCTCGAGGTGCTCCGGCGCAATCCGGTTGACCACTTCGCAGGCCTCATCGAGGTCACGCACCCCGATCAGCGCGCCGCGCTTGTGCAGGGCCGCAGCGATCACGTCGCGCCGCGGCATGTCTGCGAGCTGCCGCTCGATGCTGGCAGCCACCGCCTCAAGGAAGCGCAAATCGGGCGTGATGAGGATCGCCTGCGCCAACTCGTCGTGCTCCGCCTGGGCGAAGAGGTCCATCGCAACCCAGTCGGGCGCAACGCTTCCGTCACACACCACCACAACTTCCGAGGGGCCGGCGATCATGTCGATGCCGACGACCCCGAAAACGCGCCGCTTCGCGGCGGCGACGTAAGCGTTGCCCGGCCCAACGATCTTGTCCACGGCGGGCACCGTTGCGGTGCCGTACGCAAGCGCAGCCACCGCCTGCGCGCCGCCGATGGTGAACACCCGCTCGACCCCGCAGATGGACGCGGCGGCGAGCACGAGGTCGTTTCGTTCGCCGCCAGGCGTCGGCACCACCATGATGATTTCGCGCACGCCCGCCACCCTGGCCGGCAACGCGTTCATGATCACGGACGAGGGGTAGGCCGCCTTGCCGCCGGGCACGTAGATGCCAACGAGATCGAGCGCCGTGACGCGCTGGCCAAGCTCCGTACCGTTCGCTTCCCGGTAGCTCCACGAGTGGGTGAGCTGCTTTTCGTGAAAGGTGCGCACCCGCGCCGCGGCCGCTTCGAGGGCCTTGCGCGTTTTCGCGGGAATTCGACCGAGCGCCGCGCGCGCCTCCGCGGCCGGAACTTCCAGCGCGGCCACTGATGCCGCCTCGACTCGGTCGAAGCGCCGCGTGTAATCGAGAAGCGCCGCATCACCCCGCGTTTTAACATCGGCAAGAATTCCCGCCACTGCGCTCTCGACGGCCGCATCCTGCGTCGACTCGAACGCAAGCAGCTCCTGTAACCGGGCATCGAAATCGGGCTGGTCGCTCGCCAGGCGTCGGATCGTGGTCATGAGACGGCACGCGCAAAGGCGTCGAGCAGGGGCTGGATCGCGGCGCGTTTTACCTTCAGCGCCGCCTGGTTGACGATGATGAGCCGCACATCGGGTCGCGCCGTCGCCAGAATTAATTTACGGGAGGTCTCCGGGTCGCCGCGCGCCATGACGCCCGCCGCCTTGAGCAGCGGCACCGTCTGGTCGTAAATGCGGCCCTTGGACAGGGCGAGGGTGATCACCGGCAAACCTCGAAAAAACAGCATTTTACCGCCAAGGCTGCCCGGAGCGCCAAGGGACTGTGAGTGCCCGCTGCTTTCGATTGCTCCTCTTCTTGGCGTCTTGGCGCCGAGAGGTTCAATTGTCAGCTCGCGCGGCGGATGCGTGCCCCTAGGCGGGAGAGCTTCTCCTCGATGCGCTCGTAACCGCGATCGAGGTGATAGACGCGATCGACGGTGGTTTTCCCGCTCGCGATGAGCCCGCCCAGCACCAGGCTCGCGGAGGCGCGAAGGTCGGTTGCCATCACGCTGGCACCATCGAGCTTCGCGACCCCCCTCACAACGGCGGTGTTCCCCTCCACTTCTATGTCGGCGCCCAAGCGTTTCAACTCCTGGACGTGCATGAAGCGGTTCTCGAAAACCGTCTCGGTGACGCGCGCCGTGCCGCGAGCGACGCTGTTGAGCGCCATGAACTGCGCCTGCATGTCGGTCGGGAACGCCGGATAAGGCGCCGTGCGCACGTTTACGGCGCTGAGCGTCCCGTTCGCCCCGAGCGCAATCCAGTCGGGGCCGGTCGTAATGTGAGTTCCGGCTTCGCGCAACTTGTCGAGCACTGCATCCAGGACATCCGGTCGCGCGTCGCGCAGCTTGACCTGACCGCCGGTTGCGGCGGCGGCAACCAGGAATGTGCCGGTCTCGATTCGGTCCGGCATCACCGCGTAGCGTGTTCCGTGCAGCCGCTCCACGCCCTTGATCGTGATCACGTCGCTGCCGGCGCCCCGAATCTTCGCGCCCATGGCGCTCAGACAGTTGGCCAGATCGACCACTTCGGGTTCCCGGGCCGCATTCTCGATGACGGTCGTGCCGACAGCGAGGGTGGCTGCCATCATGAGGTTCTCGGTGCCGGTGACGGTCACGAGGTCCAGACAGATGCGCGCGCCCCTCAGTCGCTTCGCGCGCGCCGCGATGTAACCATGCTCGATGGCGATCTCGGCGCCCATCGCCTGCAGTCCCTTGATATGCTGGTCGATGGGCCGCAGGCCGATCGCGCAGCCGCCCGGCAGCGATACGCGTGCCTCGCCGCAGCGCGCCGCCAAGGGCCCCAGCACGAGCACCGATGCGCGCATCGTACGCACGAGCTCGTAGGGAGCCACCGGCGCCCCGAGGCGCGCCGCGTTGAGCTCTACGCCCAGCCGCTCGTCAACGGAGATGGCCACGCCCAGTTCGCCCAGCAGAGTGAGCATGGTCGTCACGTCACGCAGGTGCGGAACGTTGGTGACGACCAGCGGCTCCGTCGTGAGCAAGGACGCGCACAGGATTGGCAAAGTCGCGTTCTTGGCCCCCGAGACGCTCACCTCGCCGCTGAGCGGAACACCGCCTTCGATAACGAGCTTATCCACGGCCGGCTTGCAGCCAATCCTCGGGGGTAAAGGTCTTCATGGAAAGCGCATGGATCTCGGCGCGCATACGCTCGCCCAGTGCCGCGTAAACGAGCTGGTGCTGCTGCACGCGCGACTTGCCGCGGAAGGCGGGGCTCACAATCACCGCTTCAAAATGATGCCCATCGCCATCGACCTGCACGTGGTCACAAGCAAGACTTTCCGCGATCCAGCCCTTGATCTGTTCCGGATTAGTCATGGTTTCATCCTGTGAAATTATGCGCCGGGGCGCAAGAGCGTATGGGGATTGTGCGAGCCACCAGTCAATCGTTCCGGCGTCGGGTCAATGCCTGAGCTTGTATCCGGTTCTGAGGAGCCATAGTGTGAGGAATGATAAGGCGAAAAAACTGGCAACGACAATCGCGAGGCTCAACCAGGGCGAGACATCGCTGCGGCCGAAGAAGCCGTAGCGAAAACCGTCCACCATGTACAGAATCGGATTGAAGAACGAGAGCTTTTGCCAGAACGCGGGCAGCGAACGGATCGAGTAGAACACGCCCGAGAGAAACGTTAGCGGCAGGATGATGAAGTTGCTGAACAATGCGAGCTCATCCACCTTGTCCGAATACAGCCCCGCGATGATGCCGAGCGCGCCCATGACGCCGCTGCCGGCAAGCGCAAATGCGATCGTCCAGACCGGGTACTCGAGCCTGATGTCGACGAACCACACCGTCGCCAGCAGCACGCCTAGGCCCACCACCAGGCCCCGCGCCATTGCCGCCAGAAGGTAAGCAAAAAAGAACTCACTGTACGAGAACGGCGGCAGCAGCACGAAAATAATGTTACCGGTCATCTTCGATTGCATCAGGCTCGACGAGCTGTTGGCAAAAGCGTTCTGTAGCACCGCCATCATCGTCAGTCCCGGCACGAGAAAAGTGCTGTACCCCAGCCCGGGAAAGATCTCGACGCGCCCCCGCAACGAATAGGCAAAAACGACCAGAAACAGCAGCACCGTGAGCACGGGGGCGAGCACGGTCTGGATGCTCACTTTCCAGAACCGCAGCCACTCCTTGCGAAAGAGCGTGTAGAACCCATGGAAAGAGCGGTATTCGATCGGCGCACTCATCCGCAGGACCTTTAGTGGCGGCTCATGATCTGCACGAAGATTTCCTCGAGATCCGGTTGCATCACTTCCATTTCCTGGATCTCGACGCGCGCGTTGCGCAGCTCGGCCATGACGCGTTCGACGTCCGTGTAAGCCGGGAGCGCCAGCCGATAGCCGCGCTCGTTACGCTCCATGACGAACGGCTCCAACGCCGTAGGCAGCTGATCGGGGAGCAGTCGCAAGGCAACATAACACCCAGAGTGCATCCGCAGAAGATTCTGCGTGGTATCGAGCGCAACCACGCGTCCCTGCTTGAGCATCGCAATGCGTTCGCACAACGCCTCGGCCTCCTCGAGGTAATGCGTCGTCAGGACAATGGTATGGCCATCGCGATTGAGGCGCTTGACGAACCGCCACAGCGCCTGGCGCAGTTCCACGTCCACGCCGGCGGTCGGCTCGTCGAGCACGATGACCGGCGGCTTGTGCACGAGCGCCTGCGCCACCAGCACGCGCCGCTTCATGCCGCCGGAGAGCACGCGCATGTTGGTCTCCGCTTTGCCGGCGAGATCGAGGTGATACATCACCTCCTCGATCCAGTCGCGGTTGTCGCGAATGCCGAAGTAGCCGGACTGGAAGCTGAGTGCCTCGCGCACCGTAAAGAAAGGATCGAACACGAGCTCCTGCGGTACGACCCCGAGCGAGCGCCGCGCCTCGCGGTAATCGGTCAGAACGTCAAAACCCATGACGCGCGCGCTGCCCGCCGAAACGCGCGCAAGGCCCGCAAGGATGTTGATCAGCGTGGTCTTGCCGGCACCGTTGGGACCGAGCAGACCGAAGAACTCGCCCGGCGCGATCTGGAACGTGACATCCGTCAGCGCCCTCAGGGTGTCATAGCGCTTCGAGACACGCTCGAACTCAATCGCGGGGACCATTTAGCGCGTGATGACTAATGGGTGATGAGTGATGGGTAAAACCACCTAAGACCCATTACTCATTGCTGGGCGGGGCTCAGCCCTCGCTCAGCAATTCGGTGACGCCGTAGAGCTTGGCGAGGCTCATCAAATTACCGGGAAGGTTGGCGAAATGGATGCGGCGCCCCTGGCGCCCGGCCTCCCGCCGCCACTCGAGCAACAGGCTCACCGCTGTGGAATCCACCTCCGTGACGCCCTCCAGGTCGACCGTGACCTCCGGTGCCGTGAACAGCCCGGTGCCCTGGCCGAGAAGTGCGACGACGTTATTGATGGTGACTGGCCCCCGCAGGGTGCAACGGCCTTCGCGACATTCGATCATTGATTGGCGCCCTGGGTCCTTTGCGCAAGCTGCCGGTTCTTGCTGTCGAGCGCCTTGATCAGCCCATCGATTCCGGCGCGCTGGACCTCTCCGTTGAAGGTGCTGCGGTAGTTCTGCACCAGGCTCACGCCCTCGATCGCGACATCGTAGACTTTCCAGCCATTGCTGGTTTTTTCCATGTTGTAGTCGACTGCCACGGGCGGGCGGCCCGGCTGAACAACCTGCGATTTGACCACCACATCGTCGTCTTCCGGTCGCATGCGCAATGGCCGGTAGGTAATCGTCTGGTCGCGATACGACGTGAAGGCGGTAGCGTAGGTGCGCACCAGCAGCATGCGGAACTGCTCGACCAGCCCCCCCCGCTGCTGCGGGTCTGCCTTCCGCCAGTTCTTGCCCACCGCCAGCCGCGTCATCCGCGTGAAATTGAAATGCGGCAGCACCTTCGTCTCGATCAAGCTCATCAACTTGCCCGGATTGCCGGCGTTGATGTCCTTATCCGAACGCAGGATCGTGATTACCTCGTCGGTCACGCTCTTGGCTAGCACGTCCGGCGCCACCATGCCCTGCGCGTATAGCGGCAGGCCGGATGAACCCACAGTTGCCAGCACCGCAAACAACAAGCTCCTGATCATCATTTCACTCGCGACTAGTTTATGGATACCTGCTCGGACGCTCGCTCGCGACCGGGCCCTATTTCGTCCCGCCTTCGGCCGCCTTGTTGTACAGGAACTGGCCGATCAGCTTCTCGAGCACCAGCGCGGACTGGGTGATCCTGGCCACGTCGCCGTCCTTGAGCACGGCGCTGTCGCCGCCCGCCTCCAGGCCGATGTATTGCTCGCCCAGGAGGCCAGAGGTGAGGATCGACACCGAAGTATCCTTCGGAAACTTGTAGCGCTTGTCGAGCTTCATCGCGACGCGGGCCACGTAGCGCTCGGTCTCGAACTGGACGTCGTCGACTCTTCCCACGACCACACCGGCGCTCTTGACCGGCGCCCGCACCTTCAGGCCGCCAATGTTGTCGAACTCGGCGTACACGCGATAAGTCTCTCCGACATTGAACGTCGTGCTGGCGTTTCCCACTTTCAGCGCGAGCACCAGCAGCGCAATCATGCCCGCGACCACGAAAACGCCGACCCACAAATCAAGAACGGTTCTTTGCATAGCCTCAAATCCCTGTAAACATGAACGCGGTGAGCACAAAATCCAGCCCCAGGATTGCAAGGGAGGACGTAACGACAGTGCGCGTGGTCGCCCCCGATACGCCTTCCGCCGTCGGCGGCGCGTCGTAGCCTTCGAACAGTGCGATCGCGGTAACCGCCACACCAAAAACTACGCTCTTGATCACGCCATTCACGATGTCGTGCCTGACATCCACTGCGCTTTGCATCTGCGACCAGAACGCGCCCGCATCGACGCCGATGACAACCACCGTGATGAGGTAACCACCGAACACGCCCACCGCGCTGAACATCGCGGCCAGCAGCGGCATCGAGATCACGCCGGCCCAGAAGCGCGGCCCGATGACGCGCGCGATGGGGTCAACGGCCATCATCTCCATGGCGGAGATCTGCTCGGTCGCTTTCATGAGGCCAATTTCCGCCGTCATCGCCGATCCGGCGCGGCTCGCGA
Source organism: Betaproteobacteria bacterium (assembly GCA_032123035.1). Taxonomy (GTDB): domain Bacteria; phylum Pseudomonadota; class Gammaproteobacteria; order Burkholderiales; family SG8-41; genus SG8-41. The sequence continues at coordinate 15,785 of JAQBFV010000002.1, read as the reverse complement.
ACAGCAGCGCGGCGACCACCGGGCCGAGCTCGCGAGTGAGGGACAGCGCAACGAGCGTGCCGACGGCCTCTGATGAGCCGTACTTTTGCAGTGTCTCGTAGCCCTGCAGGCCGAGAACCATGCCGACGAACAGGCCGGACACGATGATGATGATGAGCGAGAGCACGCCTGTGAAGTAGATCTCCCGCACCGTCAGGTGAAAGCGGCGGAAGCTTGTCGGCGAGCGCAGCAGCGTCAGCAGGAAGAAACGGCTCGCGTAGCCCAGGCGCCAGACCCCGTTGACGACGTGGTGGCCGATGCCGCGCAGGCTGCCGACGAACCGCTCAGGCACGCGCGCTCCCCAGTTCGAGGTCTGCTGCGTACTCGGATCCGGGATAATGGAACGGTAGCGGGCCATCCATCTCGCCCCAGACAAACTGATGGACGAACGGCGCGCCGGAGCCGCGGATATCATCCGGTTTTCCCGCAGTAACGACCGCGCCATCGGACATGAAATAGACGTAGTCGACGATTTTGAGCGTTTCCTGGACGTCGTGTGTGACCACGATGGAGGTCGCGCCCAATGCGTCATTGAGGTGGCGGATGAGCTCGCTGATCACGCCCATCGAAATCGGGTCGAGCCCGGTGAACGGCTCGTCGTACAGGATGAGCATGGGGTCGAGTGCCACAGCACGCGCCAACGCAACACGGCGCGCCATCCCACCGGAGAGCTCCGCGGGCATCATGTGCTGGGCGCCACGCAGACCTACCGCGTTGAGCTTCATCATCACCAGATCGTGGATCATGCTCTCAGGGAGATGGGTGTGCTCTCGAATCTGGAAAGCAACGTTATCGTAGGCCGACAGATCCGTGAACAGCGCGCCGAACTGGAACAGCATACCCATCTTGCGGCGAATCTCGTAGAGCCCGTCCTGGTCGAGCTCGCTCATCAGGCGCCCGGCGACCCGCACTTCCCCTGTCGTCGGCCGCAGCGCGCCACCGATGAGCCGCAGCAGGGTGGTCTTGCCGCAGCCGCTCAGTCCCATGATGCTCACGACCTTGCCGCGGGGCACGGTCATGTTGATGCCCTTGAGCACTGGACGGACATCGTACGAAAAGTTGACGTCCTTGATTTCAACCAAGTTTTCCATCGCTGAAGGAGGGGCTAAAAGGGCTCAATTCTAAACCACATCGTCGCGCTCCAACAACGCGGCGCGCGACGGTTGGAGTTTGCGTGACCGGCTGGGATCATAATCCCTCCCGCGGCCCATCGCTCGCATGCGCTTCGACCTGTTCTACGAGCTCGCCGTTTCGCCTCAGTTGGGCCGGAGCGAGGCGCGGGCCTACGCCGAGACGCACGCGCAGCTCGAGCTCGCTGACCGGCCGGGCTTCGCACGCGGAGTGATACCCGCTTTGCGGCAGGACTCAGGATCCAAGACCCCGGATTCAGCAGAACCGCTCATGGACTTCGCCGGGCCGTGATCGGGACGCCGTCTCCCGAATCCCGAATCCCGAATCCCGAATCCCGAATCCCGAATCCCGAATCCCGAATCCCGAATCCCGAATCCTTAAAGCCGATGAAGGTTTTCGTTACCGGTTCTAGCTCCCACTTGGCAGCGGCGTTGCTGCCCCGGTTGTGCGCGCAGCCCGGGATCGAGCAGGTCACCGGAATCGACATCGCGCCGCCCCGCTATCACCATCCAAAGTTTCAGGCGGCGCAAATGGATTTGCGCAGCCCGGAGCTCGAACGGATGGTGGAAGGGCACACCGGGTTCGTGCACCTCGCCTTCGTAGTACTGCGCGGCAAAATGTCCGAGCGGGACATGTTTGACATCAATGTGACGGGCAGCCTCAAGGCATTCCATGCCGCGCGCAAAGCGGGCGCACTGCGGCTGGTCCACCTTTCCAGCGCCGCCGTGTATGGCAGCGGCGTGCACGTGCGCGAGGACGCGCCGCTCCAGCCCCTGCCGGGATTTCTGTACGCGCACCACAAGGCGCGCCTTGAGCGGCTGTTGGAGCTCGAGTTTCCGGAATGCGTGCGGTTGCGGTCCCACGTCATCCTCGGGCCGAACGCCCAGCCCCTGCTGCGGCAGCTTCTCAACCAGCCGTGCTACGTGCGCCTCCCTGAGCCGCACCCCCTTCTGCAGTGCGTGCACGAGGACGACGTGGCGCGAGCCGTGTGTCTCGCGCTCGAGCGCGAGGTTCGGGGTCCCTTCAATCTCGCCGCCGAGGACGGCTTCAGCTTCCGCGATGCCATACGGCGACGTCACCGGCTCGCGTTGCCGCTGCCCCTGTTCGTGGCGGAGAGGGGAGCACGCCTCGCTTGGCGTTTTTTCGGCTGGGGCGGGGAGCCGGCGTGGGTCGATGGCTTGACGCGAACGCTGCTCATCAATTGCCGACGGGCCGCTCACGAACTCGGGTGGCGCAGCAGTCGCAGCGCTGCCGACGTGTTGAGACAAATGTAAAGCGGGTCGCGCGCGCCACGTTGTGATAGGCCGAGCTTTGGGATACCGTAACGCGGACTCCAATCCGCGGATACTGCAATACTGCATGAGCGACGCCGCGTTGCACTTCGAACAGGTCAGCAAGCGCTTCGGCGAGGTCGCGGCATTGACCGATTTCACGCTCGAGGTGGGGCGGGGCGAGTTTTTCGGGCTGGTCGGGGTGAACGGAGCAGGCAAGACGACGTTGATCAAGTGCCTGCTCGATTTCTGCGATGCCGACAGTGGCAGAATCGAGATCTTCGGGGTGAGACACCGCCTTACTGCCGCACGCAGCCGGCTCGCCTTCCTGCCCGAGCGCTTCAATCCACCGCATTTTCTGACGGGTCGCGATTTCCTCCAGTACATGCTCAAGCTGTACGGGCAACCCTACGAGGATCGTCAGATCGCGCAGGTCTTCGCAGGGCTCGACCTCGATCCGGCGGCGCTCGGAAAGGCAGCACGCACCTATTCCAAAGGGATGACCCAGAAACTGGGGCTCGCGGCGTGCCTGCTCTCCGGCAAGGATCTCTATGTCCTCGACGAGCCCACTGGTGGGCTGGACCCGAAGGCGAGGGCCCTGTTCAAGCGAACATTGCGCGAGCTGAGGCAGGCCAAGCGGACGGTGTTCTTCACCTCCCACGCGCTCGCGGATATTGCCGAAATGTGCGACCGGATGGCCGTACTGCACGGGGGCAAGCTGCGCTTCGCGGGCAGTCCGGAGGAGCTCGCGCAGCGCTTTGGTGCCGGCAGCCTGGAGCAGGCGTTCCTGGCCTGCATCGCATCCTGACGCGCGCCGCACCGGCCCTGGAAAAGCCTTTGCGATACAATAACGTTAGGTTACCGAGGGCAAGCCGTGAAGGAAGCTGAGTCCAATAAGCCCGATCTGCTGATCGTTGACGACGATCCGCTGATCACCGACACGCTCAATTTCGTGCTGGGGCGAGACTTCAATGTCTACGTCGCCGACTCCCGCGCGGGCGTCAAGAGCATGCTGCGCCAGCTCGATCGGGCGCCGCAACTCGCGCTGATCGACCTCGGCCTGCCGCCAACACCGCATCGTCCCGACGAGGGATTTCGGCTGATCAGCGAGCTCATTGCCCATTCGCCCGGAATCAAGATCGTGGTGCTCTCGGGGCAGAGCGACGAAACCAATGCGCGGCACGCGCGCACGCTTGGCGCGATCGAGTTCGTCGCCAAGCCGTGCGAGCCGGAGGCGCTCAAGGGCCTGCTTCTTCGCGCGCTCGAAATCAGCGACGCGGAACTTGGGGCCGCTGCCGATAGCGGTCTGCTGGGCAAGAGCTTGCTCATGGACAAGCTGCGGCAACAGATTGCGCAGTTCGCCAATGCGCCGTTCCCGGTCCTGATCGAGGGCGAATCCGGCAGCGGCAAGGAGCTCGTGGCCGGTTCGCTGCATCGCATGAGCCAGCGGGGGGCGCGCCCGTTTCTCGCGCTGAACTGCGCAGCCATTTCCCCCACGCTGGTGGAACCGACGCTGTTCGGCTACGTCAAGGGCGCCTTTACCGGGGCAACCACCTCACGCTCCGGGTATTTCGAGGATGCGAAGGACTCCACGTTGTTCCTCGACGAGATCGGCGAGCTCCCGCTCGAGCTGCAAGCGAAACTGCTGCGGGTGCTGGAAAATGGCGAGTACCAGCGCGTGGGTGAAACCCAGAGCCGGGTATCCAACGCCCGCGTGGTGGCAGCGACCAACCGCGACATGCGCCAGGAAATCCGTGGCGGTCGCTTCCGCGCCGATCTCTACCACCGCCTGTCTGTCTTCACCATCAGCGTGCCGCCCCTGCGAGATCTGGGCGAGGACAAGCGCGCCCTGCTCGATCATTTCCGGGACTTCTATGCGCGCCAGGCGCGCGTCGACCCGGTCGAGCTCGATGCAAACGCGCTGGAGCTGTGGCTTGACTACAGCTTCCCGGGAAACGTCCGCGAGCTCCGGAACATCGCGATCCGCCTCACCACCAAGTACGGTGGCCAAAAGATCAATGGGGAACGGCTGCAGGCAGAGCTCGACATGGAAAGCCTCGACATCGAGCTGCCAGGGCTGGCGGTGGGTCAGGACTTCAAATCGGTGCTGGAGGCGGCGAAGCGCCACCTGCAGCTGCAGAAGAACTTCAATCTCGACCACACGATTGGCCAGTGGGAACGCGGCTACATCGAGGCTGCCCTGATGATTACGCAGGGCAATCTCACGCAGGCCGCCAAGCTGCTCGGAATTCACCGCACCACGCTCTACAGCAGAATGCAAAATTACGCGGACAGCGGTGGCGAGACGGCGAAGGCAGCGCAGCCTGCTTCCAAGTAAGCCTCGGACGCCTGACGCATAACGGCCGGAGAACTGGCGATGTACTACAGCCATTTCGGACTGAACCAGCCCCCGTTCAAGATCACCCCCAACACCGAGTTTTTCTTCAGCGGCGGCAATCGCGGCCCGGTGCTGGAGGCGCTCATCTATGCGATCTCGCAGGGCGAGGGCATTGTCAAGGTAACCGGGGAGGTGGGCAGCGGGAAAACCATGCTGTGCCACATGCTTCAGACGCGGCTTCCCGCCCACGTCGAGACCGTCTATATCGCGAATCCCAGCGTCTCCCCCGAAGAGATCCTGCATGCGATCGCGTTCGAGCTGCAGCTCGGGGTCGCGCGCGATGCGTCGCGGCTGGAAGTGATGCAGGCGTTGCACGAATACCTGCTCGGGCGCCACGCCGAGGGCAAGCGGGTGGTGGTGTTCGTGGAAGAGTCCCAGAGCATGCCGTTGCCGAGCCTGGAGGAGATCCGCCTGCTCTCCAATCTCGAGACGAAAAATGACAAACTGCTGCAGATCGTTCTCTTCGGGCAACCCGAGCTCGATCAGAATCTGCGCCAGAACAACATTCGCCAGTTGCGCGAACGCATCACTCACAGCTTCCGGCTCGAGCCACTCTCAGTAGATGAGACCCGCGAGTACCTGATGTTCCGCATGCGCGCGGCGGGTTACCGCGGTCCCGGACTGTTCTCCGAGCCGGTGGTGAAAGCCGTTGCTCGGGCCGCGCAGGGACTCTCGCGGCGCGTCAATCTGATCGCCGACAAGACGCTGCTTGCGGCCTTTTCTGAGAACACGCACACGATCCGGCGCAAGCACGTCGACGCAGCGGTGGCTGACAGTGAGTTCAGCGCGGCGCCGAGCGCTGGAGCCGGGATGCGCCCGTTTTGGGGGGTTGCTCTGCTGGTGATAGGCGTTGCTGTGGGTGTCGGATTCTATGCAGGGTTCCAGGAGACGGCATGGTTTCAGGAGGCGTTGATCGGCACGCCGTCGCCAGTGGAAGCGCGAAACCGTGTCGCCCCTGTCGAGAAGAAGGGGGAACCGCGCGTGGTAGCCGCCGCGCCCGCCCGCAAGAGCGCCCCGGCCAGTCCGACCCCGGCCGCGGTTTCAGCTGCTGACCAGGCCATGGCGGCACCCGCGGCCAAGGAGAAAGAAGCTGCTCCCGAGCCTCCGTCCATTTCCGTCGCGAAGGGATCCGCGTCCCGTGCGGCGCCGGAACCAGCGGCCAGCGCACGCCCTGAGGAGAAGCCCGCTCCGCAACCTTCGGCGGTCTCCGTTCCAGAAAAACCCGCGACCACTGCGGCGGCTGAGCCCACGACCCGGGCGCCAGCCCCCAAGGCCGCGACGGTCTCCCCGCCCCAGGCGGTCAGCCCCGCCACATCTGCCCCACCCAAAGCCAAAGTCACGCCGGCAACCCAGCCAGTGCGAGCTAAACCCGTTGATTCTAAAGATCTCCTTGAGGTTCGGGTCGCCGCGACCGAGGAATGGCTTGCAACCGAGGCGCCCAAGACGTTCAGCATCCAGTTGCTAGGAACCAACGCCCCTGAATTTCTAAGGTCCCATCTCAACGATCTTGCAAAGGTTGTTGAAATAAATAAAGTTTTTGTGTATCGTACCCAAGCAAAGCGAAAACCGTGGTTAACCGTTCTTTACGGGAGCTTCAATAGTTATCGTGCGGCTCAGGAAGCTCTTGATAAACTGCCAGAATCCCTTAAAGGGAATCGCCCGTTTTTGCGCACGGTGTCGGGGGTACGGGAGGAGATCGATCGGCACGGAGCTTCGTGACCCCGCCCGGGCAAAGACCCCCCTTACAGCAAGGGATGGCTCGATCAGGGGACAAACAACGCGATGCGATCTGTAGCGGAATCAGAAGGCAGTCACGGCTCTGCGAAGTCACGCCTGAGTGACACCGCGCTGCTGAAATTGGGTCTGTTCCCGGTATTCTCGGTACGCGGGTGGATAGTCCCGCTCATTGTCAGCGTGATGGTCGCGGGCTGCTCGGCCTACAAGCCGTATATCCCGACTTCTAAAGGCCACATCGGGCTCGAAAAGCCCAGACCAAAGCCCGAGGCGGACCGGGCCATTCCGCCCCCGGCGCGCGTCAGCACATTCGTGCCCCCGCCGAAGCCGACGGTCAAGCCGCAGACCTACACCGTGGTGGTGAACGAAGTGCAGGTCAAGGATCTGCTCCTCGCCCTGGCGCGCGACACCAAGCAGAACATCGATATCCACCCCGGGATCACCGGCCTGGTGAGCTTGAATGCGGTCAATGAAACGCTGCCGGCGATACTGGAACGTGTCACCATGCAGGTGAGCATGCGTTACCGCGTGGAGGGCAACACGATCATCGTTTCGCCCGATGTGTCTTACGTCAAGACGTACCGCGTCGGCTACGTGAACATGGTCCGCAATACCAATTCGACGATTGGCGTTTCCGGTGAGATTGGTGCCGCGAGTGGCGGAACTGGCGCCACAGCCGCGCCGGGTGGGGCCGGGGGGTCGAGCACGACCGTGACCATGACCTCACGCAACGATTTCTGGGGGGAACTGCGCGAAAACATCCGCGCCATCCTGAACTCGACCCGCCTGCAGAGCCTCGATGCCCAGGCCCGGGCCGAGCGCCTCGCGCTGGTCAAGCAGGAACAGGAGTTGCGCACGAAGCAGATAGAAGCCGCCAGTCGCGCCGGCCAGGGGGCGCCGACGCTGGCCTCGTCGGTCATCACAGCAACCGGGGGAGCGCAGCGCACCTCGCTGTTGCCGGACGACATTATCGTGAATTCCATGTCGGGAACGGTGACGGTTAACGCCACGGAAAAGCAGCATCAACTGGTCCAAGCGCACATCGACAGCATCGTCACCTCGATGCAGCGCCAGGTGCTGATCGAGGCAACCATCGTCGAAGTGCAGCTTTCGCGTAACTACCAGGCGGGAGTCGACTGGTCACGCGTCTCGGAAAGCGGTGGCATCGCCTTCTCAACGCTGGGCCAGCTCGCGGGCTTTGGTACTACTCTGGGTGGCCTTCAGCTTGCGAACATCTTCGCGCTTTCCTACAACGAGGCCAACGTGCGCGTAGGGCAAGTCCAGCTCACGGTGAAGCTGCTCGAGGAGTTCGGTAACACCAAGGTCCTGTCGAGCCCGAAGTTGATGGCGCTCAACAACCAGACCGCGCTGCTCAAGGTCGTGGACAATGTCGTCTACTTCGAGGTTAAGTCTGACACCACCCAGAATCAAACGAGTTCGCTTGTAAACTTCACCACGACTGCGAAGACAGTGGCCGTTGGGGTGGTGATGGGGGTGACGCCGCAAATCAACGACGATGGGCGGGTTTCGCTCACGATTCGCCCCACGATTTCGCGCGTCATCAAGTTTGTCAACGATCCCAACCCGAGCCTGGCCGCAGCCGGCGTCACCAACCCGGTGCCCCAGGTGCAGATCCGCGAGATGGAATCCGTGCTGCAGATCGCCAATGGCCAGACCGTCGTTCTTGGCGGTCTGATGCAGGATGACGTGAAAAGTAACCGCGACCAGGTGCCTTTTGTCGGCAACGTTCCCGACCTCGGGGAAGCCTTCGCCCTGAAAAAGGAGGAGTCCACCAAGACCGAGCTCATCATCTTCTTGCGGACGACCATCGTCACCAATCCGACGCTCGAGAGTGACGAGCTCAAGTTCTTCCAGCGTTTCCTGCCGCAACCGGAGCCCAAACCCGATCTGAGCAAAGTGCCGAAAGATCTGCGGCCGCCAAACCAGCGAATCCAGGAATCGACGGAACCGGCGGGCGCGGCTCAATGAGCCTGTTGATGAAGGCCTTGGAAAAGGCCGCCAAGGACCGTGGCGATGCGCGGCAGGAAGCGCCCGCCACGGCAGCTGCGAATGCGAGCACTGCTTCCGCTCATGCGGAGTTGTCGCTCGAGCCGCTAGTTGGGGAGGCATTAGCCTCGCCCCAGCCCGCAGCGGCCGCGCAGCCGGCTCCGGCGCCTGGCGCGGCGCGGGAGCAGGCTCAGGCCGCGACAGTGCTCCAGGCTGGAGCCCGGCCGCAGTCGTCTGGCGCAGGGGCCAATCTCCGCAATTACCCGATTGTCGTGCTCGGCATCATTGCCGTGCTGATCGCCATCGGATTCGCTGTTTATGTCGCGCTGCAGATTTTCCAGCCGAGCATGCTGATCCGCCAGGCACCGGTAGCGCCCAGGGGGCCGCTGCCCCCATTGACGCAGCTACCACAGCCGCCAACCGCCGCGCCCGTTCCAGCTCCGTTGCCTGCGGCCTCAGTGCTTCCGCCCAGCGTTGCCGGCACCGCGACGAGCGCGCCCACGCCGGTCGTCCAGCCGACTCCGCGTCCAACCCCGCGGCCGGCGCCGCGCGCAGCCGCGCCCGAGCCAACCGCGCCGGAGCGCAACACGATCGTGGTCAGCCGCGGCAGTCCCGAACCCGCCATGAATCCCTTGTTGCCTCGGGCCTACGCTGCGCTTCAGGCAAACCGACTCGACGAGGCCAAGAACCTTTACAACCAGCTGCTGCGCGCCGAGCCGAGGAACAGCGACGCGCTGCTTGGCCTGGCCGCGATCGCAACGCTAGAGGGTGACAGCGAGGAAGCCACCAAGCGCTATATGCGCATACTGGAACTCGATCCCCGGCACGCGCTCGCGCAAAGCGGGCTGATCGGCCTGCTCGGCCGTGCCGATCCCATCGCCGCGGAATCCCGCCTGAAAAGCCTGATCGCGCGCGAGCCGTCCCCGTACCTTTACTTCACGCTCGGCAACCTTTATGCCGACCAGTCCCTGTGGCCGTCAGCGCAGCACGCCTACTTCCAGGCCCATCATCTCGAGCCAACGAACCCGGATTACGCCTACAACCTCGCGGTCAGCCTCGAGCACGTCGGCCAGCCCAAGGTTGCGCTCCGCTTCTACCGGCAGGCGGCGGAGCTCGCTGCAGCCAAGGGGCACACCCACTTCAACCTCGCACAGGCACAAGAGCGCATTGGCAAACTCGCCTCGCAGGTAGAATAAGCAGCCGTGGACATCCGCTTCACGCACCATGGCTGAACAGCGCAAGAAACTCCGTCTCGGCGAACTTTTGGTCCAGCAGGGGCTGATCACCACCGATCAGCTCTCGATCGCACTGGCCGAGCAGCGCCACAACAACATCCCCATCGGCCGCCTGCTGGTGCGCCTCGGTTTCGTCACCGAGAGCGCCATCCGCGACATCATGGCGCGCACCATTGGGCAGGAGGCGATCGACCTCGGGCACGTGGTTGCCGATCCCGAGGCGCTGAGGATGGTGGCCCAGGAATTTGCGCGCCGCAACCGGATCTTGCCGATTGCGTTCGATCCTGCTGACCAGATTCTCACCATCGCCACCACCGAGATTTTCAACGTGGTCGCGATGGACCAGTTGCGCGCCATGCTGGGGGCTCAAATCGAGATCAAGACCCAGCTCGCGAGCGAAGCCCAACTCGGTGAATACATCGACCAGTTCTATGGCTACGAGCTCTCGGTCGACGGCATCCTCAAGGAGATCGAGACCGGCGAGATCGATTACGAGAGCCTTCAGGTAGCCGGTGGTGACGAGTACACCCAGCCCATGGTCCGGCTGGTTAACGCGCTGCTGGTGGACGCGGTGAAACGCAGCGCCTCGGACATCCATTTCGAGCCGGAGTATGCTTTCTTACGCATTCGCTACCGCATCGACGGCGTGCTCGAGACCGTGCGCAGCCTGCACAAGACTTACCTGCCCGGCATCACGGTGCGCATCAAGGTTGTCAGCGGCATGAACATCGCCGAGACGCGCTCGCCCCAGGACGGCCGGTTGTCGCTGACGCTCAATGGCCGCCCGATCGATTTCCGGGTCTCCGCACAGCCCACCATTTATGGCGAGAACATCGTGCTGCGCGTGCTCGACCGCGAAAAATCGATCATCAGCCTGGACCGCATGAATCTGTCGAAGGAGACCGTAGCCAAGCTCGACGTGATGCTGGCGCGGCCCGAGGGCATACTGGTGGTCACCGGCCCCACGGGCAGCGGAAAAACGACGACACTCTACTCGCTTCTGGCACAGGTGAACGACGAGACCGTCAACATTATGACCCTGGAGGATCCGGTTGAGTACCCGCTCACACTGATGCGACAGACCTCGGTGAACGAGGTGGCGCGCATGGAGTTCGCGGATGGGATTCGCTCGATCATGCGGCAGGATCCCGACATCATCCTGGTGGGCGAAGTGCGCGACAAGGAAACAGCCGAGATGGCGTTCCGCGCGGCGATGACCGGCCACCAGGTGTTCACGACGCTGCATACGAACTCTGCGCTGGGCACCTTTCCCCGGCTGCTCGATATCGGCATAACGCCGGAAATCATGGCTGGCAACATCATTGGAGTGATCGCACAACGGCTGGTTCGCGTGCTCTGCACGCACTGCAAAGAAGCCTATGCCCCGCCTAAGGAGGAGCGGCAGCTCTTCGGCTCGCTGGGACAGAAAGTTTCCTACGTCTACCGCCCGGTCGGCTGCAAGAACTGTGAAAACAAGGGCTACAAAGGCCGCATGGCCATAATGGAGCTGCTGGTGATGGACGGAGATCTGGACGAGCTCGTCGCGCGCCGGGGAACCGCCAAGGAACTCCGCACCGCGGCGCTCGCCAAGGGATTCCGGTCGCTTGCCGAGGAGGGGCTGCAGCGCGTCATCGACGGCAGCACCAGCCTCGCCGAGGTGCGCCGCACCGTGGATCTTACCGGGCGGTTCGACTAGTGCCCGTTCCGGGTTCAACGTTCAAGGTTCAAAGTTGCAGTATTGGCGTAGAACATTGAACATTGAACCTTGAACGTTGAACACGCAAAGCGGTGCCTACCTACGAGTACAAGGCGATAGACCGGGGCGGGCGCCCCGCCCGGGGCGGCCTTGAGGCCGTCAACGACGTCGATCTCGAACTGCGCCTGCGGCGCATGGGACTCGACCTCATCACCTACAAGCAGGTCGAGCGGGAAACAGCCGGCTTCGGGCGCGGCAAGATCACGCGCCAGGATCTGATCAACTTCTGCTTCGACATGGAGCAGATGTACCGCTCCGGCATCCCGCTCCTGGACGGGTTGCGCGATCTGCGCGACTCGAGCGACAACGCGCGGTTCCGCGAGGTCCTGACCTCCATGACCGAGGACATGGAAGGCGGCCGGGTGCTGTCCCAGTGCACCGCCGCGCACCCGAGCGTCTTCGACAACGTGTTCACGAGCCTGCTGCGCGCCGGCGAGCAGAGCGGGCGACTCGCCGAGGTATTCGAGAACCTGGCTGCGTCGCTGAGGTGGCAGGATGAGCTCGCTTCCCAGACCAAGCGCCTGCTGATCTATCCGGCGATGGTGCTGGTCGTCGTGCTCGCGGTGGTGGTTTTCCTCCTGATCTATCTCGTTCCGCAGATCACCTCGCTCCTCAAAACCATGGGAATGGAACTGCCCATTCAGACCCGGGTGCTGATATTCGCCTCCAATGCCGTCATTGACTATTGGCCGTTTCTGTTCGGCGTGCCGGTGGCTGTGGCCGCCGCCCTCGTGCTGCTCATCAGGAGCAACCCGAAAATCGCTTATCTGTGGGACCACGCGAAGCTTCGCCTGCCCGTCCTCGGGCCTATCCTGCTGAAGATTATTCTTGCGCGTTTCTCCAATTTCTTTGCATTGATGTACCAGTCGGGAATTACCGTGCTCGACGCCTTAAAGACCAGCGAGGACATCGTGGGCAACAGGGTCATCGCCGATGCGCTGATGCGTGCCGGCCAGCAGATCAACGCCGGGGAGACGCTGACCGAGACGTTCCAGAACCTCGGGATCTTTCCGCCGCTCGTGATTCGAATGCTAAGGGTCGGCGAGGCAACCGGGGCAATCGACGTCTCGCTAAAGAACGTGAACTACTTCTACACGCGGGATGTCCGCGAGGCAGTGGACAACGGGCTCAAACTCCTTGAGCCCAGCCTCACCCTGGGCCTGGGCGTGCTTCTTGCTCTCATCATGTGGTCCACGATCTCGCCGGTGTATGATATTTTGGGCAAAATGAAGTTTTAATGGCCGGAAAACGAGAAATAAGCAATGGTTCCCCATGGCTTTTCGGAGCATCCTTTGGGTTTTCCCGTTTCTTATTCACCCGTCACGGAAGTTGAATGGCTGACAAACTTCTGATCGGCATCTCGGCCCAAGGGGCGACGGTCGCGCGCTGGCGCGGCAACCTTATTCGCGAATGCGAGGTGTTCGACAACGATGCGGGCGGACTCGCCGCTTTCCGCGAATACCTGGCGTCGTGCGACTACATGCCCGCCACCGTGATGGTGGACGCCGTCGAAGAGGACTACCGTTTCGAGACGTTGCCTCACGCATTCGGGTCCGATCGCACCCAGATGGTGAACCGCAAGCTGCGGCAGCATTACCGCAATACCCCGTACCTGACGTCGTGGCTGCTGGGCCGCGACACCAGCAAGCGCCGCGATGATCGTTATCTTTTTTCGGCGCTCACCAATCCCGAACTCATCGATGAGTGGCTGAAGGCCTTGGTGGCGCGCGGCCTTCCGGTCGCTGGCGTCTATCTTCTGCCCATGGTCAGCGCCGCGCTTCCGCAGAAGCTGGACCTCAAGGCCAGCAATCTCCTGGTCGTGGGACAGCACACCGGCGGGCTGCGGCTCACGTTTTTCCGCGACCGGCAGTTCCGGTTGAGCCGCCTTACGCGCAGCGACGGCGGCAAGAGCAGCGACCGGGCCCGCTACGTCGGCGAGGAAGTCTCGAACACGCGGCTCTACCTGCACGCGTTGCGCACGATGACGCTCGATGAGCAGCTTACGGTACTGCTGCTCGACCAGCGCGATGATCTCGTTGAGGTCACGGCCGCAGTCGCGCGCGACAACCCGAGCCTCGACTGCGTGCGGCTCGGCCGCCACGAGCTGGCGACGCGGCTGGGACTGGCCGAATCCCTGCTCGATGTGTCGCCCTACGTCATCTATCTTCAGCTCCTGGGTTCCAAGACGCCGCAGAGCAACCTGGCGCCCGTCAACGTCACGCTCGGCCACAAGCGCTATCAGGCGCGGCGGGGAATTTACGCGGCAAGCGCAGCGATCGCGCTCACCGCCGTCGTTTGGACCGGCGCAGACCTGCTGAAGACGCTGGAGCAGAGCGGCGAGGAACAATTGGCAGCACGCGAGACCGCGCAGCTTTCTGCGCAATACTTGGAGATTACCCGCCAGTTTCCCGCGGCACCGGCGTCGGCGGAGAACCTGAAGCGGACGGTCGAAATTGCCCGAAAGCTGCGCGAGGGCACGCGCACCCCGCTCGCGATGATGGCGGTCGTGAGCCGAGCGCTCGAGCCGAGCCGGACTATTGTCATCAGGGAGTTTGGGTGGAAGTACGGCACCACCGCGATCGAGGCGGGAAACCAGGGCACGCGCACTGCGGAAGCTGCGGCACCTGCAGTGCCGGTCTTCAACCCCCTGGCGCCGGCAACGTCCGCGCTCGTACGCAAGCAAAGCGGTCTCATCCAGGGCGAGCTCCGCCCGTTCCGCGGCGATTACCGCGCGGCAATCGACATCATCAACGGTTTCGCGGAACGTATCGAGAAAGACCCGTCCGTCGCCGAGGTTCGGGTCGTCAAGCTTCCGCTCGACGTGAACCCGACACTGCAGCTCTCCGGCAACACGCTCGACAACCGCGAGCAGACTGGCACGGCCGAATTCAAGCTGCTGGTCGTATTCAGGCCCAACGTATGAACCAGGCTGACCTTCAGGCGCTCAAGAATCCGCTGCTCGTGCTGTTCGCCGTATTGCTCGTGGCGGCAGCGGCAGTCTATTCGACAGAGCAGCTCAAGGCTTCGTCACAACGGCAGCTCGCGCAACAGCAGGCACGGCTCATTGAGGCCCGCACACGGTTGCAGAAGTCGGGCGACGAGAAGGACATCATCGTGCGTTACCGTGATGCCTTCCGGTCTCTGCAGCGTGTCGGATTCGTCGGGGAGGAGAAGCGCATCAACTGGCTCGACGGGCTGCGCCTCACCAACCAGCAGGCAGACCTGTTTGGCGTCGACTACCAGATCAGCGCGCGGAAGAAATATCGGTATGCCGCTGCTCTTAACCCCGGCGAGATCGAGCTGCTCGAGTCAGTGATGCGCCTGCGTTTCCGCTTGCTGCATGAGGAGGACATCAACCGTTTCTTCGACCTGCTGGCGCGCCAGAACGTCGGGATCTTTAACCTCGACCAGTGTGACATGAGCCGCATCTACACGGGCGGCATCATCCGCTATCAGCCGAACGTGACGGCCGATTGCGAGGTCTCATGGATAACCGCGAAGGTGAAGGCTTCCGGAGGGAGAAAATGATGATGCGTTTTGCGTTCGCCTGCATTGTCGTCGCCCTTGCCACGCCAGCGGCGGCAGCGGACTCTTCGCTGGGGCGCCTCTTCTTTACGCCTTCCCAGCGCGCTTCGCTCGACGTCGCCCGCAGCCAGCGCACAAGGGGCACAGTCGCGACCGAAGCGACTGAAGCAACCGTAGAGGTCGCCGAGCCGGTCCCACAAACCATCACGTATGGTGGCATGGTCCGACGCAGCGACGGGCGGACAACGGTCTGGATCAACGACCGCGCGATCCAGGACCGACAGCCGGCGGGCGGGTCTGCGATCGTCCATCGAGTGCGGCCTGACGGAGCCGTCACCGTCGAAGTGCCGCAGTCGAGCCGTCGCATCGATCTGAAAGTCGGGCAGAGCGTGGAAGTCCTGTCGGGTTCGGTCGGGGAAGGCTACCGCCAGCGGCCAGCGGCCAGTGGGAACCAGCCGACGAACGACGAACCGAAGGACAACGGCACGGCGAAAAGCAAAACGGAGAAGGCAACGCCGCGCGGCGACGGCGACCGGCCGCGCTCCGAGGTACGCGAGCGCGCCGCCCCGCAGGGAGCCCGCGCCGCGACTGCTGGCTCCCGTTGAGGCTGACATGACCGTCGCGTGCCGCTCTCGTCGGGAGCCCCGGTCGAGGCAGCGTGGGCAAGCCTTGCTTGGGCTGCTGATGCT
>JAQBFV010000001.1:0-2902 GCA_032123035.1 Betaproteobacteria bacterium | reverse complement strand
AGTCCGCATACGGGTCGGGCGAAAACCCCGCGTAGGGTGCGAAGGCATCGGCGGTCCATTCCCAGCAGCGCCCGACGGCGAACCCAATGTTGCCGCTCGCATGCACCCATTCCGCCGCGCGCGGCAGGCGGCGGCCGGTCGAGGCGGCATAGGCCTCGGCCTCCGGGCGGCTGACATGGATCACAGGCTCCTTCGGTGGCAGTGGAATCCAGCGATCGAAGCGTTGCAGGGCCCAGCCATCGCCGGCGCGGCGCCAGTGTTCCGGCGGCGCACCACCGTTGGCCACGAAGCGCGCGTATTCGGCGTTCGTCACCGGTTGGGCGTCAATCTCGAATGCGGCGACATCGACCGCGTGCGCCCACTTCTCATTGTCGAACACGAACCCGTTGTCCTGCGGGCTGCCCAGCACGGCGCGCGCAGTGTCGAAACGGATGGGCGTTGCACCATCGAGACGCGCGAGGTCGGGCGGTGTCGGCGGTCGCAGCCCGCGCTGCTGCCACATCATCCACCAGGCCTCGATGTGCATGTTCTCGTGATGCAGCGACAGCTCGCACAAGTACGCGAACGTGGCATCGAGACTGCCCTGCGCGAGCCTGCCCTTCACCGCGTCGAGCACCTCGCGCCCCCAGGCGCGGGTTTCGGATGGCGTCGGCAACCCGACCTGCCAGCGCGCGGTATGCGGAATGCGCGACGAGTTGTAGCGCCAGTCCGCCCAGTCCATGCGCGAGGCCGCGAGCGGCGCGGTCAGCGGAGATTCATCTGGCCGGCGACCGGGTTTCTGGCGCAGGCACCAGTGCTCCTGGAACCAGACGATATGGCCGTATTCCCAGAGCGGCGGATTGAGGGTTTCCGCGTACGGCCCGACCCAGTCGTCGGCCGCCAGGGTGTCGGCGAGCGCGTCGAGTCGGGTGCGCGTCGCTTCGAGCGCATCTGCGAGCGCATGAGCGGAGAGTGTGCTGGACAGGGTCGTCATGGCGCGGTCGAGCGGAGGATCGCATAAAAGCGGGGGAAAGCTTCCGAAGCCCTTTATCGTTGGTTAACCGTGGCTCGCCAAAACGCGGCACGGCAGGTTAGTGACGTCATGATTTCCCCACGTTTTCCGCAAATGCAAGACGTCCGTTTTCGATCAACAGCAGGCATTCCCGCCGGCCAAATCAGAGCCCCCGAACGTCCGCTTAGCGGGTCCGCTTTCAGGAAAAGTGAACGGGCGCTATCGACCCAAAGGAGACAGTCGAAATTCCCGTTAGCTGCCGTTCACCGGCGGCTCAGAAACCGAGGAAGGGAAGGGAGAAAAGGATGGAGAATCAATGGGGCAACCGCGCAGTGCCTCATGACCGGGCGCTGTTCCACATCCGTCCTACGCGGGTGAAGCTCTGGAGGTAGCGGGCGGCCCGCTGCCGCCAAATATTCGTACTGCACGGTGCTCGCAACCGGCGTGCTGACTGCCGTTCAAGGAGTCGGTTGCGTAGCGCCGCCGCGAACCCACAGCATGAGACAATGCCCAGCGAATCTCAACCGACCGATGGCGCCCTTACGATCGAAGTGAGTAAGCGGCGGCTATCTTTGCAGTGTGATCCTCGCGACAAGGGGCGGATCGCGCCCCTTGTCGCGGACCCTCGCAGACTTGCGGAACCGCGGACCGCCGCGTTGATAAACGGATTTGCGGGAATCAGAATCACCGCAATGAGCGCCGAAATTTCATCATATTCAAGTTGCTTCCGTAGGCGATGAATCTGGATCCCACGAAGAAGATTGCGCCGTTGGCGCTTCTCGAGGCGGCCCTGGAGAGCATTCTGGTTACCACGGCGGATCTCGAATTTCCCGGCCCGACCGTCGTCTATGTGAACCCGGCCTTCGAACGGATGACTGGCTGGTCGAAGGAAGTGATCCTCGGGCAATCGCCCCGTGTCCTGCAGGGACCGAGCACGGACCGATCGATTTTCAACGACCTCAGACCGAGGCTTAGTCGTGGCGAAACATGGGAAGGGCGGACCGTAAACTACCGCAAGGACGGGCGGGAGTTCGTCATGGAGTGGTCGATCGCACCGATCCGTGACGATCGTGGTGTCATCTACCAGTATGTTGCCGTGCAGCGTGACGTTACGGCACGGGTCGAGACCGAGCGTCAGCTCGAACGTGCGAGAGAGGCCGTGATCGACGGCTTGAGGAAGCGGGAGCTGATGCACGAGACGTTCGGCAAGTTCATTCCGAAGGCGATCATGAACCAGGTTATCGCCGACGCGGGGATGCTCGACCCTGATTTGCGGGAAGCGACAGTGTTTTTCTCCGATATCGCGGGCTTCACCACCTTGACCGAGCGTATGGATCCTCGGGCGATCATCCTCTTGCTCAACGAGTACTTCTCGCTCGTGACGGCACCGATCGAGAGCAAGGGCGGGGTCATCCACCAGTTTCAGGGTGACGCCATTCTGGCCACCTTCAATCTTCCTCTACAGAACTCTCGCCACGCCGCCAACGCGGTTGAGGCCGCGCTCGAGATTCAGGATACGCTTGGCGCTCATCGGTTCAGCAATGGCTTTACCTTGAACACGCGCATCGGAATCAATACCGGCACCATGGTCGCCGGCACCGTGGGCAGCTCAGGGCGTCTCGGGTATACGGTGCACGGCGATGCCGTCAACTTGGCTGCGCGCATCGAGCAAGAGAACAAGCGCTTTGGAACTCAGATTCTCATTGCCGAGGCCACGGCGCGGGAAATCGGCGAAGAGTTCCATTGTCGTCTCGTTGAGACGATTCCGGTGCGCGGTCGCCACAAGCCGGTTACCCTCTACACTGTCAAGTGGGCTCGCTCGGCCTCACGATTCCGCTGCCGATCCTGATGAGCGTGGACCGGGTGTTCGCGTGACTGCTATTGGCCTATTGTGTTGAAGAACTCGGTTCT